>CAZYHI010000021.1:0-21887 GCA_964647515.1 uncultured Micavibrio sp. | reverse complement strand
CTTCTGGCACAACAGCAGACATCAATGCCTATGTCAGTGCTAATGAGAACAACAAAACCCTAGACAATATTTTAGAGGAGCAAATAAATGCACAATAACACAAACGAAGCAACGCAAGCACAACAAGCCATACAACAAAGCCAAAGACCAAGCATTAAACTTTCTCGTGACCCAAACAAAGCCATGGAAGAAATGATGGGTACGATTGATCTTTTGCGTAGCGCGATGGTTGAAGAAACAAAAGCTCTAAAAGATACAGACACAAAAACATTCATGGCACTTCAGGATAATAAATTAGAAGTCGCCAGAGATTATTTAGAAGGCATGGCACAGCTTATGAACCGTAAAGATGAGCTTAAAAATGCTGACCCAAAATTAAAAGATCGTCTAGAAAAAATGCGTAATGAATTCGCTGAAACCGCCTATGACAACCATGCTGCGCTTAACCGCATGAAAAACGGCATGAAACGTTTAGGTGACCGCATCATGGAAGCGGCACGCGAAACAGCAAAGAAAGATCGTCAATTTGTTTACGGTGCAACGGGGAGATTACAATCCGCCACCAACGGCACAATTGGTGTCAGTGAATCTGCGTAACAACAAGAACAAAAATAAAAAGAATTTTTTAGGAGCAAGACAAAATGGATTTAAGCATATTCGGAACACAAATTGTTCAAACAGAATCAAACGGCCCTCTATCTGGTGGTAACAACCCACTTTTTGGTAACGCCGGATCTGGTGCTTTAGGTAATTTAAATTTCTTAGAAGCCATTCTTGGTAACCTTGAAGCAGAGACAGAAGAAATAAAAGCAGGTGCCAGCAATCAAAACCTAGAAACAGGGCTTGAAAATAACGATGGCGTCAAAACAGAAAAAGTTGACTTGGCGCTTCTTCAATTGGCCTTATTAGGTCAAGATGCTGAAAAAGGCTTAGATGAAAAACTAACAGATTTAAAAATCGAAGAGATTGTCAAAACACAAAATAACCGTCTTGAGCAACTCACAAAATTAATCAACCACCTTACAAGCGGCCTACCACAAGAGGCCAATAATGAAGCCAACATTGAAGACTTGGTATCACGCTTAAATAAACGTTTAGAAAAACTAGAGTCTGGTTTAGATGCTTTTCGTAGTGGAAACTTTTCTGATGAAAATGCTCCTTTTAAACTTCTTATCGCGACAGGGTTAAACCCAGCGCAACTAACCAACATCACAGACCGTATCGAAGATGTTGAATCAAGATTAGGGCGTGAATTAACCGTTGAAGATTTGGTCGCAGGTGTGGGTAACATTATCCCCGCCCCTGGTGATGAAGACCATGAATTCGCCCGCATAAACTCTCTTGCTGAATTGATACAAAAAACACAAGAAAACGCACAAGAAAGACTTGATGAAAATGCTGATGTGTTACAAGAACAAAAGCAAGAAGATGATGCTTTAATACAAAACATCGCCTTGGCTCATAACATTGCAAACAATATCGCAACGGCGCAACAACATACTGGCACTGCATCACAGACAACTGGCAATATTCGCAACTTTGACATTCAGGCTTTGGTTAATTCAATCACGCCCAATAAAATTGCACCGATTGCCGCCCCAGCCGCAGGATCAAACACAGCCATACAATCAACAGCCGTTGGCGACACAACAATACTGCCAGAAGATGGGTTGACCCCACTTCCCCAAGCTTTAAGCAATGCCGACTTCCAAGAATTATTTGGTAAGACGCAGAACAATGCCGTTGAGATTAAAAATTCAACGGCGCAATTACAGGCAACAAATTTATCCGCCAATAATGCCATCCCTAAAGTGGCCATCTTAGGTGATTTATTTTTACCAACACAATGGAGTGAAACCTATCTATCACAAACAGCCTTAAGCGATGCTCTAGGTTTTGATATCCAAAGTGGCACACCCTTCACACAAACAATCCAAGCCGCACACTTAATCAGCACAAGCACACAATCCGCGGGGCAATCACACCCTGCCACGGCAACTGTTGCCGCACAGATTACAAAATCTGCACAAAGCGGCAATACGCACAACATTACACTGCAACTTGACCCTGCTGAGCTAGGGCGTGTTGAAATTCGCTTAGAATTTGGTGCCGAAAACCAAGTCAAGGCCCATCTGGTTGTTGAAAAGCCAGAAACCTACCAAATGCTACAACGTGATGCCGCCGCCCTAGAGCGCGCACTTCAAGATGCAGGCTTAGAAACGGGTTCTGACGCCTTAAATTACGAATTAGCCGAAGAAAATTACGGTTTTGGCAGTGATGGACGCGAAAACGGCCAAACTGGCACGGATAATGCAAAGCATTCTACAGAGGAAGAAGAAGAAATAATTTTAACCACCATGGACTGGGACGTAGACCCCGAAACAGGACATGTTCACTACAACATAATCGCTTAACAGGACTTAAGCAGGAGAATAAAATGGTTTCAGATATAACAACAACAGGATTGCTACAACAGGCGGCACAAACGCAAGAACAAGGTGCCACCTTAGCGGAAGATTTTACCCAGTTCCTGACGTTATTGACAACTCAGTTGCAAAACCAAGATCCCTTAAGCCCTCTTGATTCAAAAGAATTCACAGACCAATTGGTACAATTTACCCAAGTTGAGCAAAGCATCAGCACAAACTCAAAACTTGATGATTTATTAGCCTTACAAATTGGAAGCTCATCAACATCTGCCCTTGGCTATGTCGGTTTAGACATCACGTATGTAAGCGCTGAAGTACCACATGAAGAAGGTGAGAACTCTACAATCCGCTACTCTCTTGATGGAACAGCGGATGTTTCAAGAATTAGTATTTTCGATGAAAGTGGCGGCCTTGTTTTCAATGGTGAAGCAGAAACCAGTATTGGCGCACACGTCTTCGAATGGAATGGGCGTGACCTTGTCAACAATGTTGTTCCAACAGGAACATACACCGTTCGTATTGATGCTCTTGATGCCAATGAAAATGTAATCGACACAACAACCGTCGTTCAATCCCGCGTTAGAGGTGTTGAGCAACAAAACGGGGTTGCCTTTGCCTTAGTTGGTGACCGTGCCGTCCCTGTTGAACAGATTTTAAGTGCGGTTGAACCAGAAAATGAACAAGTCGCAAGCAGCGACGAAGAAGATGGAGGCGCCAATGGATCAGCCACTTAGACCGGCACCAAACATCTTTAATTTTAACAACAAACAACAACATAAAACACAAACAATATTTTTTAGCTTTAACACTTTCAGGAGGTAACAATGAGCTTATTCGGATCTTTATATACAGCAGTCTCGGGCTTAAGTGCCCAGTCTCAATCAACTGCGATCATTTCAAACAATATCGCTAACGTAAACACAACAGGATTTAAACGTTCAGAAGCCGCCTTTGCTGCGCTCGTAACGGTTGAATCAGCATCTGCCAGATATTCACCAGGTGCCGTAACAGTCAACAGATTACAACAAGTTGACCAACAAGGACAAATTGCTCAAACAGGATCAACATTAGATGTTGCGATTGCTGGCGATGGTTTCTTTACGGTTCGTTCTGAAAACACACTTGATGTTGAAGGTGACTTTAAATTCACAAGAAACGGTCAATTCAACGAAGATGAAAATGGTATCTTGCAAAACTCTGCTGGTCAGTTCCTTTATGGCTGGCCTGTTGATATTGGTGATCAAGATCCAAACAACCCATCAGGTACAACAATCTTCAACCCAGATGTAAGTTCACTTGTCCCTGTCGATGTTAGTTTGGCCGCTGGTCAATCTCGCATCACGACAGAAGGAACACTTGGCTTGAACCTTGATGCGGATGAAACAGCACGTTCAGTCAACTATGTTGCGGATGATCCTTTAACACCTGAAATCGAAGATCAGGTTGTTCCCTTCCCAACATCTGATGTTGATTACTCAAGAACCTTACGTGTGTATGACTCACTTGGTTCTGCACAGGATATTACTTTTGAATTCATCAAAGTTTACGGTCCACAAGCAACGATTGCTTCTGGCGTATCAGATATTGAAGAAGCAGACATACTAAGTCAGGCACCTTACACAATCGCTGATCCATCAGATTTCAGCATCACTGTGGATGGTGCAGCTACAACGATTAACATTACGGCAACAACAACCGTTAATGATGTTATTCAGCAAATCAACTCTATCGTTGATGGTGGCGGCATACAACAAGCTGAAGCCTATATCGACCCAGAAGGACAGCTTGTAATCTCTGCGGTTAACCCTGCTCATACGCTTGATTTAGCCGATGGTACAGGTGGCCCACTTAATATCTTAGGGTTTGACCTTGGCGCTTTGTCAATCACACCATCTGGTACATTACCGCAGGATAATACGGATATTGCACCACCATTTACAAACCCTGTTCTACCAGAAACAGCTGTTGACCCATTCGTCGACCCAACATCACCCGCATATAACTCGCGTGGTTGGTGGCAGGTTAATGTTGTGGGACCAAACACAGCAGAGCCACTGGTACAAGGTTTATTAAACTTTAACAGCGACGGTACAATCAATGCTAGAGCCGACTTAGACGGTAACACCGACATTGAACTTCGTAATGTTGATTGGGGTAACGGTTCAGAAGCTCAAACTCTTAACATCAATATTGATGGTCTTACACAGTTCTCTGGCCTTTATAACGTCAGCGTTGCCAGTCAAAACGGCTCAGAGCTTGGCTTAAGAACAGGTGTTGAAATTGACCGTGAAGGTTTTGTGAATGCAAGATTTTCAAACGGTACGCTTTCAAGACTGTACAAATTACCAATCGTAACCTTCCCAAGCACAACAAACTTACAAGAGATTTCAACAACATCTTACGTTGAAAGTGCGGAAAGTGGGTCACCCCTTCTACAAGAAGCGGGCGTATCAGGAGCAGGTTTCCTAGAAACTGCAGCGATTGAACAATCGAATGTGGATCTGGCCGATGAGTTTACAAAGCTTATCGTGACACAACGGGCGTATTCAGCCAACACACGGGTGATTACAACAGTTGATCAGATGACAGAAGACTTGCTGAGACTACGATAGAATATCGTAACAACTAGACGATCTTAGCAATTTACGCCTCAGGTAGCCCTTAAAAGTTACCTGAGGTTCTTTTTGCCCTCTTTTCCTCCATTTTATCCTTTTGAGATATACTTATCTATGGTATCGTTAAGCTTCCTAAGTCGCCAATCGGGGGCTTAAATTCTTTATAACTTTAATTATTCTACTATATCTAACCGCCATTATGGTATCGTTAACTTGGTATTAATAATTAGTGTTGTATCATTAATATATTCGGAGCAAGTATTGGTTCGAATTGCAGTATGCAAAATATAAACCTAGTAAAGGAGAAACAAGATGTCTGGAGATATCGTACTATCATCCGCCCTGCGGAATAACCTATTATCGCTTCAAAGCACTCAAAGAAATATCGATACGGCTCAATTGCGTTTGGCAACTGGTCTTAAAGTTAATTCTGCTTTGGACAATCCTCAAAACTTTTTCACAGCACAATCATTAAACAACCGTGCAAGTGATCTAACTCGTCTATTAGACGGTATTGGTCAATCAATTCGTACAATTGAACAAGCGAACACTGGTGTTGAAACATTGGGTCAACTTTTAGACCAAGCTGAATCAATTGCTTTGGAAGCACAATCAGAAATTCGTGCATCAGAAGGCTTCACAAGAACACGTGGTAACGTTGATCTTACTGGAACACCTGACCTAACAGGTATTGAAGGTGGCGGTGTTATTAACGCTGGTGACACATTTAATGTCACTGTAACGCAATCTGATGGAACACAAGCAACACTAGACATTACAATCGCCGCTGGTGAAAATGTTGATGATGTTATTTCTGCAATTAACACTGAAGTTAATGGAGCAGGTCTAGGATCTGATATTGGTGAAGTTGTAAGAGCACGTGTTACAGAGGCTGGTCAACTTGAAATTGCTTCATTAAACGAGAACGCTTCTATCCGTCTAACATCATTTGGAACAGCACAACCGTTAAGCACGGGTGGCTTTGCCGCTCTGGGTCTTGATACCATTGTTGGTGCAGAAGATGACGGTGCAGGAACTTTCCGTGCCGGTGGTACAGCTTTAGCTGGGAACACATTATTTTCTGGTATTTCTGCTGCTGACCAAGTTGGCGGTGAGTTTGAAGCAAGCGCTACATTAGACGCAACAGCAGGTACTGGCGCTGGATTCTTAACAGCCGCTGGTGATGACATCAACATTCAATTAACCATTGATGGTGAAACAACCGATCTTGGTCAAGTGACTGGCGCAGACACTATCCAAGATGTTATTGACCGTATCAACAACTCAGGTATTAGTGAAGTTGAAGCGTCTTTTAACACGACATCAGGTCAAATTGAAATCCAATTTGATGAAACTGTTGGTCAGGTTGAGTTACAGTTCAATGATAACGCAGCATCAACAACAAACTTTGGCTTTGGTGGCGGTGCCGCTGATGTTGCCCTTGGTGGTAACAATGCCAGTGAGTTCTTCACTTTTGATGGTGTGAACCCAGATGTTGATCAGTTTGAAGAAGACTTCAATAACGTTCGTGAACAAATTGATTCACTTGTTGAAGATTCAAACTTCCGTGGCGTAAACCTTCTTGCAGGTGATAACCTAACAACTTTCTTTAACGAAGATCGTGACAACACGCTTCAAACAGAAGGTGTAGACTTTACAGCCCTTGGCTTAGGTCTAGAAGAAGGTAACTTCACAAATGCAGCAAGTGTATCAGATGCTATTAATCAGGTACGTGACGCCGTTGGAGACGTTAGAAACTTTGGTCAGTCTATTGCGAATGACTTGTCTATCGTTCAATTCCGTCGTGACTTTACTGAACAAACAATCAACACGCTACAATCTGGCGCAGATGATTTGGTTGTTGCAGATCAGAACGAAGAAGGTGCAAACCTCTTGGCTCTACAAACAAGACAAGCGTTGGGAACAACATCATTGTCATTGGCTGCACAGTCACAACAATCTGTCCTACGATTATTCTAATAACAATGGTCACCTTCCCGTTTTCTATATTTTTGTGGGAAGGTGGTTTATTCTTTTTCGTTCTTTTTAAAAGACAAAAAGAACCGGTTCACGGTTAGAAAAATCAAAAGGGTGGCAAGCCTAACAAATAAAAACCGGCGATTATTTCGTCGGTTTTTTTATGTTCAGAGATCATCATTTGTACATAGAAATAAAAAATCTTAACCTTTTGTCAGTAATACTATATTATAATATTAAAGGTGTATTATTCTACATATAGATAATCACACATGAAAAAGTGAAGAATGTCACAACATAAACAGCAAAAAGGAAGAAATCCATGGCTCTCGTAATTGACCTCAAACCTGGCGAAAAAATACTTATTGGTGAAGCCGTCATCACAAATGATTCACATCGCTCACGCTTACAAATATCTGGCGACACGCCTATCCTACGGGAAAAAGACGTGATGAAAGAAGAAGATGCCGATACACCGTGCAAAAAATCTTACTTTCTTATTCAATGTATGTATTTGGCGCGTAACCCAGGCACCTATCACGATAAATATTTTGAAACAATCAAAGAAATTCAACATGCCGCCCCCAAACTTTCATTCATGTTCCTCAGCATTAATGAAAAAATCATTGAAGGCACATATTACAAAGCATTAAAAGAAGCCAAAGAACTTATTGAATTAGAAAAGGATTTAATCGAGCATGCCACAGCAGGATAACCCTTACACCAATAATCAACACGCCGCCGCGGCAGATTTATATGGCAGCAACATTCAAAAAAACACGCCAGATCAGCGTGAGCTTGAGGCGCATGTCCTGATAAAATCAGCTAAGTTTTTAACAGACATCCAGAATGATTGGGAAAATACCTCCCCCGAAGTTCTGGAAGAAACGTTAAAATATAACAGGCAAATCTGGATGATGTTTTACGATACAGCATTGGAGAATAAAGAGGGTGATCGTCCAAACGATTTACGCTCCAATATCATTAACTTAGCCAATTTTGTATTCAAGCGTGAGATCGACGTATTAAGCGCGCCAGATAAAAAGAAACTTGATGTGCTTATTAACATCAACCGAGAAATCGCCGCTGGCCTTATGTCTCAGCAAGAACAAGCTGCAGACCAAACATCCGAAAACAACGAAGACAATGAACAAGAGGCAATAAAAAAGCCATCTACTGATGATGGCCCTTTAGAAACATCTGCGTGATAAAAGATTAAGCTTGCGTTTCAACCGATGTTGGTGCTGGTGCTGACACTTCAGCCGTCGCCTGCAATGCTGATGCGTTAACTTCACTAGATACTGAGGACGCTGACGAACCTGTTGCCTCACGAACTTGACTATCAGCTTGCGCCTTTTGTCTTTCAGAAAACTCTTGTGCCTGACGATAGGCCTTCAACTGACCTTCTGTCGGGAACTGACGCACAACATCACCCGTATCCGAATCACGGATCTGAATAATCGCTCTACTTGATTCTCTATCAATAGAAATAGCTGGACTAACGAACGGAGCACGTCCTGCGACAACCTCTTGGTTTCCCCTCGGGTTTACAGCGGGAGCGCGCGTAGCTGATGACTGCTGCTCAGCAACACCACGTGTTGCAGGCGCGTTCGATAACACTGAATTTACGGCTTCAAGCATTGGAGCCTCCCTTATTGTTTTTTGAAGCGTATAAAATACACTTCACCCTATTATCATAATACAACAATATTCATATAGATGTCAAGTTTTTTATATCAAGAATCAGCAATAAAACAGAAAAATTTATTCATTAGGAAAACTACGTAACATTATGATTTTATTAATAAAAAGTTAATTGCTAAACGTCTTCCTCTGTAAAACACTTCATCAACATCCTTAAGCTCACAAGATTTACCGTAAGGTCGAAGAATCACCAAAAAAAGAACGAATGAATATATAGGCATTCCTCTTAAAAAAGGGTATAATAAAAGATGTAGAGTTTTGTTATTATTATATATTTGGTGAAAAACCCTCCCCCTTTCATGGAAATTTCCGTTTTTTACCTGTTCCATAACTATAAAAAAAGAAAGTTAGCGCTCGTGAACAGTTTCTTGGAAACATTAAAACAATTAGGTCCGACACGTTTAGCCATCATGGGTGGTATATTATTTGCCCTACTTACTTTTTTTATTTTTGTTTCTTTACGGGTCAGTGCGCCTAACTATTCACTTCTTTACAGTGATTTAGCGACATCAGATTCAACGGCCATCGCCGCAAAGTTAGAAGAAAATCAAATCAAATACACCGTCTCCAATGATGGTTCACGTGTCACCGTTCAAGATACGGAAGTTGGACGCTCACGCATGTTACTCGCCGAAGCGGGACTGCCCAACGGTGGATCATTAGGGTATGAACTATTCGATCAAAAATCAGGATTTGGTACAACGAACGACATCATCAACCTCAACAAAGTCCGCGCGCTTGAGGGTGAATTGTCACGAACCATTAGTGCGCTTGACCCTGTACGAAGCGCGCGTGTTCACATCGTCTTTCCAGAACGTCAATTATTCAGCCGCCAAAGCCGTGTTGCGACAGCCAGTGTTGCACTTGGTATGCGTCCAGGTGCGCAATTAAGCAACGATCAAATTTTGGCGATTCAATCGCTTGTCGCTTCTGCCGTGCCTGATTTAAAACCAAGTAAAGTTTCCTTAATTGACCAATCAGGTAAATTACTCGCCCGTGGTGATGAAAGCAGCGAAGACCA
The DNA here is from genome assembly GCA_964647515.1 of uncultured Micavibrio sp. Classification (GTDB taxonomy): domain Bacteria; phylum Pseudomonadota; class Alphaproteobacteria; order Micavibrionales; family Micavibrionaceae. The sequence continues at coordinate 12,141 of CAZYHI010000021.1, read as the reverse complement.
AGCCAGCGTGAAGGCCGATGAAGCGCGCATCAAATATGAACAAAGATTAACCCGCGCCGTTGAAGACCTTGTTGGCCGTACAGTTGGTTACGGTAATGTCCGTGCGACTGTTTCCGCCGACCTTAACTTTGACCGTGTCAGCACCAATGAAGAATTATTTGATCCTGAAACGCAAGTCGCCCGTTCAGTTCAAACCATTGAAGAAAACAATACGGAACGTGACGCCAATGAGAAAAATGTTTCTATCGAAAATAACTTACCTGCGGCAGGAAATGACTTGTTCTTTGACGAAGCGCCCAGCTTAGAATCCAATCGTTTAGAAGAAACAACAAACTATGAAATCAGCCGTACGACACGCAGCATGGTTCGTGAATCTGGTGAGGTTAAACGCCTGTCCGTTGCGGTTCTGGTAGATGGTAAATACATCAAAGATGCCGAAGGCAATGAAACATACGAGGCGCGTACCGATCAAGAGCTAGACCAGATCGCCGCCCTTGTCCGTTCTGCCATTGGGTATGATGCCAACCGTGGTGACAGCCTTGAAGTTGTTAATATGCAGTTTGCCGAAATTGAAACCTCGGACACACCATACGACAATACGCTGTTTGGATTTAATAAAGATAAATTATTGGACGCCGCAGAAATTATTACCTTAGCCATCATGATTATCTTGGTTCTGCTTCTTGTTATTCAGCCCATGGTTGGAAAACTTTTAGCCACAGAAGACGAAAAGAAATCTGCCGAAGATGAGTTGGAAGCAGAACTTTTAACGAGCGGAAAAGCCAAGCCTGCTCTTGAAGGGCCAAATGCCGACGGCTTTGAACCTTCTCAGCTTATGGATGAAGCCGGTGACGATGAAATGATTGATATGCAATCTATCCAAGGAAAAGTTAAAGCGTCCTCAGTTAAGAAAATTGAAGACATTGTTGAAAATTATCCGAGTGAAACCGTATCGGTTATTCGTAACTGGATGTCAGAGGAGTAATCTAAATCTATGTCAATGCGTGTTCGTGAAGATTATAAGACCTTAACGGGAACCGAAAAAGCCGCTATCTTTATGTTGGCTTTGGGAGAAGATTACACCGCTAAGATTTTTGAACATATGGATGATGAGGAGATTTTAGAACTCTCCCAAACCATGGCAACCTTAGGACGGATTGATGCCAATGTTGTTGAACGCTTATTCGTTGATTTTGCCGAACAGATGAGCGGCGCAAGCTCGCTTATCGGAACACAAGATAGTACCGAGCGGCTTTTAGCTAAAGCAGGAATGAGTCCTGATAAAATTGAAAGCATCATGGAAGAAATCCGTGGCCCTGCTGGACGTACCATGTGGGAAAAGCTGACCAATGTAAACGAAGATATCCTCGCTAATTTTCTACAAAAAGAATATCCGCAAACTGTCGCCGTTGTGATGTCAAAGATATCTACCGATCATGCGGCGCGCGTTCTATCTTTATTACCTGATAATTTTGCCTTAGAGGTTATTCACCGCATGCTTCGTATGGAAGCCGTGCAGCGCGATGTCTTGGATGATGTAGAGCGCACCTTACGGACAGAGTTCATGTCCAACCTTGCCCGTACCGCCCGTCACGATTCCCACGAAGTCATGGCGAATATTTTCAACAATTTTGACCGTACCGCCGAACAAAACTTCATGGATTTACTTGAAAAAACAGTCCCTGAAAGTGCCGAAAAAATCCGTAGCCTGATGTTCACCTTTGATGATTTACAAGGTTTAGATCCCGCCTCTATCCAAACATTAATCCGTGCTTGTGATAAAGAAAAAATGCCCACAGCCTTAAAAGGCGCGACAGAAACAATCCGCGATATGTTCTTTTCTAATATGTCCGAACGTGCAGCGAAAATTATGAAAGAAGATATGTCCGCTATGGGACCTGTCCGCTTGAAAGATGTTGAAGAATCTCAACAATATATCGTTGGCATCGCCAAAGAATTAGAAGCACGTGGAGAGATTACCATCGCCTCGGGTGCCGAAGAAGACGAGCTTATCTATTAGAAATCAATGAATAAAGACATCAATAATTTGAACCAAAAACCACCACAAAAGAAAAATAAATTTTTATTTGATCTGAACAATTTTGATGTTGTTGAAGAAGATATTGATGACATTATTGAAGAAGATATTGATCTTACGCCCCCACCCCCAACATTCAGCGAAGATGATCTAGAAGCGGCAAAGGCCATCGCCCATTCTCAAGGTCTGCAAGAAGGTCATTCCGAAGAACGTAAAACAAGAGAGCAATCTTTAAGTGAATCCTTAAAAACCATCGCCGAAAGTTTTTCTTCTTTATTCGCCGCCGAAATGTATCGGGAAAAACAATATGAAGAAGAAGCTTTAAAACTCAGCCTTGAAGTCATATCGCTTCTTGCGCCATCTTTAAACTCTCGCTTAGGGCAAGAGGCTTTAAAAGATGCCCTCTCTCCCGTCCTAAAAAGCCAAAGTGAGCAATCTGAAATTCGCGTTGATGTACATCCTGATAGCGCCGCCGACATTGAAAGCTATATCGACACGGTATGGACAGATAAAGACAGCGCACCAAGCTATAAAATCGTCGCTGACAGCACAATAGAAACAGGCGCTTGCCAGATCAATTGGCAAGATGGCGGCATGATAAGAGAGCCAAAAAAGACCGCTCAAGCCATTAAAGAGGCCATTGAGGCACTTTTAGTTGAACAAGTCCTATCTAAAGACAACTCTGCGCTTACTGAAACGCAAAATAATGCTATAAAAGAAGAGGAAAACTCTGATTCTACTGAAATAAAAGCATCAGACCCCCAAAATGGAGAAGACGGAGAACAAGAACATGACTGATGATGATAAAAAACCAGCTAAAACCGCTGAAACACCGGCAACAGAAAATTCAGGCGTCAAATATAATGAAATGGAATCTGACTCGATGGCCGTTGCCAAAGAAAAGGATTGGGACATGGGTGAAGCCATGGCCAATGACGTGACCGCTATTTATGATATTCCTGTCCAAATTTCTGCTGTTCTTGGTCGATCTAGTATGCAAGTCAGCCAGTTATTGAAACTTGGTCGTGGCGCAGTTGTTGAGCTCGATAGAAAAGTTGGCGAAGCCATCGATATCTACGTCAATAACCGCCTTGTGGCACGTGGCGAAGTTGTCGTGGTTGAAGATAAGCTTGGCGTCACAATGACTGAAATTGTAAAATCTGACAAAAGCTAATATAGCGATAGATTATGAGCGATAACACAACCACTGATGACAATGCTGTCCGCATTAACTCTTCCAAAGTCTCTTTGGATTTAACAACGGTGTTTGGCTTGGTATTAACCTTCACCCTTATCGCGGTGGCTATTCTTATTGGTAAAAGTGACGCCAATTTCTTTAACATCCCCTCTTTCTTGATTGTTATTTTAGGGACAATCACCGTGACCAGCATTTCTTTTTCTTGGGAAGAAATGAGCAATGCAGGAAAAGTTATTGGTAACTCCCTCTTTAGGAAAAGCCATTCATCCTCTTTACGCGCAAAGCAATTATTAGACATTGCTGTATTGGCAAAAAAGCGTGGAATTTTGGCACTCGCCAGTATTGAAGGCGAACTCAAGAAAGATCCTTTTTTATATAAAGCTGCACAGATTGTAACCGACGGATATGACATCGCTGATATTGAACGTATCTTGGCACAAGATATTGATGCCCTTGTTGAACGTCACAGACGCTCTGCCAACATTTTACGCCGTGGTGCAGAAATCTCCCCTGCCATGGGTTTGATTGGAACATTAATCGGTTTGGTACAAATGCTCGCCAATTTACAGGACCCTGAAAGCATTGGCCCTGCGATGGCGGTGGCTTTATTGACAACATTTTATGGGGCCATCTTGGGAACAGCCGTCCTTGCCCCAATGGCGGCAAAGCTGGAGCGGAACTCAAACGAAGAAGCGATGTTGCGATCTTTAGCGATGATTACAATGTCATCCATTGCAAGACAAGATAACCCACGCCGTTTAGAAATGTTATTAAACAGTGAATTACCACCACGCGACCAAATTCAATATTTTGATTAGAGTAAGAGAATAAAAAATGAGATTAATGATTGTTGGCCAACTTGAAGGACATATTTCCGCCGCAGGTAAAATTGCGCTGCAACGCGGGGCAAAAGTTATCCATTGCGAAGATATCGAAGAGACCTTGGGTGCTTTGCGTAATGGTAAAGGTGCCGACGTTGTTATGTGTGACGTCAAACAAAAAATCAGCAAGCTTATCGAAGATTTAGAAGCTGAACGTATCCACGTTCCTGTTGTCGCTTGCGGTATCGGCACTGATGCGCGTGATGCGGTCAAAGCCATCCAAGCGGGCGCAAAAGAATACGTCCCTCTCCCACCTGATGCGGAACTGATCGCGGCAGTTTTAGAAGCCGTGACTGAAGAAACAAACACCATGATCGCCAGTGACCCTGCGATGAAAAACGTCATGCAATTGGCAGAAAAGATTGCACCTTCTGAAGCAACCGTTCTTATCACGGGGGAATCTGGTACGGGTAAGGAAGTCATGTCGAGCTTCATTCACCGTAAATCAAAGCGTAAAGAAGGGCCTTTCATAGCCGTAAATTGTGCGGCCATCCCTGAAAACTTACTTGAATCTGAACTTTTTGGTCATGAAAAAGGCGCATTTACGGGCGCAAATGCCCGCCGTATTGGAAAATTTGAAGAGGCCAATGGCGGTACGATTTTACTTGATGAAGTTTCTGAGATGCATCCTTTGCTCCAAGCAAAATTGCTCCGCGCTATCCAAGAAAAGAAAGTCACACGTATTGGATCAAACGATGAAGTCAAAGTTGACACACGTATCATCGCCACCTCAAACCGTGATCTTGAAAAATCTGTTTCAAAAGGTGAGTTTCGCGAAGATTTATATTTCCGCCTCAACGTGGTGAATATTCGCCTGCCTGCTTTGCGTGAACGCCCTGCCGATATTTTGGAATTGGCCAAATTCTTCGTTGCAAAATTCGCCGAAGCCAACGGTATTGAAAGCAAAGACATCTCAAAGCTGGCCGCAGATAAACTGCAATCTTATGGCTGGCGCGGCAATATTCGTGAGCTGGAAAACACCATGCATCGCGCCATATTAATGTCCGCCGAAACTGAGATTGAACACGAAGCGATTTTCCTATCTGAAAGTGAATTTAACCAAGGTACAGGCGCAAGCGCCGCCGCCCCTGCACAAGCGCCCGATCCAACAGGGGTTGGCTCTGCTGGTGACAGTGAAGCGGAAGGTGACGGCACGCCTACAATCGAAAATGCGCTCGAAAATAAAGAGGGCGTTGAAAACTTAATTGGTAAAACAATTTCCGAAGTGGAGCGCGATATGATCGTCAATACACTCGATCATTGTTTAGGCAACCGTACGCATGCGGCAAAAATCCTCGGCATTTCTATCCGCACACTTCGTAACAAACTCAACCAATATAAAGACGATGGGGTTGATATACCCAAGGCGGGATAACGTTTTTTTAAACCACTAATAAACATGAATGAAAAATGTAACGAAGATTCAAAGATACGAAGAATCATTATTATAAAAAATCTTTAAAATTTCGTCCCTCGTTACAAATAAACGCGAATATAAAAAGCCATGTCATCCCGAGCAACGCCGAGGGATCTTTAATTTGTTGATAAAGACAAGATTCCTCCACTCCTTATAGTCGGTCGGAATGACAGCATCTGAATAATAAAACTCCGTGTCCTTTGTGCTCTCCGTGTTAAAAAATTTTGCTCTTAAAATCACCCCTGAAGTTATGTCAATATTTATCTTGTTTACCGAAAAGCCACGAAACAGTACAATAGAAGCTGTAAGCCCTTACGATAACGAATAAAAAGCCATTTAATGTCAGACACACCACCACCCTCCAACCGCGGCTCGTTTGCTTCTTCCTTAAAAGGTAGCGAAGGCGCATCACAAATGCGGGGTGCGCTTGGCGGTATCTTACGCGGTGACGTGGTATTGGCGCTTGGTATTATTTTAATTTTGGTTTTCATGCTCATCCCTATCCCAACATGGATGTTGGATATAGGCTTATCCATTTCGATTTTGTTCAGTGTCTTTATCATGATGTTGATTTTATCTATTCAAAAACCACTAGAATTTTCAACATTTCCAACGGTTCTTCTGATTGCCACATCATTACGCCTTGGCTTAAACGTCGCCTCAACCCGTCTTATTTTGGGCGAAGGACATGAAGGCGGAGACGCTGCAGGGCATGTCATTAAAGCTTTCGGTGGTTTGATTATTCAAGATTCTTACGTCGTTGGCGGCATTGTTTTTGCCATCCTTGTGATTGTGAATTTTGTGGTTATTACCAAAGGTTCGGGGCGTATTGCCGAGGTTGCAGCACGCTTTACCTTGGACGCGATGCCTGGGAAACAAATGGCAATTGATTCTGATTTATCCAGTGGCTTGCTGACCGAAGAAGAAGCCAAAAACAAACGAAAAGAATTAGAACAAGAAAGTAATTTCTTTGGAGCCATGGATGGGGCAAGTAAATTTGTCCGTGGGGATGCCATTGCAGGACTTCTGATTGTGTTCATCAACATCATTGGCGGTATTGTCATCGGTACGGCGCAACAAGGGATGACCATGGCCGATGCGGCCAGTACCTATACCATCCTCACCATTGGTGATGGCTTGGTTAGTCAAATTCCAGCCTTGATTATCTCTATCGGTGCAGGTTTATTGGTCTCCAAAGCGGGAGTTGAAGGCGCAGCAGATAAAGCGCTCCTCTTCCAATTTAGTAAACATCCAAAAGCCATCGCAATGAGTGCGGTTTTAATGCTCACCCTTGGTCTTGTCCCTGGCGTACCGCTTACGCCTTTCGGTCTTTTGGCCGTTACCTTTGGTGGTTTGGCTTACCTCGCATGGCGTAAAAACGAAGCCAAAGAAGAATTACTTCAAATTGAAAATAGTACGACAGGTGGTGCGGGCGCCGTTGGCCCCGATGGTGCGCCAGCCCCTGTTGCTGAAGAACCTATTTCAAAGGCTCTTGCCATGGATATTATCAGGCTTGAGCTCGGCTATGGCCTTCTCCCCCTTGTCCAAGGTGAAGGCTCTAACAAAGTCACCGACCAAATTAAAGGCCTGCGCCGTCAGCTCGCCGAAGATATGGGCTATGTGCTTCCTGCGGTGCGTATTCAAGATAACCTTCAACTCCCCGCCAACACTTATATTGTCCGCATCAAAGAAATTGAAAGCGGACGCGGTGATGTCCGCCCCGGGATGTTGATGTGTATGGACCCAACAGGTGCGGCGATTGCCCTGCCTGGTGAAACCACGACAGAGCCAACCTTTGGCTTACCTGCTATGTGGATTGATGAACAGCACCGCGAAGAAGCCAACTTCAAAGGCTACACCGTTGTTGATGCACCGACCGTTATCACCACCCATATTACCGAGATCGTCAAAGACAATATGTCAGAATTGCTGTCATACGCCGAACCGCAAAAACTGCTGGATGAAATTGCACCAGAATATCAAAAGTTAGTGGCGGACGTTATACCAGGGCAAATCACCATTGGCGGTCTGCAACGTATCTTGCAAAACCTTGTGTCCGAACGTGTGTCGGTACGCGACCTGCCAACAATATTAGAAGGTATCGCCGAGGCTAGTGTATACACCAAAAATGTTGCTTATATTACGGAGCATGTGCGCTCGCGTTTGGCACGTCAAATTTGTGACCAGAACACCAATGTCAGTGGCTTTGTCCCGCTTATCACTCTATCCCCCGAATGGGAGCAAGCCTTTAGTGAAGCTCTCATTGGTGTTGATGGTGAAGATAAACAACTCGCCATGGCACCCACACAATTACAGGATTTCATCACCCTTGTTCGTCAAATCTATGAAGATTTTGGTAAAGAAGGTGAAACACCTGTCTTGCTGACCTCTCCCAATGTGCGCCCTTATGTGCGCTCAGTCATTGAACGTTTCCGCGCTCAAACCATGGTGATGAGCCAAAACGAAATCCACCCCAAAGCAAAGATTAAAACGCTGGGTCAGGTTTAGGATGAAACTTACTTGCATGTTCTTCGTTATTTAAATTTACAAAGAACACTTTGCTTTATGGTAAATAATCTGTATAGTGTACTCCATGACAAAAGTAATCGCAGATATCGGCGCAACAGGTTCAAAGTTTGCCATCCTACATAATGGTAAGGACCCTATTTTCAAAACAGCTGAGGGCTTTAACCCCTTTCAAAAAGAGTTAAGTGTTTTAGCAAGCATTCTAGATGAATTGCCCGTTAAACCAGAAGATGTAAAGTCTGTCCATTTATTTGGTGCAGGATTTACAACTGAAACAATCCCTACTATCCAAACAATGACCGAAACAACATTCGGCAATGCAAGTACCATTGAGTTGGGTGATGACATGCTTGGAACATGTAAAGCTCATGCGCCACAAAATCAACAAGCTGTTATCACTGCCATAGGTACAGGAACCTGCCATGCCCTTTGGGATGGCTCTACCATTGCAAAACAAGTGCCCGCCCTAGGATTTATTTTAGGAGATCACGGCAGTGGCGCCCATATTGGACGTGATATATTAGAAGCGGGTCTTATTCAAGATTTAACTGGTGACGCAAAGGAAGCCTTTGATCACCAAGTAAAAAGCTATAGTGATATTGCAAATTATATCAGTAAGCCAAGCATTATTGCCACTTGGGCGCGTCTTGCATCTTCCTACAAAGAACAACCAGAAATTCAAACCATTCTTCGTAAGAACTTTAAAAACCTTGCAGAAAATATTTTAAAGGATCGATATAATAAACTCAACCTACCTCATATAATGGTCGGTTCTATTTCTAATGTTTTTAAAACAGAGGTAAGAACCGCTTTACAAGATGTTGGAGTTTCAAACGATAATATACGGTTTAGTAATAAATCAACGATTCAAGGTTTGGCACAAAAATACGCTTACCAATAACTTAAAGCACTCCCGTCACACCCATCAACCATTCCTGATGCCCCTCATCAAGTAAAGGCGCGAGTGTTTCATAAACGCTGGCGTGGTAATCATTCAGCCATTGAAGTTCTTCGTCATTCAACAGGGCTTTATCAATTAAGTTCACGCTTTTAGGGACGAGCGTAATTGTCTCAAAACATAAGCTTTTATCATCATGCTCCTTCACCAGCACTAAATTTTCAATGCGGATTCCATGACTGCCTTCTTTATAAAATCCAGGCTCGTTCGATAAAATCATTCCCGCCGCCAACGCGCGTTCGCCGCGCGGGTTAATCCCCGCCGATTCCTCATGCACGGATAAATAACACCCCACACCATGCCCTGTTCCATGGGCGTAATCTTTACCTTTTTCCTGCAACGCGCCACGTGCCAACACATCAATATCCTTACCCAATGCGCCTTTTTTAAACACGGCGCGCGCCAGCGCGATATGCCCTTTCAGGACAAGCGTATAATCCTCTTTCATTTCATCAGACACCTCACCAAAATGAAAGTTACGCGTGATGTCCGTTGTGCCATCCTCATATTGCGCGCCACTATCCAGCAATAAAATGCTATCTGCGCCAATACTCACATCGCTTTCATCCGTTGCGCGATAATGGACAATCGCCCCATGTGCCCCGTACCCTGCGATAGTGCTAAAGCTTGGTTCTTTAAATTCTGGTGCTTCCGCGCGAAATTCTTCTAACTTTTTTTCAACGCCAATTTCGGTGATACCTTTATCCCAGTTTTCTTCAAGCCATTTTTGAAATTTAACAAAGGCCACGCCATCACGAATATGGGCCGTTTTCATCGCCGTAATTTCCGATTCATTTTTACACGCACGTGGCAATAAACAAGGATCTTCTTTATCTAAAACCTCAACATTATTTTCTTGTAAACTATTTTTAAAATAAACCGATGATCGCTTTTCATCCATCCATATTTTATTGTTATTTTTCAAATGACTTTCGATTTGATCCTCATCAAAAAACTCAACATGTTCTTTAAGCGTGTTTTTCACGCCTTCATCAATTTTATTGACATCGACAAACCATTGAACTTTGCCCGCCACAGGCACAAGCGCATAAGACAAACAAACAGGAATGAACGGAATATCATTGCCGCGAATATTCAAAAGCCATGCGATTGAATCCGACATTGTTAAAAGAACCGCATCCGCCCCTTCTTTTTTGATTTCACCCTGCAAGTTTTGAATTTTCTTCTGCGCTGATACACCAGCATATTTTTCAGGGAATAGCGTCACGGGCGTTGATGGCGCACAAGGGCGATCCGCCCAAACCGCATCTACTAAATTTTGCGTAACGGCCTTTAAGATAAAGCCTGCCTCCTCCAACGCCGATATTTCTCCAGAGGTATGAAGCCGTGGGTCGTAACCAATAACACCCCCTTCAGGCACATCTGCCTCTTTCAACCAATCAGATAGTTTTTGCGTTTGTGAATTACCCAATTCATAACTGTCTTGGTCAACTTGATCCGCCAATTGAATGGTATAACGCCCATCACTCATCACCACAGCACGGCTTTGCAAGACAACGGCAAAGCCCGCAGAGCCTGTAAAACCTGTGAGCCACTGCAATCTTTCCGCACATTCTGGGACATATTCCCCCAAATACGCGTCAGTGCGTGGAATAATGAAGCCTTCAAAGCCTTGTTTCATCATAACTTCGCGTAAATCATGCAATTTTTTATTGGTCATAATCATTTTATCCTTGCTTTTATCCACAGCATCCTGTACATCATAGCTCCATTATAGATAAGCGTACAATTTAAGCAAAAAGATAAAAATATGAGCAATTTCAAACCGATACGAAAAGCCGTCTTCCCCGTCGCTGGATTAGGAACACGCTTCTTACCTGCCACCAAAGTCATGCCGAAGGAAATGTTACCTATTGGTGACCGCCCCCTTATTCAGCACGTTTATGAAGAGGCACGCGCCGCAGGGATTGAAGAATTTATTTTCGTCACAGGACGTCATAAACATATGTTGGAAGAGCATTTTGATTATCAACCTGAGCTTATGGACACATTAAAAAGCCGTGGTAAAGATGAGATGCTTGAAAAAGTTAACGATTCTGAAATGCCTGCTGGTAAGTTATTCACCACACGTCAGCCAAAACCATTGGGTCTAGGTCATGCAATTTGGTGTGCCAAGAAACTTATTAGCGATGAACCCTTTGCGATTTTACTACCCGATGATTTGGTTTTAAATGGTCGTGGCTGTCTGGCACAAATGGTTGAACAATATAATGAACAAGGCGGAAACATTGTTGCGGTAAAAGATGTTCCGCGTGAAGAAACAAGTTCATATGGTATTGTTGATACAGATACAACCGAAGGCAATCTTATTAAAGTAAAAGGGTTGGTTGAAAAACCAAAACCAGAAGAGGCTCCTTCCACCCTTTCTATTGTTGGTCGTTATATTTTACAACCAGAAGTGCTAGATCATTTGGCGGCTTTCGAAACGGGGGCTGGCAATGAAATCCAATTGACAGATTCCATGGCAAAATTAATCGGAAAACAACCATTTCATGGTTTAAAATTCACAGGAAAGCATTATGATTGCGGTTCGCGTCTGGGCTTTGTTGAAGCAAACATTGCCTATGGCCTCGCCGATGAGAAAATTGGCAGCCAAGTCAAAAAGATTTTAGAAAACTATCGCGGCAAATAAAAATCACTATAAATAACGATCATCATTAAGTAAGGATTACAAAGAACATGACCGAACAACACGCCCACACATTTGATAAAAGCGTCTTACGTGAGTATGACATTCGCGGCATTGTCGGGGAAAACCTAAAAAACGAAGACGCTTTCGCTATTGGTTGTTCTTTTGGAACTATCATTAAGCGCAATGGCGGTGCTCGTGTCTGTGTGGCCTATGATGGTCGTGAAAGCTCTCCTGCTTTTGCTGAAAATCTTATTAACGGCCTGCTATCAACAGGCGTTGATGTTGAAGATATGAGTCTAGGCCCAACACCGATGCTTTATTTCGCGGTCAAAAATCGTGAAGCCGATGGTGGTATTATGATTACTGGGTCACATAACCCTGCTGAATATAACGGTTTTAAAATGACGCTTGCCGCCAAGCCTTTCTTTGGTGAAGCCGTGCAAGAACTTGGTACAATCGCCGCGACAGGT
>CAZYHI010000020.1:0-22312 GCA_964647515.1 uncultured Micavibrio sp. | reverse complement strand
AATGGAGCAAGCTTTCCAGTGACCAATATTCTTGCGGGTTGAAAGCTTCGATCTCGGCTTCACGTTCGCATATTAAACGAAGCGCAACAGATTGCACCCGCCCCGCAGAGCGAGACCCTGGGAGCTTGCGCCATAAAATAGGTGAGATGTTAAAGCCCACAAGGTAGTCAAGCGCCCGACGCGCCATGTAGGCATCAATTAAATCTTGATCGAGCTTACGGGCTTGACCAAAAGCTTCTTGAACAGCAGTCTTTGTAATCTCATTAAAGGCAACGCGATGGATGTCTTTGCCTTTGAGAAGCTTCGCATCGGCTAAAATCTCATTAATATGCCATGAAATTGCCTCTCCCTCACGGTCGGGGTCGGTCGCCAGCCAAACAGTCTCGGCGGCTTTGACCAGCTTTTTAATGTCAGACACATTTTTCTTTGCGCGATCACCCAGTTGCCACGTCATGGCAAAATCTTCATCGGGTTTGACCGAACCATCTTTATTGACCAAATCACGGACATGACCGTAGGACGCAATCACGGCATAATCAGATCCGAGATATTTATTAATGGTCTTCGCCTTTGCAGGGGACTCAACGATTACTACATTTTGTGCGCACATATTATTCTATTCATCTATAAGGACAATTCGGTTACCGGGAAGGCGTTGTAATCGTCCTGCTAATTCCATTTCTAACAATGCCATTTGCATTTCAGAAACCGACAAATGACAGCTTCGAGACAATTCGTCAACCCCTATAGGCATCTGTGATAAATGTTGAATCAGTGTTTCACGGATGGTTTGAGTGTCTTTTTCTGGCATTGAATTATCTACCAAAGTCAAATCAGGTGTGGCTTGTGACGCACTGTCAAACAGGGTGTTGTTCATGGGTTTTGAGGTAAAATTCTCTAAATTGTGTAAAACATCTTGGGCGCGAGTGACCAGCGTCGCGCCATCTTGGATGAGTTGATTAGGACCAGCGGAGCGCGGATCACCGGGATACCCCGGTATGGCATAGACATCACGCCCTTGTTCGCCAGCCATGCGCGCGGTGATGAGCGAGCCAGATTTGATGGTGGCCTCCATGACAATCACGCCAGTCGACAGCCCAGAAACAATACGGTTTCGTTTGGGAAATAGGCGGGCGGCGGGCTCTGTACCCACTGGGCTTTCGGCGATGACCAGCCCGCGTTGGCAAATATCTTCATAAAGTTTTTGATTTTCACGGGGGTAAACGACATCAATTCCGCCTGCAACGACGGCGATGGTGCCTGTCTCAAGCGCGCCTTCATGGGCGGCGGTGTCGATACCACGGGCGAGGCCAGAGACGATGATTTGCCCTGCTTGCCCAAGTTCTTTGGCAAGATTCGTGGTGAATTTACGACCATTGAGCGAGGCATTACGCGCACCGACGATTCCTAAACAGGGCGCACGCGCAATATTAATGTCACCTATATAAGACAAAATAGGCGGTGCATCGTCGGTTGCGGCCAGCGAAATAGGGTACGCATCCTCACCAGCACAAACCATATCACCGCCTAGCTTTTGTAAGGCTGTATATTCTTTTTCAACGCTGGAAAGGGATGGCGCGGTTAACGGTTTTTTTCGCCCACCTTTTTTGGATAGTTCAGGCAGGGCGTCGAGGGCTTTGGTCGCCGTACCATAAATTTCAAGAAGTTTATAAAAAGTAACAGGGCCAATATTTTGTGTACGGGATAGGCGAAGCCAATTAAGTTTTTCAGCATCAGAGAAGGTGGTTTTTTGATTGAGTGCAGTGTGCATGATTATTTCTTCTGGCCAATTTTGGGTTCTTCACCCGCAAATAGGCGCTTTATATTGTCACGATGTTTGATGTAAACCAGTGCGGCGATGAGCGCGCAGACGAAGGATAGGTTCGGGTCGTCATATATTAAATGTGAAATAAGCGGGGTGAACCCTATGGCAATAAGCGCGGCGAGAGAGGAGATACGAAAGAGTAACGCAGAGATAAGCCAGATAACGCAGGTGGATAATCCGACAGGCCATGCCAGTGCCAGAAGCGTACCAAGTGTTGTCGCCACGCCTTTTCCGCCTTTAAACTTAAGCCATACTGGGTAGCAATGACCGATAAGCGCGAAGAAACCCGCCAGCATGGCGGCATTAAACCCAAAAAAGTAATGGATGGCGAGAACGGCAATCGCACCTTTACCACTGTCCAATAATAACGTGGCAAGTGCCAAAGGTTTATTGCCTGTGCGTAAAACATTTGTTGCGCCGATATTACCAGAGCCAATATCACGAATATCACCTAAACCAAAAATTTTGCACAGGACTAAACCAAACGGAACAGAGCCAAGGATGTAACCAAAAATAGCAGAAATTAAATATTCCATTATTTATCCCTCATCAAAATATCCATCACTGCCATGCGGGTGGCGATACTGCCAGTGACTTGGCGCAGGTAATGAAATTGTTCAGTGTCATCGGCAAGGTCGTCAGAAATTTGGACATTGCGTAAAAAGGGTCCCGGGTCGAGGACAATCGCGGTGTCTTTCGCTGATTTTAATTTATCTTTGGTCAGACCGTAATCTTTGAAATAAGATTCATCTTCGATTAATGCGCTTTGCATGCGTTCTTTTTGTGGGCGAATGGTCATGACGACATCGGCATCTTTAATTCCGTCTTCAAGAGATTCAAATTTTTCAATTTTATTCGATGGTAATTTTTCTGGCATTAAAATGGGGGGCGCAATAATGCGGACGTTTGCACCCATTTTGGTCAGCAGTTTCATGTTGGAAGAGGCAACACGGCTGTGTGCGATGTCACCAATGATGGCAACAGTCAGTCCTTCTATTTTGCCAAAATGACGACGCATGGCCAGTGCATCAAGGAGGGCTTGTGTTGGATGTTCGTTCCAACTATCACCTGCATTAATGACAGGGCAGTCAACAAGTTGCGAGATGGTTTTGGGCGCGCCATATTCGCTGTGGCGGACGATAATCGCATCGGGGTGCATGGCGTTTAAGGTCGTGATGGTGTCATGAAAACTCTCGCCTTTTTTGAGTGAGCTGGTGTTGACATCCCAATGCACGACATTGGCACCAAGGCGTTTTGCTGCGATATCAAATGATGTGCGTGTTCGTGTAGAATTTTCAAAAAACAAAGTCAGAATTATTTTATTTTGAAGTGTTTGCGTATAATCTTGATTGCTTTCCAGCCCTTCGGCGTAGTGTGTGGCTAAATCTAAGACGACATTGATGTCGTTCGCATTTAAATCTTCAATAGCGACAAGGTGTTTCTGTGCGAAGGCGGGTATGTTTGTTTTGTACGTATCTTGTGTCATCAAAAAATGACTATAAGCGCGTCTTTATTGAAAAGACAAGAATTTTTAAGAAAATAATTCATAAAAAGTCGATATTACGTGGCCTTTATACATCCAACCAGCGATTAAAATGATACCAAGGGCAAAACCTGGCCCTGCAGGAATGATGAGCCGTTTAATGTTTAAAGGCTTTTTGGTTTTGATCGCGATGATGGTGGCATAAACCAAGCCATGCACCAGCCCTGCGAAGGCACCAAGGGTCATGGCAAACAGAACGCCTTCTAGACCTAGCCATAATCCGCCAGCCCCTAAAAGCTTCACATCCCCGAGGCCGAGTGAATCTTGACCGTAATATTTATTCCCTGCGGCACGTATTGCGTAAAGTATAGCGTAACCAGCGACCCCACCAATGAGGATGTCTGTTAAAGATAGGTAATAGAAATTGGTCAGAAAATGGAACGCCACACCAAATATGGCAAAGGGTGCAACGTAGATATTAGGGAGAAGAAAGGTTTTGAAATCAATAATAGATAGAAGTATGAGCAGAGATAAACCACTTAAAAGACATAATAGAGAAAGTATATCTAACATCGGTGTCCTTATTTTTATGAATAAAATTGTAAATCAAAACGGCGCGTCATTGCGTGACATTATAATGTGCTCTACTGTTTAATGAATTGATTCTTAAATAATTACTTACTCTATAGCAAATCAAATATATGTCAGATCCAGAAAAAATATTAGTCGCAGAAGATAATGATTTTGTCAGAATGCAAATCGTCCGTTATTTGATTGACGAAGGATATGATGTTAAAGAAGCTGTAGATGGTGGCGAAGCATTAAGTATCGCCAAGTCAGATAACATTAATCTGGCTATTGTTGATGTGAGGATGGAACCTATGGATGGGTTTGAATTTATTCGTGCTTTACGCGGTATGGATTTACAGATACCTGTTGTCCTTGTGACGGGGGATAATTCTCCTGATATATTGGAAAAATGTGGTGAATGGGGTGTTGGTGCAATGTTGATTAAACCTGTTAAAAAAGACCGTTTAATAACAGCTGTGAAGCGATCTTTGGATGTTGCGAGAAGGAAAGCATCTTCATGAAATTTAAATTTTTAAATATTGTATGGGTCTTAATGGGCGTTTGTGTTGTCTTAACAGGCTGTGCTGAAGTTATTGTTCCTGAAGCGCGAAATGTGAATATTCCTAATCCTGTTGCTGCTGACAAAAGAAGGGAAGCGGTGAATGAGCGCCCTGATAGTGTGATGTATTTGCCGTTGGGGGAAGATGTACTTGTCCCTGAACGGATTTCTGGGGATGATTTACCCAATGAAACCGTTGGGCCTTTTGAATTACGTGGGGAAACATTGGCAGGGGCATTGCAACTTATCTTGGCTGATTATGATGTGTCTATTGCTTTTGAATCTGAACAAGGTTTAACAAGGCAGGTGACGGTTGCCAACTTAAAAGGGGATTTGGATAAAGTTGTTTCACGCGTTTGTTCTTTGGCAGATTTATATTGCTCTTATGAGGACGGTACGCTTGTTGTTAAGGATACACAAACTTTTACGGTTTCTTTGCCGCCGATCGGTAATGTTGATGGTGGACAAGACTTTATCAATGATGTGATTACAGGTTTATCAGCAATTATTGGGTCAAACGGCCGTTTGCCGGTTTCTGATCCAACAACGCGCACAGTCATTTATGGTGCGACGCAGCGCACGTCAAAATTGGCAGCAAATTATTTTGAACGTCTTCGTGCGAATACGGCAATGATTGTTTTTGAAACTTATATTTGGGAGGTTTCTCTTGATGCAGGTAATTCAACAGGGATTGATTGGGAAGCGGCGGAAAGTTTTGGCAAGTTTAGATCTAGTATTACACTGAACGGCTCTGTTGGGGCAGATTTTACAAACCCTGTGAGTATTGGTTTACCGCAAACAGTTGGGGCAACACCTGCCGATTTGGTTGAGTTTCTTTCGCAATTTGGAGCGGTTAAAACAATTTCTCAACCGCAGATTACTGTTTTATCGGGAGCTTCTGCTGAGCTACGTGTGGCGGATACAGAAAATTTTGTGTCAGAAGTGACTTCAACAATTAGCGGTGATAATGCAACAACTTCGGTGAGTACAGATTCGGTTGATAGTGGTTTTACCTTAACGATTGACAGTTCTTGGGATAAATCAACAGTCTATGCCAATGTGAATATTAATCTAACGAATGTTGATCAAATTGAAGATTTTACATTTTCTGATAGTGGCGCTGGAGGAACGGATACGATTATTCAGTTGCCCCAAACAAGTGAACGTGAGCTATCGACACAAATTCGTGTAAGGCCAGGTGATTCTGTTTTGATTGCAGGGCTGGTGCGTGAGACTGATAATTTTGATTCAAGTGGTCCTGGATTTATGCAACCTGTCCTTCCAACAAGCCGAACCGCGGAGACGGATAATTTGGAGCTTGTTGTCTTGTTGCGCCCACGGGTTATTGTTTATACTGCGCCAGAGCAGCAAGCTTACGCTAGACGTGGAGTTAATCAAGCAGAATCATTGTTGCGTTCGCGCCATGTTGCGCCAGTGAGCGTGACGCCAACCGTTGCACCAGCTATTGCGGTGCCAAGTGTTGCTCCAACTATTGAACCAAGCTATGTTGCCCCTGTTGCTGTTGTGGAAGAACCTGTCTTGGCCGCACCTGTCGAGCCAACGCCTCTGTTTGTTGAGTCGCCTGTGCCTAAAGAAGTTCCAGTTGTTCCTATATATAACGATCCACCAGTTGTTCAACCTCAACCTGGCTTTCCTCGGCGTGTGAGTGAGTATATTCGTGATGATGATGTTTCGTCTTATACACCATCTAGGTCGTCAGGCTATACGCCAGGTTATGTATCTGGACGCCGGCCCGTATATGAAGCTTTGAATGCGCGCGATACTGTGACGCCAACGTATCAAGCACCACCACAGGCGAGCGTGAGTGTTAACAATGTTCCTCCTCCTGTTTATCCCTCTTATGAAGGTGAAAGTTCTGTAAAATCACCGCTTTCTGCGAATATCTATAATCAAGCTCAACCGTTAAATGTTTATGACATATACGAACAAAGTCAAGGAAATCAGTAGTTTACCGTAATTTAGTACTTTTTTGATATGATATTCTCAATATCGAAATAAGAGTATTTTGTGTTATACTTAGTAAAGTAGAAAATAAAATTATATCAGAAAGATATGCCCATCTTGATTGCTATGCCTATTAAAAAGATAAATAAATTATTTAATGTTATGGTTGTTACTATAGCTACGTTTGGTGTTTTTATAAGCGCGGCCTTGGCGCAACAATCAGCCTTTGATGATCCTGGAAGCCGTGCAGCAAAGGGCAGTAAAGGCGGAGACCTTGTTGCTGTTAGTCCTAGCATCGATGCTGGCGATGTTGCGTTGGGGTCATCGTCTCAAGTTGTTGTTTTAATGCGAAATGATGGGGCGAAGCCTATTGTAACGGGTGATATTAGCCTTTATCCATCATCAAACGTATCGGCAAGCGTGGCGCAAAATGAATGTTCTAAAGGGCCATTACCCCCTGATGCTGTTTGTGCTTTGGCTTTTTCTGTGAAGGGCTTGCAACCTGGGCGTTTTAGAATTGAAACATTAATGCGTCACGATGGGCGCGCGAAGTTAATTACAACAACAATTTCTGGATTGGTTGATGTTTCTAATGATGATACGCGTGATGTTATTAATGATTTAGAGACAATTCCTTCAGATATTAATTTTGGTGTATTGAAAGAAAGCCGCCCTTTAACACGCTCTGTTATTTTAAGGAACGTCACGTCCAAAGCTATTAGTATTTCGAATATTGATGTTGAATCAAATGATCTTGCAGGATATTCATTGAAATCTGATTGTGAAGTTTTGGACTCTGGCGCGGCTTGTATCGCGACGGTGTCGTGGGCACCGCAACAAAGAGGACCTGCCACAGGTGTTTTGGTTGTGAACCATGATGGGCCAACAGGTGTTGTCAGTATTGTTTTAGATGGTAGCTATGAGCCAGATCAAGCGGCAGAAGTTGGTATATTCCCCGAAGCTGTGCCAGGTAAAGGCTTGTTAACGGCGTCACAAGTTGATGTTGATTTTGGCGAGGACATTGAAACAGCCTCATCGATTACAGTGTCATTGGTTAATGTTGGTGATGCGCCTGTAAAGTTAAATAAAATCCGATTGTCCAATAAAGATAGTGGTGTTCAGGTGGCTTCTACGGGATGTAGTATTGGTACAGTTTTAAAACCTGTTGAAGCCTGTCCATTAACGTTAACATGGGAGCCACTTCGTGTCGGTGGTATTTTGGATGATGTGCAAATTCAACATGATGGTGCGCGCGGTATATTGGTGTTACCTATTACGGGACGGGCAATAAAAGCAGTTAATCAAGATAGTAAGTCTATCGTTTTTAACGATCAGGGCGCGGATGCAATTTTAAGAGCGATTGAACCTATTTCTGCTAAATCTGTCGGTGCTGATAAAGCTAAAACGAAGAGTAAAGCTTCTGCGAAGCCGCGCAATGTTGGTGGATCATTGCAAGGTTATAGAATTACATCCTTAGCGAAAGACCGTGCCATTGTTTCTGGCCCGGGTGGCAGTCGCGTTGTTTTTAATGGTCAGGAAACGGTCATTGGTGGTGTTTTGTGGCGTGTCGCCGTACAATCAAGTGCGGTTCATTTTAAAAATGGTGATCAAAAAATATTGCTTCTCTTTGACCGTTCTCTAGCGCCTTTTAATGATAATTCAGCAAGTAACCAGAGTTCAGCAAGTAATCAGAGTGCAGCAAGAGCCAATACAAACACTTCCGCTGCTTTAGAAGCGACACAAAATTAATGTCAGACATAGAAGATAATAATACATCTGAAAAGTTACCGAACGAAGATGCGTTAAGCGCAGATGAGCGTCGCGGTGATGGTGGTAAGCGAGATCGACGTAAGTCTGATGAAGGCTCACCTGTTGGCGTTGAAAGGCGTCAATGGCAAGACCGTCGAAAAATTCGTTCTGAAGAAGGGCGTGAGCGTTATCTTGATATGGTGCAACGGGAACGTTCGATGTTTATTGATATGGGAATATCAAGATCAACAGATCAACTTTTGGATATGGCAGGTGCTGTTTCTTTAACGGATGCAGAAAATGAAGGTGTTCAAAACCGTGCCAGTGGTGACCAATTAAGGACAGTTTTGCCTGTACAATCTTGGTTACCGTTAAGTATTCATCTTATTGGTTTGCAAGATAGTGTTTTAAAAATCGCCCCACTTAATGATTTAACAGATAGACAAATTGAAAATCTAATATCGACGGCAAACCGAAGTGGCTTGCAAGTTAATAATATTGATGTTGAAGTTTGGGATAGAGCGGAGCTGCTTGAAACATTGCGCTCGGTACATGATTTGTCAGCAGATCGTTGTGAAAAAACATTGGCGCAATGGTTGGCTGATATTGATAATGGCTTGTTGCTTAACCGTTTTGAGCGAGACATGTTGGCCGAAGCTTTGCAGTTACGCGTTTCTGATATTCATTTGGTACAAGACAATAATCCTGATGCCCCCAACTGGATTAAATACCGTATTGACGGAGATTTAACACCGGTGCATTTATTGCCTGCTGAGGCGATGGCGCGTTTAACAACCTTGTTGAAAAGAAATGCAGGGCTTAACTTTGGGGATCGTGTGACACCAAAAGATGGACGTTTTGGTTTTGTCTGGCAAGGG
Source organism: uncultured Micavibrio sp. (assembly GCA_964647515.1). Lineage (GTDB taxonomy): Bacteria > Pseudomonadota > Alphaproteobacteria > Micavibrionales > Micavibrionaceae. The sequence goes on along the minus strand of CAZYHI010000020.1, from coordinate 13,283 downwards.
CGTAGTGTTGATGTGCGTGTTGCGGCGGGTCCGCAGGCGCAAGATGGTGAGAAAATTACACTTCGTCTTCTTGATCGCGCGGCGTTAAAAGGTTTTGATGAGTTGTTTCGTCGTCACGAAGATGTCGGCGATTATTTAGCACGGCTTTTATCTCCAGAAATTAAGGGAGGTGGAGGCCTTATTCTTCTTTCCGGCCCGACAGGGTCTGGTAAAACAACAACGCTTTATGCCTGTGTTCAACAAATTGATCGCCGCCGTCGCCACGTTTTGACAATCGAAGACCCTATTGAGTATGAGTTGCGCTATGCCACACAATGGCAAGTGCGGCCGGGTCAGCATGGTGGTGATTTTGCAGATTTGATCCGTGCTTCTATGCGTCATGACCCTGACTATATTATCATTGGGGAGATGCGTGATGCGGATACCGTTGAAACATCTTTGCGCGCGGCAGAATCTGGCCATACCGTGATATCAACGGTTCATGCTGATACGGCGTTACAAACGTTTGAGAGATTAAGATCATTGATGCCTGCAGAGCGTGAGCGTGCTTCAACGTTTACATTGTCGCAACAAGTGCGGGCAATTTTAAATCAACGCCTTGTTAGAACGTTGTGTCAGGGCTGTTCTCATAAGAAAAAGGCAAAGGAAGTTTTAAGTGAGGTTGATTTAAAAACGTTGAATATTGGCGCTGAAGATGATGTCAGGATGCATAATGCGTCGGGATGCGATTTGTGTAACAGGACAGGGATATCGGGCAGAACATTATTGTTAGATGCTATTCTTTTAACGTCAGCTTCGGGGCAAAGAAATGCAATTTATGAAGCGCTCATTCAGAACGTTAATAATCTGGTGGGTGAAGAAGGGGTCATTGTCCATACGCGCCGTGAAGGTTTGATTGATCTGGTGTTAAGTGGGCAGATTGACCCTAAGGCATCATTATCATACTTGGAGGAATAAAATGCAGCAATGGGTCGCAGAAATTGCTTATGATACGATGTCTGGTGTTAAAAAGACTGAAGAGTCTTTTTATTTACCGACAGAGGAGGATGTACGCCGTGCGATAGTAAAAAAGAGCGGCTATGTGCTATCTATCCGTCCTCATAAGCGTTCTCCTATTGAACGGATTATGGCGCGTTCAGCATGGTGGCAAGTTCAACTTTTGCGCGGTATTCAATTTCGGGCGACGTCGGTATCATCGCCCGGTGTGGCACTTTGGAAAATTATTGAAGCTGAAACAAATCCAAAACGACAAAATATTTTAGCGCCAGCAAGAGAAGCTTTGTCGAGGGGACTTGGTATTATTGATGCATTAAAGGCTCTTAATATTTTTGACCATGGAACATTGGCTATTTTATCGGGCAGTGAAAAAGCCAATAAATTAGCAGAAGGAATTCCTCACGCTATTCATTCGATTACGCAAAAAAAGAAAAATAGCCGTGCGATTATGGGCACGATGGGATGGTTGGGCTTTGATGTGGTGACGATTGTACAATCGTTGTTTTGGGGACAGGGGATGGTGTTGGGCTGGTTTCGTGGTAATGCCCCGCAAGACCCCGTAGAGTTAGAGAACTATAATAACGTCGTCGATAAGCTAGAATTAACGTGGGATATTCTCATTTATTTTGCCTTTGCGATGGGCGCTTTTTTGGTGTGGTGTATTATTTCTTTTTATTTGAACAGGGGTAAGATGGATTGGCCGACGGCACGTGTTGTTCGAAAAATCCCTTTAATTGGTGCTTATTTACGAGATTTAGGTTTTTCTGATTCAATGATGGCAGCATCACGTATGATTAAAGGGCTTGTCCCGATTAATGAAACACTTGAACAGGCTTCGCAAGCGACAACTTCACCAGAGGTGGCGCGATATTGGCAATCTGCAAATGAAAATCTAGAAACAGGTTTGGGTCTTGGTAATGCACTTGATCAAAAGCCTTTGACTCGTAGTGAACGGTTAGAGCTTGCGAGCTTGTCTGATCTTGACCAAGTTGCTACTATATTAGAGTCTATATCTGAAATGCGGGCCTCTTCTGCAAAAACGAAACATTCTTTAATTGTATGGCTTGCTTTTGCGTTGACAGGGCTGTTTCTGGTGATTGCATTTGGTAGTGCTATTTATGCATTAACGGTTATGAATATTAGTATGGACAGCATGATGGGCGGCCTTATGGGCAGCATATAATGAGGAGTTATAAAGTTTGGTAGATGATACTGAAAAAAATAAAGATACTTTGAATGATAGCCCAGATGCTATGGGGCAATCTATTGGTAAGCAGAAAAACAAAGTAGGCAATTATCTGAAAACCAAGAAAGCTAAATCTGTTATGCGGTTACAGCCTTTTTTGCCGCAAGAGCTTGTCGGTGGCTCTGTTCCATATATATCAGGGATGGAAGAGGAGGCTGTGTGGAACGCGGCGTCGCAATCATGTGCAACAGAAAAAGTACATTTTTGTTATACCGTAGAAGATAAACGTTGTTGGTATTTGGCTTGTCCATCCTCATCCTTGGCCTCTAATCCAGATAGTTGGTGCCCTTTAGCGGCCGCGCTACCTGGGCATGGTGAGCATTGGGATAAAGAAACTGTGTATTTGTATGAACAAGAAGGAACGGCGTCTGCCCTACGGTGGGATACGGAAACGGGGCGCTTACAAGTGTTCTTAGGTGCGTCGAGAACGCTATTGCCCCGTATTCAAAGTATGGATGCTAATTTCGTGACGATTAATCCGCAAATTGCTGAACAAGTGCCTTGGATAAATCGAATGCTAAAAACTGAGCGATTGTCACGCCTTGCATCTAAAATATTACTTTTGACAGGGATTTTGTTGAACTTTATTATTTTGTTGTTTTTTGCTTTTCAGTTTTTCATTACGAACACTGTTCAAAGGGATTTGAACAAAGTCAAAGATGAAACGGAGCGTGTTTCACAAAAATTGATGATTGAAGCTTATAATGCGCTGCAAAGTGATTCCATTAAGCATATGGTGCGTATTCAAGAAATATTGGATGATTTACGCCCTATTGATGGAACATTGGTCAAATATGAGGTGAAGGGAAAATCTGTGGTGTGGGAAGCTTTGGTGCCACAGCCCTATGGTAAAGGGGTTGGGAGTTTAAAGAATGTTAAACCAGGCGAGTTGGCTAAGGATGGACGGGTGCGTATTAAAGGGACAAGGTAAAGCTTTTTGGTAATAATAAGTTAATGTATTTTTGTTAAAATAGTAAAGAAGGTAATAGGAAATAATTAAATAAGCTATGAAATCATTTGATTGGAAATCTCTCAATAAGTATTTTACGTCAAAGGCTTCCGATGACCTTAATAGGTTTTTGGAGAAATTGCCGCAAAATGCAGGACAAACAGTTCTTATTGCTGCGGCTATTGCTTGGGGAATGGCTGCTGCCGCAGGACTGTTTACGGCTATCCAGACACAAAAAATGATTGAATTAAGAGCGCAATTGAAAGAAACAAAGGCGTTAAAACCATCTGTTCCAACGATTAAGAATGTGGGAATTGCCAAAAAAGATGTGGAAAATTTTGTTTTAAAGGCAAAAGAAAGTTATAAAGGTTTGGATATTAAGGCGAATGGGTCTACTATTATTATTACAGGTCGTGCTACGCGGAATTTTACAGAGTTTCGGGAAGCGATTGGACACGTTCAAAATGGTGGGAATGGTTGGCGCGTATCACTAGAAAAACTATGTGTTGGTCGAGAATGTGATAAACGATTTCATTTGGCGGCATCATTAAAAGTGAATAAAGTCTCAGTGAGCAAAGCAAAATAATAGTTAGTTGTAATATTTGGGGTTACTTTAGATAAACGGAGATAGATATGGTAAACAATAATATGGTTCGAGATACGGAAAAAGGAAATGTACTGTTCTTGATCTTGATAGCAGTGGCGCTTTTTGCGGCTCTATCTTATGCTGTTACGCAATCAACCAGATCAGGTGGTGGATCAACAGAGCGTGAACAATCTATTTTGAGTGGTGCGTCGATGACACAACACCCAACAGCTTTAAGAACCTCTATTATTCGTATGATTTTGAGTGGCGTCGATATTTCCAATTTACAATTTAATGCACCTGCCGCTTTTGGTGCATTGGCTACAGAAAATTTAGTTTTTCATCCCAATGGCGGAGGTGCTATTTTTCAAAATGCGCCATCAGATTTAATGGCAGCAGCGGGGCAAGGTACTTGGTTTTATAATGGCAACTTTGAAGTTCCAAATATTGGTGCTAATGATGCTGGTGGTAATGATATTATCGCATTCTTGCCTGGTATTACACAGGCTATTTGTCGCCAAATTAATACAGAATTTACTATTGACTTAGCAAGCTGTACGACAACAGTTGGCGGTATTCCGGATCTGGAAACTACTTTGACTCCGGGAAACGTTTCCATTAACCAAGATGACACAGTAACATTTCCAACAGCTGACCAAGAGGATTTGCAGGGAGACGGGACAGGTTGTGCTGCTTTTACAGGTCAACCATCAGGTTGTTTTAATGATACAGCAAATAGCCAATTTGTCTTTTATTCTGTTCTTCTTGAAAGATAACAAACGTCAGTATTTTTCATGATTGTTCAAAATAATTCAAGCAAGCGCCTTTCTCAAACGGGAAGTGCGCTTGTTTATATTTTGATTGCAATCGCATTATTAGCGGCGTTAACGGCATCTTTTATGCGACCGTCTAGTCAGCAAACGACCGCCCAAAGCAGTTTTAATACTGTAACAGAGTTAAAATCACAAATTGATTTTATAAGTTCTTCTATTCAAGAATGTATTCTAACTTATCCAAATGGTGATCGCGGGCCTTCAGGAACAGGTGGGTTGGTTGGAACGCTGAATATTCCTTATCCGATAAACCCAACGGATACTTATTTTACGCCACCATCATCTAATAATAATCTTGAATTTATTCGCTGCCCTGGTAATCCAGGTAATACAAATGACCACGCAAAAATTTTTGGTGGGATAAGTGGAAAGTTTCTTCCTCCACCAGTTAATTTATTTGAAGATTGGCAATATTACAGCGGCACGGATGGCGTGTTCTTCTTTACGCATACCAATAAAACAGATGCGTTTTTACAAACAGCGATGGCAAAATTAGATGATAATTTTTCTGAATGTCAGACAGATGTTATTGATGCTAGCACTGCTGAGGTTGAATTGACAAGTACGGCAGCAGTAGGTGATCCTAAATGCCCAGACGAAAGTACCTGTTTTCGTGTTTGGGTTATCCCGCGAGCGAGTGCGATTTACCCTGGAGATACTGATGGAGAAGAAGCTCCTGAGACAGGCCCTCCTGCTTATGCAGGCTGTCCAAGTGATCCAGCACCTTAGTTACATATTTAATAAAAGCGATTATAATTTTTGTTAAGCTTAACTATGCTTTTCAACCATCAGCTTTTTAATCTCGCTGATTGATTTTGCAGGGTTAAGGTCTTTAGGGCAAGCATTGGTACAGTTCATAATCGTATGACAACGATAAAGTTTGAACGGATCTTCAAGCTGATCCAAGCGCTCGCCTGTTGCTTCATCACGGCTATCAGTAATCCAACGCCACGCGTTCAACAAAATTGCTGGCCCCATGAACTTATCAGAGTTCCACCAATAAGATGGGCAAGATGTTGAACAGCAAAAACATAAGATGCAACCCGCAGGGCCTTTACCATCCGCACCATTTAATTTCTGTGCATCTTCGGGGCTTTGTAAACGCTCCCGCGTGGGCGACGCCGTATCAGTTTTCATCCACGGCTCAATAGACGCATATTGCGCATAAGCATGGTTAAGGTCAGGCACTAAATCTTTGACCACAGGCATATGCGGCAACGGTGTAATTTTCACATCGCCTTTGACTTCATTGATTGGTGTCAGGCAAGCCAAGCGGTTACGCCCGTCAATATTCATCGCACAAGACCCACAAATCCCTTCACGACAAGATCGACGAAACGTCAGCGTACTATCAACATTATCTTTAATGTGAATAATCGCATCCAGCACCATCGGCCCGCATTCATCAAGGTTAATGTCATACTCATCCATGCGCGGGTTGTCATCCTCGTCAGGATTCCAACGATAAACCGAAAAGTTCTTCGTATTATCGCCACCGTTACGCGCATCAAACTTCTCGCCTTTTGTTACTTTTGATTTTTTTGGTAATGTAAATTTTGCCATTTTTAATATTCACCTATTTTTGATAACTGGGGGCATGAAGATCAGAAGACTCAACAGTAACGGAAGTACTATCTGCCACCTTACTTCTAATAATATTCAACAAATCACCTGTCATTTTGGCGCGTAAATCATCTGAACGCCCTGATAATAATTTAATCGTCACATGTACCATAGAACCATTTTGCGCTTCACCAACAAAAGTATTTTGAACCGCTATAGATCGCGACTTAATTCCGCCAATCGTCACGCTCTCTTGCGCGGCCAATGATTGATGCAACTCACCAACCAGCGCATCTACGCCTTCTATATCCTCTGTATGTTCAACAATGATGTGTGGCATCTTTAATAAACCCGCTTCTTCGGTGGGACGGCTTCGACTTCATCGGTGAGTGTTGTTAAAATCACTGGACGGTAGGAAATTTTTGTACCGCCTTTTTCATCAACATTAATAATGCTGTGCTTCATCCATTTATCATCATTTCTATCGGGGAAATCTTCACGGGCATGCGCGCCGCGTGATTCTTCACGGTTCACCGCGCCTGCCAAAGATGCCACTGATTGATAGAGCAGATTATCCAACTCTAACGTTTCAACCAAGTCTGTATTGAATACAAGCGAGCGGTCTTTTAAGCCGAGGTCATCACGGCCATTAAAAATCTGAATAATTTTTTCATGGCCTGATTGCAATGTTTCACCTGTACGGAACACAGCCGCATGGTCTTGCATCGTGCGTTGCATTTCACCACGCAGCTCAGACGTCGATGTATTACCTTTACAATTCCTATAGTGATCTAACCTATCCAGCGCACGTTGGTCATCATTATTTTTCAATGTTCTATGCGGCGTTCCTGATGTTACAGTTTCCGCCGCGGTCATCGCCGCCGCACGACCAAACACAACCAAATCAAGTAATGAGTTTGAACCCAAACGATTCGCCCCATGTACAGAGACACAGGCCGCTTCACCAATCGCCATTAAGCCTGGCACAACCGCATGTGGGTCTTTCGCCGTTGGATTCACAACTTCTGTACGGAAGTTTGTTGGCACACCGCCCATATTATAATGCACGGTTGGTAAAACGGGAATCGGCTCTTTCGTGACATCAACACCTGCAAAAATACGTGCGCTTTCGGCAATGCCCGGCAAGCGCGATTGAATAACTTTCGGGTCAAGATGCATCAGGTTTAAATGAATGTGATCTTTATTCGTCCCAACACCGCGCCCTTCACGGATTTCAATCGTCATTGAACGAGACACAACATCACGTGAAGCCAAATCTTTCGCACTCGGCGCGTAACGCTCCATAAAGCGTTCACCTTCCGCGTTTGTTAAATAACCGCCTTCACCACGCACACCTTCGGTAATCAAACACCCCGCACCGTAAATCCCTGTTGGGTGGAACTGCGTGAACTCCATATCTTGTAAAGGCAATCCCGCACGCGCGACCATTCCGCCGCCATCACCGGTACAGGTATGCGCCGAGGTACAAGAAAAATAGGCACGACCATAACCACCCGTTGCCAAAATTGTTTGATGCGCGCGGAAGCGATGGATTTTCCCATCATCCAAATTCCAACACATGACACCCACACACATCCCATCTTCCATGATGAGGTCGAGTGCAAAATATTCGATAAAAAATTCCGCGTTATGTTTCAAGGCCTGCTGATAAAGCGTATGTAACATCGCATGGCCCGTACGGTCAGCCGCCGCACAAGTGCGTTGCGCCGTACCTTCACCATAATGAGTGGTCATTCCACCAAAGGCGCGTTGATAAATTTTACCTGCCGCCGTCCGCGAAAAGGGAACGCCATAATGCTCCAACTCAATCACCGAAGGGATCGCCTCGCGACACATATATTCAATTGCATCTTGATCGCCGAGCCAGTCAGACCCTTTAATAGTGTCATACATATGATAACGCCAATCATCTTCGCCCATGTTACCCAGCGCGGCAGAAATCCCACCTTGCGCCGCCACCGTATGAGAGCGTGTTGGAAAAACTTTAGAAATAAGTGCTGTCTTTAAACCCTTCTCCGCGCAGCCAAATCCAGCGCGTAAGCCAGCTCCCCCTGCACCAACAACAACAACATCATATTCATGATCTATAATTTCAAAATTTTCCGTCATGTTCTTTATACCCCTGCCGTAAAGGCAACTTTTAAAATTGTAAAAATAACGGCAATCCCAAGCCCTGTAAAAAATAGCTTCGTGCCGATTGTCTTAACCAAACGCAAGCGTTTGTTATTAATGTAATCTATATAAATTTCTTCTAACCCTAACTTTGCATGTAAGAAGCTGTTGATGACAAAAATAATCGCCAACACTGCCGATACAGGTGAGGACAGCCAAGCTGTAAACTCGCCATAGCTTGCGCCTTTTAATTGAAACATGGAATAAACCACCCAGAAAATCAGTGGGATATTCACCAACGCCGTTACACGATGCATCATCCAATGATGCGTCCCAGAATGCGACGAGCCAAGCCCTTTGGCCTTTTTCATGTCTGATAAAAGAGGATCATTTGATTTTGACATTATTGAACACTCCCCTGTTGTAATCTTACTTCTTCAGTCACTGGCGCGGCGTCATAATTTGACCAGCACCCACAGCTAAACTGCCATATGCCCCATGTCATTATCGCCGCAAAAAGCAAAACCATTTTACCGCTTGAAACGGCTGCCTTTTCATTTAAGCCAACGCCAATATCCCATAGAATGTGACGAAATCCATTACCCATGTGATAAAACAACACAAACGCCCACGCGACAAACAAATATCGGGTAATCTTCATATCTATCAAGTTCATGGCTTGGTTATAGGTGGCTTCACCTTGACCTGCGGCAATTACCCAAATGGCCAGTAAAACAAGCCCGGCTGATAGAATGACACCTGTAATACGGTGTGAAATCGACATTTTCGCCGTCATAGGAAGGCGATAAACCTGTAAATGTGGTGAAAGCGGTCTTTGTGTGGGGGTAGTGTTTTCTTCAGACATTATAAAATCCCTAATTATTTCAAAAATATATTAGGAGGTTATGGTAGCCTTTCCAAGAGAAAAAACGCCCTTTTAACGTAATAAACCACAGATACACGCAGATAAACACAGATGTATAAGTTTGGGGGTAAAGCCTGAACAACCCCATGAACAACTTTGTATAAAAATAGAATCAGATAAAATGAAAGTATGGATAATACAAATGAACCGCCAACAGCGAAATCAATAAAACAGGATGGCGGGCTGTTAATACTGTAATCAACGATTATAGAACCGATGCCTCAAGAGAACAAACAGCTAGAAAACTTGACATCTCTGCAAAAGATGTAGCTTTAATGCAGGAAACTCTTGTTAATTACAGTATAAAGCCCCTAGAAAAAGAGCCAATTGAAGATCCATACATTGATGTTACTGCTTTCGAACAAGAAGAAGACCGCGCATTCAGTGAAGATTTAGCCTATCCTGAACAACTCTAAAAAAATCTGTGTTTATCCGTGTCCATCTGTGGTTACAAACCTACAAATAATCTTTAATCAGCGTTTCCGCGATTTGGATTGAGTTCAAGGCCGCGCCTTTACGCATGTTATCCGCCACACACCAGAAATTCAGACCATGTTTCACTGATTTATCGGCACGAATGCGCGAGACAAAAACATCATCTTCGCCCGCAATTTCCGCAGGGGTAACGAACTCCATTTCGCTTTCAAGGTCAATGACGCTGACTCCGTCGCTATCACGCCATAATTTTTGTGCTTGTTTTGGCGTCAGTTCATTTTCAAACTCAACATTAACCATTTCGGCATGACCGATAAAGACAGGCAAGCGCACACAGTTGGCACAAACTTCGATATTGGGATCAAGAATTTTCTTGGTCTCAACGACCATTTTCCATTCTTCTTTGGTCATCCCTTTATCTTCACCGCTTTCGATAAATTTATCAATTTGTGGGATACAATTAAAGGCAATCTGCTTTGGAAAAACCTCATTTTTTGGCTCATCATTCATAAAGAAGTGTCTGGATTGATTAAATAATTCATCCATTGCTTCTTTCCCTGCACCCGACACAGATTGATAGGTCGAGACAACAACACGCTTAATTTTTGCCGCCTCATGTATTGGTTTAAGGGCGACCAACATCTGTATGGTTGAACAGTTAGGATTGGCAATGATGTTACGCTTAGCGTAATTTTTTAACGCTTCTGGATTCACCTCTGGTACGACCAAGGGGATATCAGGTTCCATCCGAAAATGGGAAGTATTATCAATCACGATTGCGCCCGCCGCCGCCGCTTTTGGTGAATATTCTGCCGATACCGCACCGCCAGGTGAAGAAAAGACAAAATCCGTCCCTTTAAAATCATATTTAGCTAAATCTTGCACCTTTAGATCATCATCCCCAAAAGAGACTTCTTTACCCGCCGAACGGCTCGACGCCAAAGGTACAACCTCACTCACTGGAAATTCACGTTCATGAAGAATTTCTAACATTTCACGCCCGACATTACCCGTGGCACCAACAACCGCAACTTTATATGACATTTTATAATTCCTTTTCTACACACTCTATATGCTTTATTCTTTATTAAGCAGAACACAGCAAAATATCAAATCATTTATGAGCCTATTATGAGCGAAGACACACCCGAAAGCCAAAACCTAACCATTGAGGATTTACAGCGTCAATTGGCGCAGGCCGATGCCGCTACCAATCAAAAATCTAATTTTTTGGCCACAATGAGCCATGAGATAAGAACCCCGATGCAATCTGTCTATGGCCTGCTTGAATTAATAGAACAAGAGAATCCTGATGTAAACATCATGACTATGGTGCAAACAGCAAAAAGTTCCGCCAGTGGTCTGCTTGAAATTCTTGATGATATCTTGGACTTCGCCAAAATGGATGCTGATCAAATGGCTCTAGATGCTTTTGAAGTCCCGTTACGTACTCTTGCTTACGGTATTAACGAAGCTATGGCGGTCAAAGTACAGGGCAAACCCGTGGAACTTCAAACTGATATCTCCGACCAAGTGCCCTTTGTTGTTCTTGGTGATCCCAAACGTTTGCGTCAGGTTATTATGAACCTCATGGGGAATGCCCTAAAATTCACACATGATGGCTCTGTCACTATCAAAATAAGCACACAAACTGAACATATCACCGCGCAAGAGCCCAAAGTCGGTTTGCGTTTTGAAATTATAGATACAGGTATCGGTATGAAACAAGAAATCGCCGATACGCTGTTTACGCCTTTTACCCAAGCCGATAATTCTACATCCCGTAAATATGGGGGAACAGGGCTTGGTTTATCAATTAGTAAAAAGCTTGTTGAAATTATGGATGGAAAAATTGGCGTTACTTCGCAAGAAGGCAAAGGTTCTGTTTTTTGGTTTGAAATCCCAACCGAAGAAGTCAGTACCGATGCCCAGAATTTAAACGACATGCCCGACCTTGATGGACTTTCAATCTTATCCGTTGAAGATCACCCTCAAGGTGCAAAAGAAATTATGCGCTCGCTTCAATCCATGGGGGCTAAAATTGAAAACTGTGCCACCTATGCCGAAGGCTTGGAACTCGCCATTCGCCGACCCTTTGACGTTGCCATTATTGATCAAGGCCTACCCGATGGATTAGGGCTAGACCTTATGCGTGAGCTGATGGAAATACGCCCCTTTACAGGCTTTATCATGTATACGGTGCGCGAAGATTCTGGCCTGCAACATACGTTACAATCATTAGGAGCAACATACCTTGCCAAGCCTGCCAGCCGTATTGGTTTGGGTGAAGCCGTGCAAGATGCCGCCAGTAAAGTCCAAAAAATGTCAATTGAAGGGCCAACAAAATTGCTCATTGCCGAAGACACCGCCAGCGTTCGTGATGTTTTACAACGACAACTTGATAAACTTGGTGTCGAAGCGAAATTTGTTGAAAATGGCGCAGAAGCTTTGGATGCCGTCAGAAGTGGCGAGTATGGTATTTTGCTGACCGATCTTCACATGCCTGAAATGGATGGTTATGAAGTCATACAAAATATTCGACAAGATGACGAAAAACTTAACCGTCACTTCCCCGTTATTTCTCTGACTGCTGATGTACAAATGAGCCAACGCCAAGTCTACATGGAACATGGCTTTGATGAATGCTTGCTGAAACCTGTCTCACTCGGCCAATTTCAACGCTTACTTGTACGTTGGGGGTTATTGGCAGAAGATGTTCCTGTTAAAAAGACAACACCACAAAAGCCAAGCAGTCAAAAATCTGCGATTGATCAAAACGCCATTATTGAACAAATGGGCGCACTTGATGACGGCACCATAGAGATGCTTGGTCTATTTATTGAAATGACAGCTCCTTTAGTTGAACAAATAAAAGCCGCCAATCAAGATAATAACTTCCATGATCTTACCGAACTCGCTCATAGCTTAAAAGGGGCAGCACGATCAGCTTGTGCCAATATTTTAGGTGACTATGCGTCAGAATTACAAGATGAATCAGAAGCACAGAAAAAAAGATCCGATCTTGTTGAAAATATCGAACAAGAATTCAAACGCGTTGAAGAAGAAATAAAAAATCTAAGCGCGTGAAAGTTTTCAATTTAAGGCTTTAGACGTAAGGAAAAGTTTTAATCTTCAAAATCCAACCCAATATCAAAAACTTGAACGCTGTGGGTCAGTGCGCCAATGGAGATAAGGTCAACGCCACTTTCGGCGATTCCTTTTACCGTATCCATGTTGACTCCACCAGAGGCTTCACTAATCATTTTGCCTTTAATGCGCGCAACAGCCTCTTTTAAATCACTGTTCGGCATATTATCAAGCAAGACGATATCGGCGCCACCATGGGCGATGACTTCATCAAGTTGGTCGAGCGTATCAACTTCAATTTCGATTTTAACGCCTTGTATATCAGACGTTGCGTTAAGTGCCTGCGTAATGCCGCCTGCCGCGGCAATGTGATTGTCTTTAATAAGCACCATGTCATACAGTCCGATACGATGATTAGTACCACCACCCATTTTAACCGCATGTTTTTGTAACATGCGATAACCAGGAAGCGTTTTTCGTGTATCTAATATTTTTGCTTTGGTGTGTTTTACCACATCAACGTAGCGCGC
>CAZYHI010000019.1:1282-22998 GCA_964647515.1 uncultured Micavibrio sp. | reverse complement strand
TTAACTTATCAAGTTCATCGCGTAGCTTTTTACGTTCTGCATTAACCGTATCAACCGTTTTACGCGCATCTGCCATTAATTCCTTACCCATATTATCTAAGGTCGTTTTAGTACGCGCTACCTTATGCGCTATACTCGCAATAGATTCACGACCTGATTTTGTGGACATATCACCTACATGAGATCGTACCTGTTCTTTAATTTTTTTTAAAATATCATCCACACCACCATCAAAAACATCTACGGATTTTAATGTTTGTATCTGTATTAAATCGTTTGTCATATCAATTACCTTTCTTTTCTTGTTGAATACGTTTTTTGTTTTCAAGCTGATTAATCGCGCGCTGGTAATTAATTTGCTTAATATCCTTAATCGCTTCAACTTCCATAAAGCCACAAAACGCCTTAATATCGCTATCTGTGGCATCTATAAGCCCCATAACCTCATTAAATTGTTGATTATTTAGGGTGGGCTCATCCATACCACCCGCCGCATTACCATCGTCATCATCCGCAATCCGTATACCAAGCGCACGGCACAATGATAAACGCTGTCCATACGTCATTGTAGACGCATCACCGTGAATTTCGGTTTTGTTCTTAGTGCCTTTGATACCCGCATCATCACGCTTAAAACGCACTTTATTGGTACGGCTATGGCCGCCCTCATGCGTAATCGTGCAATGCGTTATGATTACGCCATCTTCAGGAAAATCATCATCATAACTATCATAAAAGCCAAATTCTTCTAACAGTGGGTCAACAGCCTTTTTAATGGCACCCAAATCAGCGTATTTTGATCCCGTTTGATTGTTTTTCTTGGTTTTAAGTACAGGCCCTAACTTTTTACGCAACTGCACCATAGATGTGTTAAAATCCATTTTGGCTTGACGATCTAAAATACGTTCTTGAAAATTTAACAACCCATCAAGTTTTTCAACAGATACATCAGGGTCCATTGCCATAGTCTGAATAGTGTCATACATCGCTACCTGCGTGTTTTCAGGTATCGCATCAACCGGTTCATCAATTATATCTAAAAGTTCATCTTGAAATGTGGCGGGTGCCGCTGTCTCTTGTGTCATATTTACCTCATTTGTTTAAGTTAATAATTAGAAATTATAGAATTGTTTATATATAGTCAATAGTTATTATTTATTTTTATAAAATAATTGTGGGTCGTTCGTGATCAATGAACCTATACCATGCACAATTGTCCTTACCTGCCACCCCATTACCTTCCCATGACAGGCGTCCAACTGGCACCACCAAATCACAATATTTTTCCTAATTATATATTTTACTCCAATTCAAATTATCCAATTTATTTAGTCTTTACAATGACTTAACAATGGGGTTTACTTTTTCTTTTTGAGGAGCATATAAGAAACATGACAAATGAAGAAAAAAGAGACGCAGTATTAAAGAAGATGCTTAATACACCACCAGAAAGCAACAAAGAAATGGTAGAGCGTAGAAAGAAAGAGCGCAAGGAAAAGGCTAGAGAAAGCCTTAAAAATAAGAATTAAATGAACGGTAGTGGACAACTATGGACGTTAAAACACAATAGTTATACACAAACGTTTATAAACTTATTGACTATTAAACGTCAATGTTACACATTTTAGTGTAATAAAGCTGTTTTAAAATAGCTTTAAAAAAGAAGCCGCTAGTGCGGATACACCAACGGCTTCAAACTATATTGGTTCAACGGTGATTGAGAAACCACCGCAGCTATAGAAAGTAATAGTCACTTTCATAGCAAATCACCTCCTAACTAATTTAGGGGTTATAAAAACGGACAGTTTGCGCTGTCCGTTTTTGATTTTAAGAGATGACCTTTTGATTGTTGAGTCCTAGATTAAATTAGTCCACAGGACTCTTGTGAATATATTTTCTTGAGGTTTCAGACAGTAATCGGATTATATTGCAGACGTTTACCCTCTGCTCCCTTAAATACCTTCAAAGCACGTTCAAAATCACAAACATCACGATTGTTATAGCGGAAATCAAACTCTGCTAAGTAGCGGCCTAGGTGCTTTTCAGAACAATGCTGATAGATACCTTTCATGCCACGTTTAAATACTGAAAAGTAATTCTCAACATGGTTTGTCGTAATGCCATCACGCACATATTCGCCTTTTGAATGATTAACTGTTTCGTGATTAGCATATTCTTTACCAACTCGCGTATATAAACGGCTTTCGTCAGTGCGTAATTCAGTGTTTTTGCTTACGTTATTAACAAGAATATCGCGCACTGTATAAGCATCCGCACGGTCAACATGGAATGTACGAGCCTTTCCCTCACTCACCAATGAGATAACAGACATTTTCGCCGCCGCTTTACCTGATTTCAAGAAAGGCTCTCCATTTGATTTAACCTTAGGAGGGTTTTTCTTCTTACCAAAATATGTTTCATCGGCTTGGACGTGCTTGCCTTCACCACCCATAGGCGCATCTTTATCATCAATCATGGCTTCTCTGATGCGGTGGCACATAAACCATGCTGTTTTATAGGTAACACCAATCATACGGTGCAACTGGTGAGCTGACATACCTTTTTTAGATGAACATAAAAGCTGTGTCGCCAATACCCATTTGTGAAGGCGAACGTGGCTACGCTCATAAATCATACCAGTACGGACAGTGAATTTTTGTAGGCAGTCACCGCAATGGTAGTAACCTTTAACTTCGCGCTTTGTAGGGTTCTTTTTTGTAGGTTTATTGAACATGGGCGTAGGCTTACACTTTTCCGTGCCGCCACAATGAGGGCAGGACATGCCATCGCTCCAACGGATATTCTCTAAATGCTCTCTTGCGGCATCTTCATCATGGTAAATCTTATCTGTAATGTTCATTTTCTTAACTCCTTATACCTTTATTTTATCTTTTTTAAGCTTTGGAGTCAAGTATATAATTATGATATTTTTTATAAGGCATGGCCTGTTTTGTGAAAAGCCAATCAGCATCAAATAGCAACCAAGTAGGTGCGTGCATCCTAAATATATCAATCATCGGGTGCAATATCTCACGCTTCCATGGCGTGTTGGTAATAATACAATCACATGGCGGCATCTTAAAATCAAAAAAAAGTACATCACGCTGTTCAATATCGTAATTACTCTTTTGAGGTTCTATATCACACGCGTAAACACACTCGTGACCATATTTTTCTAAATATAATATAAGGGCGCCATCACCAGCGCACGGCTCTATAAAATTCATTTTAGAATCTATCGCATCCCAAGGCTTCTCAAGGTACGGCAATAGTGGCATTATCCCCTCTATAGGTGTTTTGTAAAAATCACGCTCTTTTCGCTCAAAATTACTACGCTTGCCCATTTAAAATATACTCAACCCTCTCAAACTCAACAACCCAAACCCAAGGATTATCATTCCATGATGAATTTGTATAAACAGGGTATCCATCAACCATTTTTGTACCTTTGTTTATTGACATCCATAATTGTTTAAACCAAACACGATTTGATATTATTTCTTTATGATCACTAACATCAAATGGTGATCCTTCTTCGCTAGCATCTTCTTCGGATATATCCTGTAACCGTTCAACACGAATATCAGTAATTTTCAACTGAATACGGCTTGCCCATCGCGGCATAAATATTGATGGCTTCCATATTGTTTTTTGCGTCTTTTGATCTGCATCATCCCATTTGGGGTGCATAATCAAGGCATCTGGTTCTGTGGCTCTGTAATGTGGTATTAAACACCACTCCATATCACCGTCATTGAGGTATTGAACTGGTACGTTTTCTGGTAATTGATGATCTCCATGATATTCCCATGTGTCCTCCAAACAAAAAGTTTCACGCACCCAAAGTTCATCACCAATATGATATGGGCATACATAAGGTTCTGTTTTTTGTGGTGTCATGTAAATATGGTCGCCACTTTCACCGCATTCCCACCCCCAAGCCTCGGCATGAGAGTATTCACCTTGTCCGCCGCGAAATTCAGGAAATGTTCTATGGTACTTACTATTGAATTTAACAACTCGCCGTGTCTGTGTTTTACTACCATCTAAAATGGCGCGCACCATTGGCGCCCTAAATAATATTGGTTTCTCATTACTCATAATAAATCCTTTTTCTTAGCCATCCATTCAGGTACGCGCCACATATCATTTTCAAGTTCTTCACATTGAGATACAGGCAGATAAATATGCCGTGGTGCGTCATATTGAAGGTCTATAACACCATCTGTTACCACAAATGACCTATCACGCCTTTCAATCAATTTAAGCCCTTCTACGTCCACCATACGGCGTTCACGAAGAAAACCCCTAGAACGGCGTAAATATTCTTCATACTGTACGCCATCTCCCGACTTCCAAGCCGCATTAAGTGGGTTTCTAATAGAAAATGGTAATGACTTAAAGCACCCCTCACAAAACGGTCGCTTATGCTCCGTTTCAAGTTGACAGTTTTCATTAGTACATTCACGCGGCATGATTTTCACCTGGTCTATTATCATTGGCCAACATAGTTTTTGTATAACACGCACAATAGGCATGTGTTTCACAAACCAGCGTATTGAACCCACTTACGCCCTCACCATAGCTATATATTGTTATCGTTCTCATAATATACCTCACATTTTTGTTTGTTCACGAAATTGAAAAAATCCTTCAAATTCAGGATATTCTTTTACCAGCTTACGCGCGTAAAACGGCTTGTGATTATTATTAATCTTAAAGCTATCACCGCGTGTTTCTACACTTACATGCCAACGTATACGGTTGATGATGGCCTCCGCACTAAATCTCTTATGGCCAGCATCTTTAACCTGCTTTGCATACGACACAAATAGTTCATATATGACGGGGTTTTCAGCATCAAATTCCAAAAATTTCTCATAATTCGATTGCTCAAATAAATTATAGTTCATTTTTTATGCCCCCCGCTTGGTCTTACCTTGCGATTCTTAAGCAGCATCTTTATTTCAAGCAAACACGGTTCCAATTTAGAATAATCATCACCATTTACGACACCTGACATGGCACGTTCAGCCTTTTGCAAAGTATAATACATACGATCATACTTTTCCTTACGGCGTTGGCGTTTTTCACGCCTAATCTGTGTTTTGGTTTTTTTAATAGGCACGCCAATGTCAGGTGCATTAGCGTTATCTTGCTGTGACAGCATTATCATAATATACCTCGTTTGTTTTGTTTATCGTTACAATAACAATACAGTAAATTATTTATGCGTCAACATTAAAAGCAATACTTATTCACAAAAGTTTAAAGTTTAATATTGTGACATGATCAAAGTTACTATTTTCAATGACTTCATGTGTGATTAAATCAAGCTGCTCTGATTTTTTTATTTTCTTTGAACTGTCTATAATGAAATTACCGTAACCGTTTCGACCATCTAACTCACCATAAAAACTAACAAAATATATATAATTTTTCTTAAATATCCGCATAATAATCTTCCTCATTTTTGGTCATTTCAACTTTTTTTATATAAGCTTTATTCATGTGATTTTGACAATATTGTTTACCATCAATCGTTTTATCCTCACAAATCACTTGATTACCATCTTGATCTTCTAACCACGCACAACCCCTATTTTTCAGATGATTATAATAAGATTCACGTGAATATTTTATCATGCAAATAAATTATCATGCATTTGTGATACTGTTAATGAATTATTTACCTTTAGCCTATAATATAAATATATCAATTAAACAAAAGAGGTAATTATGACAGACGATACAGAAATTCTATATAATATTATTTATCACCTAACAGATGGTACACAAGGCCACAAAACAATGAGTAAAAACATTGCCTTAAGTGCGGTCAAATTAAAAGCTATGCAAAATATAAGAAAAGGTTTCTCACCAACTACATTCTTAAAACCATCACAGGGCGATGCACTACACCATGCCAATAGCTGATTTGTATAGCCTTAATAGTTCATCTTCTTCACGGCGTTTTTCAACTTCCATCTTACGAAGTTTCATAATACGCCGCATGATTTTTACCTCAAAACCAGCGGCTTTGGCTTCTTGATAAACATCTTTTATATCTTCTGCCAAGGCCGTTTTTTCTTCATCGAGACGCTCTATACGTTCAAAAAAACTATTTAAACGCTTACCAGCGACACCGCCAACATCATCACCTTTAAGTTCTGCCTTATCGCTATTGTGGCCCATACCTGCGCTTTCTGACATAGTTATTTATTACCTTTTTTCTTGTTTGTTTTTTTCTTAACTGGCTTTTTACTTTTAACTGTTTTTTTAGGTTTGACCTTTGGTTTTGCTGGAGTTTTTTTCTTGTCCGTTTTTTGATCTTTTAAATTTTTTAATTGTTTTTTTGCAGCTTTAAGCTGCTTTTGTAACTTCTCATTTTTCAATATCAGTTCTGTATTATATTCCGAAATATTTTTAGACCTTTGCTCTGAACGATCATTTTTTAGCAAGAGTTCAGCAACTCTATATTGATATTTTTTACGTGTAACAAACATACTGTTTTCCTTTCTTTAGATTAACCACGCACCACCAAGGCATGCACCCATTGTAATACCGCTTAATATCTCGCCCCATACCGTAGGATGCGATCTACCTTTATTATCAACAGCATGGCCAATAGCGTATGATACCGCCATTAACAGCCCTGATAATGCACACAACCATGATAACGTTAAAATCGCTGGCAATAACGTTATCAAAAACCCCTTAAGGCTCATGCCAGCATAACCGTGTGTGTACGTACCACGTTCAAAGAACCTATCAATCACAAATGATAGTGTATTGGTTCTATTATAATCATAATTTCCTCGATCGCCTAACGTGAAAAAAACACCATGACCTGTCTGCCACCAAATATAACTCCAACCACTTGCCAGTGCCGTAAATACGTATATTGACCATGGTGCCAAATCATTAAATACAGGATCAATGTTATGATAAACATAGTAAGCATACGTAATGCCTATCAAAGCTTCAGGCACCCATTTGAACGTATGACCAATTTTTTCAATTAGGTAGCCGCCACCCGCCTGACGCGATAACAAGCCCATCCATAACGCCAATCCTATTATTAACTCAATTGGTTGCATTTTTTAACTTTCTTTTCCAATAACGATCACGCATGTATTGTTTTCTTTTTTCAGTGTTTAACATTCCAGTTATATATAAAATTGATGTACGATCCCTGTTGAGCAACAAACCAACATCACCAGCATAACCACAAGATTCCATTAATTTTTTTGCCATCCATTGACGTGCCTTAACTATTCGCGCACTACGCCGCCCTGATAATATCTGTTCTTCAGAATATCCGTATTTTTCATATATTTTTCTTAAACAATCATAGTAAACATCACCATGCGTTGTAATTAATTCTTTTCGTAAAAGTTCATCTGATAAATTCATTTGTGATACTTAACCCATAAAAAAACTAAATACAATAGTTATTATTTTTAATATTGAAGAAACGCTATAAATATATTTAAAATTTAAAAAGAGGTAGTAATAGTTATAGAGTGGGATGAATAACTGTATAAATTACCTAATACTTTGAAAAACATAACTAAATACACTGTGGACAAATAATGTATAAAATTGAATGAAATGTGAATAACATGAAATATAAAATTACCAACAATAATATAAACTGTTTATACATGATTTACTCACAAGTCACTTTTCTTGTATAACTTAAATTTTTCATCAATGTTTTTAATAGTTTTCCATCGTGGTATGATTTCACCTGCCAGCCAACGTGAAAATGCCGACTCGGAAATTTCGTGATCATCACAAAAATCTTTTTGGGTAAGCCTTAATTCAATCAACATAACGCGCCATTTTTCAATGTGCGTTAGCTTATCAAGCATATCTTGTCGTTTATTCATATTACGTCCTTTCATATATATGAATAAAATATAAAATTGTGTATATATTGTCAATTTGTTATTGACCTGTATTGTCTCATAACGTATATTTTTACTAACAATTGAGGTAATTTTAAACATTTAAGGAATAATCTATGTCAAAAGTCATAATGAAAATCGAACGTGTCGACTCGATGATAAACACTGCAGATAGATTATTAAATTCTGTACGTGGTGCATCAGATATATCAGATGATGCCGAACTGATTGCAGACCACCTTGAGCATGTCCTAGGCGATCTTAATTTTATGAGGGTTCAATTGTTTGAAACGTCTGGCCCTATTGTAACGAAAAAATGAGGTATATTATGAAGAAATTAATTATCGAATCAATATTGTTAATTGCTGTATTTTTTACATTAGGTGTATCGCTTGTAACGGGCATAGACCGTGAAATAGATAGGCAGGACACAATTGCATTATATAACTATAATATGTATTCAAATCAATAAATAAAATGCGTCAGGCTCCTTAAACTAGGAAATTCCGTTTCACTTTACACGCCGAAAGAGGTTGATTAGTATCAACACTTCTCTCGGGCGTGTGGTGAAATGGTAGACACAGTGATCTTTAAAATCACATCCGTGCATGGATTACGGGTTCGAGTCCCGTCACGCCCACCATATCTCTTAAAGTGTAGAACAAATTGAATAACAAAACGTAAAACACTTTAAAGTGACTTTAAGGTCATTGACGTTTAATAGTCAATACTTATTCACTATTTTTTTGAAAACGCCCCTTTAACAATCGTTACTGGAAGGTATTTACAAAGGCTGTTTATCCTTGTTTTTAAGGCTATCTCTAGCCTTTTCCTTGCGTTCCTTCTCTCTACGTTCCACCATTTCTTTGTTGCTTTCAGGTGGTGTATTAAGCATCTTCTTTAATACTGCGTCTCTTTTTTCTTCATTTGTCATGTTTCTTATATGCTCCTCAAAAAGAAAAAGTAAACCCCATTGTTAAGTCATTGTAAAGACTAAATAAATTGGATAATTTGAATTGGAGTAAAATATATAATTAGGAATAAAATGCGCCAGACTCTTTAAAAAAGATTGTCTGGCGCATTACTTATCTTTTAATTCATCCTTTAACGGAATATCTTTTCCCTTACTCAAACAATCTAAACAAGTTTACCTTAACTTGCTGTGACTCTTACAAGCTTTTCATTTATTATACCTTAAAATAGAGTTTGTTATTCAAGCAACCTGAATAGATTAATTTATTCCAAACTTTGATTTTAATTCATCATTTAACGGCGCAATATCAGCCGCCCCTAAATGGTCGTTTGTTCCTCCCCAGAAGAAGTGACGCATTTTTGCGTTAAGAGTAACGTGCGGGACACTGGAATTGAACATAACCCCTAAACTGCTATTTACCCCATTACTAGCTGGCGTTGCTGATTTAGCAATGTTTGTGACCAACGTGTCTTGCAATACACCGTCAATATAGAAATCAACTTCTCTAAATGAGGCGGCTGGATCATTATATCTACCAACCCATGTAAACACATGCTCTTCATCCAAATTAATATAAGGAAATTCAGAAGCATTTTGGGTTGATTGGTCTACCGCGATAAATTGTTGCTGTGAGTCAATAGACATTATTTTAGCAGACCCAACACCCTGAACCCCATTAAACTTAATAGAATTTGCAAAGTTGTCTGTTTGCGCATCTGCTAATGTTTCATACAAACCATGCGGAGCTGAACCTGTGCCTCCACCAACATAATAAAATCCAGTTTCAAATGGTGTACCATCATCTTTTGTTAGCACGGCATCTCTAGGCATGTAAACATAAACTCGCGAATAATCAGGCAATGTTCCCAATTGATTCCATCGACCATTGAATCCACCCGAAACAGAAACCAAAGACGAACTATTTAAACGATAAACACCAGCATTAAATGCGGCGTCAGTACCCATACCAACTACGAAGCTTTCCCTACTGTCATCTGGATAACTCTGCTCAAATAAGAATCCCCAATTATCACGGTCATTTACAAATTCAGTCAGGATAAGAGAAAATACTCCGCTTCCTGACCCTGTAATATCTATTGCAGTACCAGCCGTTGCATCAGCTTCACTTGCGGCAAGTTGTAATGACGTTGTTGAATCTTTTATTGCATAATAAATTACACCTTGTGACAACCCTGTCGGCAATGTCGAACCTGCATCAGGTTTTAATTCTACCTTAGAACCTGTGACAAAAAATGGTTGCGAAACTGAAAAGGATAGAGTGTTTGTAGAAATATTAATTTGAGATGTTGCTGTATTTATGGCTCGTCTTTCTTCTCCAAAAATACTATAGTCTTGGAAACTTCCAACAAAACCTTGTATCAACGTATTTTTATTTTCAACTTCTTGTTTCAAAGCAAGGTTTTGTGCCGATGTGCCTAGGATATAACGACCACCACGGTCATCTCTACCTTCGCTTGGAGGAGTAAATTTTGTCTCAAGATTAATATATTTACCATTTGCATCTTGTTGAATGTCCATAAAAGTATTTTTATCGGTTGGAGAAACCGAAGTTATTGAATAGCCATTAATGCTATCATCCCAAGAAGACATTAACTCGCCTGTGTATAATGTATGAACCCCTGTACCTGCATCTGTCAGGTCTATTTCCAAATTATCTTGTAAAAATCCCTGTGACGGGAATATGATTTCAGTTGGCGATACTCTGTCGAGATTTGCCCTATCTGAATCATCAGAAATCTTAAATAATCTATATATATCAGGTGAAACATCTTTAACTAAATAATCCGTATCAGGCATAATGCCAGAAGGTAACGTACCTGTTGTTCTTATTCTTACAGGTACTCCAACAATAGGTGAAGTAACAGACCCGTTTGGATTACCAAAATTTATATCGCCACCAAAATCAATAGTATTGTTTGTTGCGTCAACATCAGCAGGATTAAAGTCATGCTCAAATGTTTGAAATGTATTGGCGGCTGTGTCTTGAATATCCCAAGCTCCTTGTAAAAAAGGCGCATCTGTTGCAAAATCGAAAACCGAAGCATTTATCGTAATAACATTAGAATAAGCCCGAACTTCTGTTGGCAATCCTCTATCAACAATTGTTTCTAGCCTTATATCACCATCAACCGTGCCAGTTGTCGCAGGGGCATTGGTTGGCACAGCAGTCAAGAAACCACCTTCAACAACAAATGTGCCATCCCTTTCGGGGTCAACTTCGTATCTAAATTCTATGGTTGCTGGTGTGGCACCAGAAAGAACAGGTTGCGTAACCGCAATAACATAGGCGTCACCAGCTTCATATACTTGATCTGTAGGTAATTGTGCCGGTGTTGTTATAGATGGTGGCGGTGGTACTATATTGACCGTAACCCAAGAGAATGTACCATCACCGTTTGAACTTAGGACCTGACCAGCCGCTGGTGCATTTGTAGTGGATAAAGAATGAAGGTCATCACTACCCACAGTTATTAGGTTATTTGCATCACTTGATGGTAATTGCGCCGCATGTTTATGATCTGCGCGTGCAATATCCGTAGATGTTCCTACGGCACCAGTGGCATCATCAGACGGTGGTGGTACTACCGTTGCAAAATTATTAGCCAAATTAGAAAGGTTTAATGAAACAGTCGTGGCATCATCACGTGTGAACGTAACAAGATTTGCCGCATCTATAGCAACACCAGTAATTCTTGCCAAATTTGTATCATCAAGATAGGTGCTTAAATCTATATCTTTATCAACCCCATCGTTATCTGTAAATCTTAGGATATCACCAGTGACCAAATTCAGGTCAATAGCATTAACTTCACTATCAATACTTACAATGTTTGTTGCGTTAGTGGCGGCCGCCGCAGCATTGGTTACGCCGGTGGCTGTGTTAGTTGTAACACGACCATCCAACACGTTACCTTGATTTGCAGATAAAGCATTTGTTGCGCTTGTTGATGTTAATAAATCTTCAACGGTAACAGATGAACCACCAGTAACAGTTGTATATTCTATCTCACCAGTTGTGGCATTTGTCAAAGTAAGAACCTGACCAACCAAAGCATTGCCTTGCTCAACCTGTCTGGTTTTAATAAACGCGGTTGCTTCACCTAAAAATAAAGGATTACCAGCATTATCAACTTTGAAAAACGCTTCATTGCCGGCAATTGTACCTGCTAACTGTGCAACATTACCATCAAAGCGTAATTCAGCACCCACACCAACAGGGCTGGTGGTTGTAAGTTCTTTAATAATAGATGTTGCGCGCTGTTCTTCACTTGTGGTGAAATTATCAAATCCAAGAGATACAACAGCATCTCGATTGTATAAACCGTTTAGATTTATATTTAGATTACCTAAATTATTCCAATCAGTTGTGAAATTACCAAAATCTTGCGTTCTATTAGCATCCTGAATAAGGTCAGCCGTTAGAATTGTAGAATCAACACTCATTGATGGCGCGCAAATACTCCAAGTCGCGGGCACACCATTTGGTAAATTGGTTGTGACGTTGGTACCATCCTCAACAGCAATAATACTACCATCAGAAAAAGTTTTTACGTTCTGTTGCGTTCCAATATCGTAACCATCATCATAGGCAGATGCAGCATTTCCAGTTTGACCAAATGTAAAATTAAATCCGTTTGATGAGGCAACCTGTATGAAGCTAATATCAACATCATTACTAGGGTTTATCGCCAAGACCATACCAGCTGTGACAGACACAGGCGTACCAAATACATATTCAATAACCGCCGTACTATTAGCCGGTATCGGGCCTTGTGCGGTAATTGTATTTCCACCCAAGCCAGCCGCTGGTGCTAAAGCAAGTGTTTTAGATGTTGCCGCGCTATTGACTAAAGTTAAGAAAAATGAAGAAATAGTACCGTTTATTGGTGCCGTAATCTGCAAATCAGATGTATTACTACTTTCTAATGCCACTTGCGCATCAAGGGTGGTATCTAGTGAACCAGATGAATTATAGCATTGCTCACTAATTTCAAAAATACTAGATGATATGGCACCAGGTGTGTATTGCGCGCCATCCCATACTAGGGTGTCACCTGTTGTCGCACCTGTGTTATCAACTGGAACACTATCGGGAAGTATTAAAGTTCCTTCAATTTCAGGCTGAATATCAATTAGATAATTAATGCCCTCTTGGTCATCATTATCATCAATATTAATCGCTTTAAACGCAAATTCATCACCGCCTGTAAGCGTGGTGTAGTCTTTAAAACTAATTGTAGTTGATCCGCTATCAGCATCCGCAACCGCGTTGGCTTTGGTTACATACTGACCGTTTTTATACATTTCAACGCTAAAGCTTTCATCACCAGTTGTTTCAGGCTCAAACTCACCGTAAAATTCAAAGATAACATTTCTAACGTCTGTAATGGTTGCAGGTACTTTTAAGGCTCTTGAGATTGCACCTGTAGCTGTACCACCCGTAGGTGTTGCATACGTCAAACCAGTCGTAATGAAAGTAAAGTTTTCAGGGTTTTTAGATATATTAATAAGGTCAATTTCTAAAGTATCATTATTAGAAACAGACGTATCACCGCTTCCATCTTCAATATGACCATAAAAATAAGTTGGCACTGTAATTTCTGCAAGATCAGGATTAACAACTTCTTTTTGAACTTTAGAACCATTAATTTTAGCGTTAACTGTAAGAGAATTGGTAGAACTTGCGTCCGTTAATCTTAATTCAAATCGTCTTTCTGTGGTAGTTCTCTCGTAATAATATGCCACCCCATCCCTATCAAGAACACTTGAATGGTTTGTGTTTATCCCATGCCCAACCGTTCCAATATTAATGGCATTATCCACATCATACCAGCCAATATTCATTCCCCCATTAGAAGTCTTATTTAATATTGCTATATCTGCCTCAAGGTCTAAATCATACCCAGCAGGAACAACAAGCGTTCTGTTATTAGTACCTTCAAAAAATAACTCTTGAAATGTATCGGAATGAGGAGTTATATCATCAAATTCAAAAGGCGCATTGGTTGTAAATGAAGCAGGAGTAACACTCTCTATTCGGACTTCTCTCAATAAATCTTGCGCTTCAAAAGTTGGCGTAGCCTCAATCTCATGGTAGCTATCCAAAATCATATAATATTGAAAAGCCATGTTGGCCATACGTGTTTCATTGTCACCTGTTATGACACCATTCACATTTATTTCACTTCCTGTTCCAGTAAGTCTAAATGCGCCACCACCCGTGGGGGTGTTTTCTTGTCTATTAAATCTTGAAACGACATTCAAGCCATTAGGGGCTGTAGCATCAGCTTGGAAGACACCCTCCGCACCAGCTAAACCACCAAGGTTACGAATAACAATCCCAGCCCATTCAGACGTAACAACCAAGTCATTGCCACTAACAAGGAATGGCGCGCCTTGCGCAACTATAGGATAATCAATCGCACCGTTAGGAACTGTTATATCTTTAAGAGGTAAAAAGCCTTGTGCAATAGCATCATCATCATCGGTAAAGAATGTTGACGGCTTTACAATAATTTGACCAACATCGCTTGAAACGCCTACAGCTCGTTTTTTAAACTCAATGCGATTAACTTCGTAACCAAATGTAGTACTGCCAGAGTTGGCTTGAAAAGGAATATCTCCAGCCGTTTTTTGCGTGGTTGTCATGTTTGCTATAGCCAAGAATTGGTTATCAAAATGAGTTATTAAAACGCCTTGCGGAACGTTTAAAATAATGTCTTCTATTCTTATGGTTTTGGTTGGTGCCGCCCATAAATTAGAACCGTCCGCATTAACATTACGGCTAAAGCTAACTATAATTTCATCAACTTCATCTAAATTAACGCCAGTATTTATAACTCCCGATTGAGAGTTAGACAAAACGAAAGAACCTTCCCAAGCAGGGGCGGCATCAATCATTACACCATCGGCTATTTTCGTTGAATCTATAGTTGCTTGATTTGGAACACTAAGAACATTAATACCGTTTTCGAGATTGTAATTAATTATCTCTAATTCTTCATCGGTTGGTGCTTCATTAAGAATAACCATCCCACCAAGAATACCAGCATCAAAATCAAAATTGTTATTTTGTGGATGATCGCCAATGCTTAAAGTCGTGCCATTTGGTATATTTTCAACCCCAAGCGTTACAAAACCTAAACCATTCATAGCGTCATAAACTTGGTTTCTATTAGCAAAGTTTGTTTCGTCAACACCATCAATAGAAAAATCAATAGTATTAGATACGTTGTTTAATCTTATGACGTTTGCATCAGGACTGCCGTTTTGAGCTAGTGGTAAAAAGCTTGTTGTGTTACCAAATACAGAAAAATGTCCGCCTGCATCATTAACGGAAACACGTGCGTAAATCCAAAGTCCTGAACCATCACCGTTTGTATCAATATCTAATCTATCGCCATTTGAAAACACTAGGTTTCCGTCAGCATCTTGCGCCACTGTACCAAGTGAAGTTGTCAAATCACGATCATTAACGGTTAAATCTTCAAAGCCAGCAATCGAAGGGGAATAAACGGCGTGAAGCTTTGAACCTAAACTTTCTAAAGATGCAAGGTCTGGTTGTTCCTCTGGTCTTGTACGACTTGCATATAAAATATTTGAGCCTGTCTCACGGCGTAAAATAACTATTTCACCCACTGGCAAGAAATACTCACCAGAACTTAAACCTTGTATTTCAAGAGTATCAACACCAATATTTTCTAACTTAAAGACAGTGGTTTCAGGATTAAGTCCTGCTGTTATTGTTGGGTTAAAAACCGTTCCTGTGACAAAGCGTTCATCTACAACATCACCTTCCTCTTCAAATGCTGGATGTCCGAAATAGTGATAAATTCCAGTTGCGGAACTACCACCACCAGCACCGATTGTAATTGTAAGAGGGACAAGTTCATCTTCTTCAACTTCCACAAGATAAGTTTTATCTAATTCAGTTGGAAAAAGTCGTTGAGCTGTTGGTGCCGCACCATCAAAAACATCAAAAGAACTTCCGCCAGTTGTACCAACTCGCACCCAACCATTGCCAACAACTGTGTCCGCTCTTAATCGTAAAATATAAAATCCAGCCGTATCAGGTGTGAAAGTATATTCTTGATTTACTGCTGTACCATTGTT
Source organism: uncultured Micavibrio sp. (assembly GCA_964647515.1). Lineage (GTDB taxonomy): Bacteria > Pseudomonadota > Alphaproteobacteria > Micavibrionales > Micavibrionaceae. The sequence continues at coordinate 6,978 of CAZYHI010000019.1, read as the reverse complement.
TGAAACAGAGCCACTAAAATTATCAGTGGAAAAATTTAAAGTAGGAGCAAAGTATGTTGAGTCGTCAACAATCCCATGTGTAGAAACAAGCTTTAATGCACCACCCGTCATTGTTGAGAATGTATAAGTTGAATATGCAGGAACGGCAAGAGTGGTTAGAACACCGACTGTATTTATATTTGCATCATACAAGAGAGGGTGATTAAGCGTTAATATATTTGCGGATTGGTTATCTATGATAAATCTGTCACCATCCGTTAAGTCAGCACCACTTGAAATATTCCATGTTGTAGCACCACCATTATTGTTACGGTATAAATTATCAGGACTAACATCAAATGTTGCCGTGGCTGTTGTGAAGTCAGTGGCTTCCCAATCTGAAACAGAAGCATCAACATAAGCCTTTATTGATTGCTGTGTCGCGCCCTGCGTATCGCTATCAGACGTTAAATCATCTTCATCTAATAATTCATCATTAATTAATTTATCGTAATCAATTTGATAACCAAGTGTGGGATTATTTTGAATTTCAGGTGCGCCCGTGACGCTATTAACACGTTCCTGTGCAATTGCCGTAACACCCGCACTAACAAGCGCAAGGGATAAAAAAGCCAACAAGTAAGATTTTAAGTTTTTCATCGTATTATGGTTTCCCCTGTTGATGTTGTGACAAGAATATTCTCACCACCTGGTGAATTATCACCATTTCTAATAATTTGAATTGTACCCACTGTACCTAAGGGTGCGCCGTTTTCATCAAGTTCTGGCACCATATCGGCCGCCCCTGCATTTGCCGCACTACCGCCGCCAGCACCCGCACCTATTGTTCCCATATCTGAATCTCCCGTAACAATGACTGTTGATTTTACGTCATAATCTGCGCGTTTACTATTCTCATGTGTTCTGGCATATAATATACCTGTTGCGCCTAACGTAACCGGTTCACGACCTCCTTCAGTATTTAATACATGACCTGTATATAATGATTGTGGTGGTGGTGCATCGCTTATTCTTAAAATAACATCAGGGCCAAAAGCTTCCACCGCTATGCAAGTATCTGTCGGCCCTACATAAACTTCCGTCCAGTCTTTAGTAACTACTACATCGTTTGTGGCACTCATGCTGTGTCCTTCCTAAAAAACATATAATGATAACATGCATACGCAAATGAAAAAAGCTTCACGTAAAAAAAAATTGAAAATTACGGCATTCATGCTAATATTAGATTATATTTTTCGCAAAGTTGGACCCTCCCAACAAACTAAAACCCCTGTATTAATTTACAGGGGTTTCTTTTATCTCAATAGGGCATAACACATCATATATAGCGTTATATTCACGCGTTTGCTTAATGGTTTCATCACTATCAACACGATCATCAAATGTAATTGGATTTAATGACACGCAAGGTATGCAACGATCATGTACGATCATCTTTTTTATTCCTGCGGTTGTATTTGTCCATGCGCACGCTGTCATCATCATGCTTAACGCTATGACGGGCACTATGCGCAAGGTTAATTTTTTCCAATAAATCCTCATGTGATAATGCTATTTCCTTATATTCATCAATTTTTAAGTGCTGTTTATCAACCATGTACTTGGCAAATATGCCAACAAACACGGCCAACGCTCTTAAAATTGGTAACCACATTAAACAGCCGTAATACCTTTAGTCGCACGTATGCGGCCATAAATAGCCAATAGCGAACCACCAAGAGTAATTAAATCCTCAATTGCTTCAGCACCCATTGTAAGAATATCACCAATTTCTAAATTAGTAGCACTATCAATGTTAAAACCAAAAATACCTGCAATAGTTGGTGCAGCCGCCACAAAAATACCAATAATGGTTGCTGATTGAAACCACGGCTTCTTATCTGTATCTGACATAATATATTCCTTTCTTATTTAATTAAACCGGTCAAACATAGCTTATGCATTTTTAACCGCCTATTCCATACCCCACGACAAGTTCTATTGCGTGGGTCTGAACAATCCTTACCACCAGCATACTTGTATTTTAATATAAAGTCACATGCTTGTTTTGGTTGCCCCTTATTCATATTGAGAATCATGCCCGTATTACATCGCTTTCCTGTATTGTAATAAACATCGACAAAGGCCGCGTGCATAGGTGCTGTTAATTTTGATAATGCTGTATCGTTATAACAACTATAAAGTTGACCATTATAATTATTATAGCTTTTGAAAAACAATGCCTGACAATACGCATGGTCATAAGAACCATCGGGCTTATAGCCTACCTGCGTTTCGCCAGTACACCACGTTTGCACACCAACACTGTCATAATAATTTTTTAATACGGTACCTTCAAATTTTGATGTTTCTGACATGCCAACATTAACGGTCATGCTTAAGAAAACACCCATCGTCACTGATATGGCTGTTATCAGACCACCGCCAACAATTATAGATTTAGATGGCATTGTCATTTTGTGATTAATTTTTACTGATTCCGAGTTTAATTTCTTGGATTGCACTTGCCATGTGCTTTGTCCGCTCATTAATAACTGCAACCTCTTTAGCAACGCCTTCATTCTGTTTAATAAATTCATCGTGCATTTCCACTTTCATAATAATATTAGCTACCTCAACACGTGCTTTTGTATTTAAACTAACATCATGCGCTATTCCTGAAATATACCAGATAAGACCGCCACCATGGATTAATAGGGCAATAATATGTGCAAAGGTAACTTTTCTATCCATACTTAACATATTTATTCTTTTATCCTGAATGCTATCTGATTGATTTTTCATTATTATATTACCTTATATCTACATAAATTTCTATATTGGTTTTATTTTTTAATGCTTGACTATGGGGTTAATCCCCTTTGAAAGAAAAAATAACCTGCCATAACTTGAACGAATCTATTCGTTCCATCGGCCGTTGGTGCTTCAATACCAAAGTTAAAAACTTTATCAGCCGTAATTATAACTTCACCACCAGTAACCGCTTCAAAGTCAATATTAGTCTCCGCACTTCCATTACTTCCATAATCTCTTGGTGCAATAGCTGTGGCACCAACACCAACACATTCTCTATAAATAATTTCATCAATTTTCGTATTATTTACATTACCATCATCAACAGCCAATTTGTCTTGCGTACCAAAACGCCAGCCCCATGCTTGAGCAGCGGCATTATTATTTTTATGATCTGCCTTAAATCCTAACAGTTTAACATCATACGGAAAAACAAAACCACCAGCGTTTCTTGTGATGGCTGTGGCACCAACATTAGATAAGTCTTGTGTATGGCTTTGATCAATTAAACCAATAACACCCGGACCATTAAATTCATTCGGGTCTAATAAATATTGACCACCAACAACTTCAGTGAACATAGACAATTCAATAATATGCTGATTAAGCTTATCAAGCGCGTCTGTAGAACTAGTACCTACAACACCCGATGCATTGCCAACACCATTTGTGTCAAGCCCGTTAAATTGCTGTGCTACGCGTTGCGCTAAAGCGGTTATGCGTGTTTGAATTGACATTTAAAGCCCTATTTATGTTAAGGCACCCTCAAAGTCTGCCACGAAATCACGATCAAAATCACCAATATCACCTGCGCCAACAGCATCAATATTTGTACGTGCGTTACCCATTTGAGCCGCGCTTAATCCTTGAGCGGCCGTATCAACACGTACACGTAAAGATTGGGCGGTTAATATCCCTGCGATATCAGCATCATTACCTTGTAACGCCGTTGCCAACTCACCCAATGTATCGAGTAAACCAGGCGCACTATCAACTAAATCAGCCACCGCTTGTGAAATTTCAGCATCAATTTTAGTACCTGAATAAGTTGTCGTTAATGATGGTACAGTATCGTTAATAACAGCGGCACTACCTGCCACAGTTAGAACCTCATTAATAGCCGCCACAAGCGTTGTTTTATCTGTTGTCGCTAGCGATGCCAAATCGCCCGCAAGCCCAGAATTTGTGTTAATTTCTGTAGCAATACGAATTGCTAAATCTCTTACTCTATTCTCTAATGTCATAATTCACTCCTTATTGGGATAATTGATTTTCAAATAATAGCACAAAATTAAAGTCATCATCACCTATTTCTTCCTCGATGCGATCTTCAATTTTAAAAGATGAATAAGTGCTATCTTGGGATATGTTTTCATCATCAATTTCAGAAACGGCATTATTATTTATTGTAACGTTAGGCAATACCTCAACGCATATAGCTGTATCGCCCACTACAGATACAATTGGGCCATCGACTTCAACGGTTGTGACAATTGCATTATTAGCCATCTAATTAACCTGTGTTACAGAATCTTCAATAGAAATACTGCCTTTCATAATTTTAAGCCTATCTTCAATTATGTTATTAGGTATGAAAAATAAGTCATAATGAGCCGCACCAATATTGCTGGCAATTGAATCATCCGTAGTATCATCACCTGTAATGTTATGATCTATAAAAAGTTCTATCCATCCTTGCAAAGGATTAAGTACGGTGTTTGTTGGCGAATCACTATAATCAGGTTCTTTGATAATGCCGCCATTAGATGTGGATAGACTATGAATTAAATCCGCCGTTTGAAAAGGCTGTTTTCTAATATCCATCTGAAAGCCCACATTATCAATCATCATGGGTAAAAATTTAAATGGTGAATTATCAGGGTAATCAGGGTTAGGACGCGCAGGATCAGATATGCGCAATCTATTTCTAAAATCGGCACCAACCTCAATTATAAAACCGTCATACTGTATACGCGATCGTAATCGTGATGATCGTGACATTATTAACCACCATTTTCATTATCTAAAGCCTGATAAGCTTCATTAAATTTAATTTGAACATCTTCAATATTTTCAACATCATCCAAATTAACCGCATCGCGCGCACTTAAAGATTTTTCTATAATCTCTTGTACATTTGAATTGAGTGTGGCGACATTAGAAATTTCAATTAATTGCTGCGCAGAAAACATTGTAATACCGACCTCATACGCCATAACACTTATTTTTGCGTACGTTATATCTGATAGCACGAGACCATAATCAATAAACCAATCATCAGCATTTTCATCAAATACATCATAATTCGTTTGTGGCACCTTGTCTGTATAACCATTATCCAAGGCAAAATCACTATCAATCGTTTGTAGCAATTCTTTTGTTTCCTTATGGTAATAATCTATGACTTTAGGTACTGGTTCTACTACCCATTTTTGATCATCTAAATTGAATTTAGCGCGTTCATCTTTACCTATTTTGGGTAAGCTTACGATTGTTGAACGTGCGGGCATCCTAAAGATTTTCTTACCTTCTTTGCGCGTAGCCAACGGGTCAAGGCGTGCTTTAACAGTCGTGGTATAAATTCCATCAGTATTATAATTATGTATTTTCATAGTATTTCCTTTTATTCAAACCTTGCGCAAATCATAACATTAATATTTTTCATACGGCTTTCATTACCACCAGAATTTAAAACTTGTCCTGCATTAATGGTTCCATTACCTGGATTAATCGTAGCATTATTCTCACCAGCTAAAAATGGCCCTGCTGAAGCAGAATTTAATCTATTAATGATAGCATATTATAGATTTTTTAGATTCTCTCATTAATTAAATTTAAATTAAATATTCTTTATTTAAATTTAATTTTAATAAGCAAAAAAAATATATAAATATAAATAGTTT
>CAZYHI010000019.1:0-1272 GCA_964647515.1 uncultured Micavibrio sp. | reverse complement strand
AATCTATTAATGATAGCATGTGTGTGGCTTTCAAATTCATCCATTTGCCTTGTTCCAACAGCATCACCCGTAGTACCATCACCACGATTAAGCCTTAGTAGCGCATCCGGGTCAATACCAGCACCATTATCCCATCCACGCAAAGTATATCCACGAAAATCAGGTAACGTAAATGTATTAACACCATCACCTGCGCCATAAAACGTACCGTATTGGGCAAACAAATCATCATATAATGTACGTGATACATCTGAACCATCAAGTTCAATACACCCTGGAGGCTCAATACCCGTCATAGAAAATTCAAGTAACCCAATTCTTGAAACATTATTACCAGATAAAGGAGAAACAACCCAAAAGATAACATCTGTCACAGGGTCAGCAACTACAGTAGATGGCCCATTAGGCCCTAAGGCTTCATATAATTGACCATCACTACCCTTAACAATAACACCAGGATTGTAATCAACTCTAATATCATAATCAAGAAATGGCCCGCTTGTATTTAATTCAAGAATACCCGCTGACACCTCTTTAAAAAGCTGGTTAAATACCTCACGTTCTGGTGCCGCGCCACCCACTTGGGAATAAGCCAAAGGCCAACCTTCAGCACGATTTAAGCCCGCTGCGGACGGTAACTGAACATCACCGGTTTCAGCCCACTTCCTTAATAATACTGCATCATTATCTCTTGTCATATATCACCTATATAAATACTATGCCCGCAAAGGGCGATTGATTAAAACCTACTCCACCACTACCTGCAAAACCAAAAAAACCGCTTTCATGCGCTATTATCAATTCGTTCAATCTAACCCCTGCAGGTTTTGTGAAAAAATTAGAACTCAAAAGCACGGCTAATTGAGATTGAGTAAAATCACCATCAATTCTAACACTCATACTCATATTATCAAAGTCAATATAACTACCACTGCCAAAAGCAGACTGTAATATATTGTTCATGTCAGGAATTGTACCGTCTGTAATGAGTTGGCCACCCTTAGCTATAATAATACTGCGGTAAAAATCATCACTAACCGGTACACCATCGGGCGATCCATTAAAAAAAGGATTCTGATCAAAGCCTGTACCATTGCCACGAAAACCAAAAAAAATAGTCATATCATCAGGTACGTAAGGGCGCGGGCACTCAAAACGCTCACCAATACGATCAAGCCATGTACCTGTGGCCGTTAAAATAGATTGCTGACTTTCAAGAACATCAATTTGATCTGTAATTTCCTCACAGATTAAAACATTTAAGCCTTCGAT
>CAZYHI010000018.1:0-23281 GCA_964647515.1 uncultured Micavibrio sp. | reverse complement strand
CGCCCCCGCCGTTAACCCTAAATTTTCAACACCGTCCAACCATGCCCAATCAATATCAGTTGCGCGTTGCACCAACATTGATTTTTCACAGCCATAATTGGCACCGACCTCAACCAAACGGTTAGAGTTTGATGAATTAGGCGCGCCAATCACCATCATGGCTTCACATTTTTTGGCGATCTCTTTGGCGGCGGCTTGACGATTTGTTGTGGCGTAACAAATATCTTCTTTATGCGGTCCACTGATATCAGGAAAGCGATGACTTAACGCCGCGACAACCTCTGCCGTATCATCAACAGACAAAGTTGTTTGCGTACAAAAAGCGAGGTTGTTTTCATTTTCAACCTTTAAAGTGTTAACATCTTCAACAGTTTCAACCAACAGCACCGCCTTATCAGGCAACTGCCCCATTGTGCCAATGACTTCAGGATGCCCCGCATGACCGATGAGAATCACTTGCCGTCCCGCGGCGTGATGCCGTTCGGCTTCTTTATGCACCTTACTCACCAAAGGGCATGTTGCATCAATGAAAAACATCTCACGCTTTTTGGCTTCTTCTGGCACGCGTTTTGGCACGCCATGCGCCGAGAAAATAACAGGGGCGTTATCTTCAATCGATGCAGGCGGAATTTCATCCAACGTTTCAACAAAAACCGCACCTTTATTCCGTAAGCTTTCAACCACGTATTTATTGTGAACAATTTCGTGACGCACATAAACGGGCGCACCATATTTCTCCAACGCCTTTTCAACAATTTGGATGGCGCGATCAACCCCTGCACAAAACCCACGTGGATTCGCTAAAAATATTTTCATATTGTTTTTTGCTGTTATGCTCATATAGACTTATATAAAAGAGAAAATCATAAAAATCCACGTCAAATCGTCTTTTTACCTTGTCAATTTCACTTTGCTCTCATAATCTAGGCACCATGAAAACATCACATCTATTCCTTATTGGCTTCGCCACCCTTTCTTTAACCGCTTGTCAAACATTTGACGGTTTTAAACAAGACCTAAATACTGCGGGTTCTGCCATCAGTTCCAAAGTAGGCAGTCTCAACACTGCGGATACAAATACAGATTCCGAAACGGAAGCTAGAACAGCAGCAACAACGGCAACGAATGCTGACAGCAGCAGCACCAATAAAGCCAAGGTTGTTGTAAATAATAATGCCTGTCCGCCCATTTATGTCGACCCACAACTCAGTCATGCTTCAGAATTTTATAACCCTGAAAAACCATCTCAAGGCACCGAAGTTTCTAGTCTAGACTTAACCGACACCGCCAGTGAATGTCATGTCGCCGATGGATATAAAGAAGTTAAAATTCAACTCTCATTCAAAGGGGCTTTAGGGCCAAAAGCAAAGCGCAAAGACAATGACCGTCCGTTTTTTGCTTATCCGTACTTTGTCTCTGTCGCCGATAAAGAGGGAGAAGAGCTGGCTAAAGAGCTTTTTGCCGCCTCTGTGACTTATGAAACAAAGCAAGATAGCATCGAACTCTATGAGACAATTCGTCAACGCCTGCCCTTAAATGATGATGGGTCAGATCCTGGCTATCAAATTAAGATTGGTTTTCAACTCACCGAAGATCAACTTTTTTATAACGCGTCACGTTAGAATACCGCTTGGGGTTGGTTTAAGAGTTAAATAATAAACACACTCAAAAAGAGAGTTTGACTTTTTGTCCATTAAACGTTGTCCCTACGCTTCCTCTGGATCCTGACACAACAGGTTCTGTATCTATCGTAATATCTCTAGTCGTATTTTCAAAAGCCCGCCACCCCACAATTTCTGGGTACACCCGTTTCTCACCATTAAATGTAAGAGTTTTACACGAGAAATGACCAGCCTCATGACATTCATAGAACGTTTCATATTTAAAATCACGTAATAAGCTAGGCAGTTTTTTTACCGCAGAAATCCATGATGCATTACAGTTTGCAACATCAAAACCATCATCAGTACATTGCACTATTGATTGCCAGACATGACCTTTATTTTCCGGGGAAGCATTACTTATTCCAGCACTCTGTAGAAAAGAGAAAGCAATGGTACATGCTACACCAGTGATAGTCTTATCCCAAAGAAGCATACCAGATTTTACGTGGGATTGGGGCTGCGGATTATCTTTTTCAAATTGATCCATAAACTTATAAAGCAATTTTTCTATCGCCGTATCAGCTTGCGTTATAATATCATTATCACCAATTTTATAATTAATGTTTCGAATGTCTAAATTATAGTTAAGAAGACTCATCTCATCCATAATAACCGAAGCACGCGTTTTATTATCATGATATGCATTAGAAAAATCAGTGCAGATCATAAGTCCATTAGCGATCATATCACACGTTAAGGTAAGAGTTTCCTTCTCGTTGTTGTCTTTCAACGATGTTGATGCTTCAGCACACAACGACGTCGCCTGTTGCAAATCAGCTTTAATAGCTTTGATTTCATCATCATCTAATAAAGACAGCTTCATAAGTAAACTCCAAAAATATATTTGAAGTTTGTTTTAAAGGATTGTCAAATTATGTCAATATAAATTATTGATGAACCTCAACCACAATAAAAAAGGCACCAAATGGTGCCTTAATTTTTGAAATATGTTTAAAAATGTCTTCCCATTTATGGGCACGACGATCCAAAAAGTTAGTTCTTTTTGTGTGGCGGCATTTTCTTTTCTTCAAAAAGAACGTGCTTACCGCGCTTACCCGTTTTTTCATCAGTCGCCCACGGGTCATATTTCATCATTTTCATTTTTTCAGTCATCGTTTTTGGATTTTTACGCTTATAATAGCGATACCCTGTTCCTGCGGAACTTTCCATACGAACTTTAACTGCATTACCTTTTTTGGCCATCTTAATCTCTATAATTTATGAGTTATTAAATCTTGACGTGAAAATAAGGATTTTTAGCCGTAAGTCAAGCTAGGAATAGTCAATTGAGCTCTATTTCTTACTTTCTCTTGGGTTTTTTCGGTTTTTTAGGCTTAGAGCCCTTCTTTTTAGAATATTTCTTCTTACCCGACCCCTTCTTATCTCCACCATAAGTCTTAACCTTTTTAAACTTAATCCCTGGAATGTCCGCACTGTCACTATTGGCCATTTCAAAAACGGACGAGCCTGTTAAGCCATCAGCTTCCTTCAAACGAATGGTGACTGGCGCACCAAGGCGATAAATACGTTTATGCTTGCGCCCGACCAGCGCATGCTGTTTTTCATCATGGATATAGTAATCATCAGGTAATGAGCGCATCGGAATAAGCCCATCTGCGCCGTTTTCATCCAACGTTACAAACAAACCAAAGCGTGTCACACCATTAATAACGCCTGTAAATTCCGCGCCAATACGCTCGCTCATCCATGCGGCGGTAAAGCGGTCAACGGCACTGCGTTCGGCAGAAGAGCTGTTGCGCTCCGTCTGAGATATCTGATCAGCTTTTTCGGTCAGCGTCACAGTCTCCTCATCGCTTAACCCCCCCTCACCCAAGCCGTAGGCGCGTATAAGGGAGCGATGCACCAGCAAATCCGCATAACGCCGTATGGGTGAGGTAAAATGCGCGTAACGCCGTAAGGCCAAGCCGAAATGGCCAATATTTTCAGGATGATATATCGCTTGGCTCTGCGTTCTTAAGATAACTTGGGAAATAAGCTGAGAATATTCCAGCTTTGAAGCTTTTTGCAGTAAATGGTTAATCTGTGCCGGTTTGGCAATGCCCCCTTTTGCCAAAGATAACCCAAAGGCATCTAAAAATTCACGCGCACTATCAAGTTTTTCCGACGAGGGCTTATCATGGACGCGATAGACGCAAGGGGCTTGCTTGGCTTCCAAGGCTTTCGCCGCCGCAACATTGGCCAAAATCATAAATTCTTCAATCAATTTATGAGCATCAAGGCGGCTGCGTTTTTTTACGCCTGTCATTTTACCTTTATCATTAATCAGAATTTGCCGTTCTGGTAGATCAAGATCCAATGCTCCGCGTTTTTGCCGCGCTTTATCCAAGATATCATAAGCGTCATAAAGCGGCTCAATCACCTCTTTCATAAGCGGCGCAGTAACATCATCTGTCATACCATCTTTTGCCGCCTGCACTTGTTCATAAACAAGACGCGCATGAGAGCGCATAAGCCCACGAAAAACTTTATATTTAGCCATCTCTCCATGGGCATCAATCCAGATATGAAAGCCCATACAAGCGCGATCCACATGTGGATTGATCGAGCACATATCATTCGATAAAGCCTCGGGCAGCATCGGCACAACACGATCAGGGAAATAGGTCGAATTACCGCGTTTATAGGCCTCCACATCCAACACAGAGTTCGGACGGACATAATGTGCCACATCAGCAATGGCGACGATGAGATGAAAGCCACCATCATTTGTTTTTTCAGCAAAAACCGCATCATCAAAATCACGCGCATCCGCCCCATCAATGGTCACCAAGGGAATATCACGCACATCTTCACGTTTTGCTAAAGGAGGAACTTTCAACCCCTGCGCGGCTTTGGTTACAGAATCAAGGAAGCTATCATGTAAACCCGCCTCATGAATGGCGATCAAGCTAATGGCATTCACATCATCACGATTACCTAAAACTTTCGTTACCTTCGCGCTACGGCGTTTAAGGGAGCGGGAAGACGCAATCTCCGCAACCACTAAATCACCCACCGTCGCGCCATTTAAATCATTCTGCCCCACATCAAAATCATATTTGGCCTTTTTATCAATTGGTTGTAGCAAGTACCCTTTGGCCGTCTTCGCAATTTGTCCCATGACAGTGGCACGCTGTTTATCAATACGGCGGATCAAGGACGCCTCATACAGCTTATCATTATATTTTTTAAGCTTCACCAACGCCCGATCTCCAACTTTCAAAGGTGCATTGGATAACAGCTCTATTCTTGGTGGTTGACCTTGCACAGCCGCGTCCCAATCAAGCGGTTCAGCGAAGAGATCTCCATCACTATCAATCTTGGTAATACGGATCATCGACACACTGGGTAAAGCCCCTGGCACGCTATAGGACTGCTTTTCACCTTTTACGATTTTGCCATCTTCTTCCAATTGACGTAGATATTGTTTCAAGGTCTTACGGTCATCGCCTTTAATATCAAACGCCTTCACGATCTCACGTTTAGACTGCGGGCTATCGCTCTCGGCAATATATTTATAAATTTCATCAATATGGGGGAAAGTCATAGATTGATTGTAACGGTTCTTTCTGTTATTTCTCAATGGTTATTTAAATTCTAACCCCGTCATTCCGATGAAAATCGGAATCTTTTTTTAAGGGTTGGTAGAAGATCCCGACCTGCGTCGGGATTACACTAGGGGAAACGGGAAAGAAACGCTTTATGCAGAAAATACTCATCACAGGTGCCGCAGGATTTATTGGATTTCACCTTGCACAAAAGCTATGTGCGCAAGGCATAGAAGTCTTGGGCTATGACAATATGAATGACTATTACGATGTGAACCTAAAAGAAGCACGGCTCGCTGAATTAAAAAAACATAACAGCTTTGATTTCATAAAAGCGGACTTAGCCGACCAAAGTGCTATGGAAGATGCCTTTGAGAATTTCAAACCTGACATCGTCATTAACTTGGCCGCGCAAGCAGGGGTTCGATATTCTATTGAAAACCCCCGCGCCTATGTCGACAGCAACATCGTTGGCTTTATGAATGTTTTAGAAGGTTGCCGTCATCATAAGGTTAAACATCTTGTCTTCGCCTCGTCCTCTTCCGTTTACGGCAGCAATACCAAAGTACCTTTTTGCGAAAATGATAATGTTGATCATCCGATCAGCCTTTATGCCGCAACAAAAAAATCAAACGAGTTGATGGCACATAGTTACGCGCATTTATATGGCATTCCGTGTACGGGTTTACGTTTTTTTACCGTCTATGGCCCATGGGGACGTCCCGACATGGCTTATTTTAAATTTGCCAATAAGATCACAAAGGGTGAAACAATTGACGTTTACAATAATGGCGATATGAAGCGTGACTTCACCTACATCGATGACATTGTTGATGGTATCAAAGGTGCCGCTGAGGCCATTCCTAACAATAAAGGGGGGAGCTACAAAAGCGCGCCGTACCGCATCTTTAACATTGGCAATAACAATCCTGAAAATTTAATGGATATGATTGAACATTTAGAAAATGCGCTTGGTAAGAAAGCTGAAACAAACATGTTGCCGATGCAACCAGGAGACGTCTATTCCACCTATGCTGATATTGACTCTTTAAAAAAAGAAACAGGATTTACTCCGACCACTGACTTAAAATCTGGCTTAGAAAAATTTAGCGCGTGGTATAATGATTTTTATAATCAAAAATTTTAATCTAAGAATAAGCGACGCTCTGGAATAAAATCTTCTGGATTTAATTTTCCTATTTCATGGAAATAACTCTGGTCACGCCCGCCTTCTTTTGCCTTGTAAAGCGCATCATCGGCTTGCTTCATAACAATATCTGGGTCAGCCGCCGTTCCTTTGGGCACCAATGTTCCACCAACCGACGTGGTGATTTCCAAACAACCGCCTGGCACTTTACAGGTAAAAGGTGTATTGGCGATGGCTGTTCGCAAACGTTCGGCAACAATATGGGTCATTTCTTCGGTCACATCAGGAAGCAGAGCAACAAATTCTTCACCGCCCAAACGCGCCACCATATCAAAACCACGTAGCTTATCTTGAAGACGTTCAGAAAATTCTTTTAAAATCTCATCACCCACCGCATGTCCATGTGTATCATTCACAACTTTAAAATTATCAATATCAATCATCAAGATGCCTAATGATTTACGGCTATTCTCGTTAGCTTGTAATAACTTTTGCAAATGAACTTCGAAATAACGGCGATTATAAAGCCCAGTTAAAGAATCCGTCAGCGCCATAGATAAGCTAATTTCATATGTTGAACGAAGGCGTTCTTGGAATCTTTTTCGGCGAATCTGCGTTCGCACCCGCGCCAGTAATTCATTTTTATCAACGGGGCGGATAATATAATCATGTGCGCCAATTTCCAAACCGTGTGCGACGCGTGACATATCTTCATCACCCGCAATCATCAAAATAGGGACAGAACGTGTCCGTTCGCTTGAACGTAAATGTGAACATAATCGTAAACCATCTTCAGATGTTAAATTCAAACTAATCACCATCAAGTCATAATCTTGCGCAATGGCACGTTCCATGGCTTCCGTACCCGTGGTCACAATCTCAACAATATCATTATCAACAGCCAAGGTTTCAGTAAATTTTTCGCTATCATATTCTTGATCTTCAACAACCAAAATACGCGCATTCTCAACAGGCTCATTCATCGCCGTGCCGCCTTCATCAACGACACCGAGTTGCGATGCTGTATTTTCACGCACCCGCCATTCATCAACCGTCATTTTTAAACGCACCAATGACCGCACCCGCGCCATAAGCGCCGTATCATTTAATGGCTTACTTAAGAAATCATCCTCACCCGCCTCTAATCCACGAACACGATCGGCTGCGTCAGTCAACGCCGTCACCATCACGACAGGAATATGAGCATAAGTGGGGTTTGATTTAATTTTTTTACAAACCTCAAAACCATCCATCCCTGGCATCATAACATCCAGTAGAATTATGTCTGGGCCGTCACGCTCCACTTTTTCCAAAGCTTCTTCCCCACTTGTTGCCGTTAAAACGTCATAATATTCACTGGCAAGTTTGGCTTCCAATAATTTGACATTGGGTAAGATATCATCAACGACTAAGACACGTGCAGACATTATTTATTCTTCTCTTTTTTTGTTAAACACTAAACTTTATTTTAAATATTTTTGAATAATTTCTAAAAAATGAGTAACTGAAATTGGTTTGGAAATATAATCTTCACAACCTCCTTCACGAATTTTTTCTTCATCACCCTTCATGGCAAATGCCGTCACGGCAATCACAGGAATTGATTTTAACTCATCATCTTCTTTCAACATTTTTGTAATATCCAGCCCCGATATTTCTGGCAGTTGAATATCCATCAAAATTAGATCTGGTTTTTCTTGACGTGCCAAATCCATGGCATCATTTCCATTTCTGGTTTGAACCGTATCAATATTATGAACTTCTAATAAATCTTGGAACAATTTCATGTTCAATTCATTATCTTCAACGATCAGTACTTTTTTTGTCATATTTTTATATTACACCCTTATAAACTCAACCATGCGACAAGCATTTTAGCAGTAAAATCCTTTTTAAAATATTAATTTTTACCATTTTTAATAACGCCATCAAAGATAGACCAATCAATTAAGGACGCGCTTCGCAATTCGTTGCATTATCGACCTTTTCAAGCGCTACTAATTTTTGTGTTACTGAAAAATCATCATATTCAACCAGCATATCTGAAATAATGCCATTTTCATGAAAAACCATGCTCATCTCATAATCAGAAAATGACTCTTCTTCATTCAAGGTTGGAAACACCGCCATACGCACTTTCCATGCGGGTGTGTTTAATAAAGTCATATCTAAGTCATTAGAAGCTTGGATCAATTTCATCGCATTAACAGGCTTTCCAATAAAGGTATTAATCTCAACGGGACCTTCATCATCACTGCCATCAAAAACCACGGCCTTAAAAAACTTCTTATTGGCTTGCGCTGTTTTAATCATCTCAACCGTATGCCCCATCGGAAATAAAGCCTCGCCTTTTAAATCAAACTTTAAATCTTCTGGCATGGTGAAATTGGCCTTGCCACCTTTACCACCAATCAGGGCTTGACCGCGCAGCTCTTGATAAAGTTTATTATCACGCTTACGGCGGGCAGAAAAATTAAAACTCTCTCCACCAAATGTCTCATGCGTTGAAAAATCAGAGGTCACACGCATCCCTGGACTATCCGCATACTCGTAAAAAAGGCTGAAGCGATGATCGGTAATCCATGCATCGCAAGTTGGTTGCCATTCATAAAACATTTTTCCGCTGATATTGACAATTTGTGATCCACTGCGTGTCGCCACCAAGCTTAAATCATATAAAGCTTTATGCGGAGCTAAGTAATCTTGGATTTGTTTGACATCATCTTTGGGTGATAAGTCTGCTGCATATGTTTTGTTTTCAATAAACAATGAAATAGCAAAACAAAACAAAAAAAGAAGAAAAGATATTTTGGAAAAATTAATCATAAAGCATCATACGGCATATCACGATAAATAAAAACATATTCAAATATATTCCTTACGAATTTGCATTAAGCAGGCAAAGCTTGCCCACCACGCCCCTAAAATTCCTATATCGGTACAATTTTTCCATATACTGACACACCAAGGAAAAATGCTAAGTTGTTGATATATAGTAATATTTATAATTGGCACGGCTTTCGCAATGTGTAAATCAGGTTTGAACAACGGAATTTAATAAAAAGAAAAAATATGTTTGATACAATACCACAAAAGCCAATCACCAATGGTCTTGCTTCACGCGCCTCTCAAGGCAAATGGTTAAACGAAGCAGACAAAGTGTTTCACTATCTTGAGCGTCATGACGTTCAAAAAGAGAGCTGGTGGAAATCAATGGGCTCAACATTGGCGTTATTAAAACAAGCACATAGAATTATTTTACAATCAGAAAAACGTATTAAAGAACAAAAATTACGTATCACAAAATTAGAAGAATTATCAAACACCGATGAATTAACAACTATTAAAAATCGTCGTGGATTCATGCATGAATTTGATCGTGAATTAGATCGTGTTAATCGTGATAAATCACAAGGTGGTCTTTTAATTATGATCGACCTTGATAATTTCAAATCAATTAATGACGCCTATGGTCATGATGCGGGTGACAACGCCTTAAAACTTGTCGCCTCAACCTTAAATAACGATATTAGAAAAATGGATGTTGCGGGGCGTTTAGGCGGCGATGAATTTGTAATCTTATTTGTAAACACAGATAGAAAGCAAGCTTTGGAACGCGCGCAATTTTTAATAAAAAAATTAAACAATTTATCTTTTGTTTGGCAAGGTGAAGAAATAGCCGTACACGCCTCACTTGGTTTAAAGGATTATAAAAAAGGCAGCAAAGCCGAACATATTTTCCACGCCGCAGATGTCAGCATGTATAAAAATAAAAACCAGATAAAAGCTGCAAGAGTAAGGCAGGACAACAAAGTCATGTAAATAAAAGAACAGAATTTAGTCGGCTTGCCGCCCTCCCTAACCGTGAACCCAAACCCTAGGCAACCGATTAATAGAACCCGGGAAGCGTCCCCTAACGCTCCCGGGTTTGCTTTATTTATTCGCGTTTATTGTGTCCATTCATGGTTAAAAGTTTTAACACGGAGGAATAGAGACACGGAGGTTTTTTACGGCTTCTGCTTCCCCTACAAAGGCAGGGGTCTCATAACTTTCATCTTAAAAGATTCCTGCTTGCGCAGGAAAAGCAGAAAATATGATGTTAATGATAATAACTTCGTATCTTTGAATCTTCGTTACATTAAAAAATAACAAGCAATTTAAAGCATGCCTTGATAATGCTGGGCGGACATGTTTTCGATGTCATCGTCAGAAAAATCAAAATGATTGCCAATCTCTTCAATCATGGCATCGCGAACGACTTGATTTAAGTCCTCGCCCGTTTCGCACCATGCATCCAAAATAGGACGGCGATATAAAATAAGAACATCATCATCATTGGCGACTTTTTTTTCAACACCAGGGGCGAGCTGCGTTCCTGCTTTATAAAGTGCCAGCAATTCATACGGATCATCAAGCTCTAAATCACTTTCTGTTGCTTCGTCGGGTATATCTTCAACGGTCACGGTCAGCTCTTCAAAATATTCATTTAATTCATCAGGTAAATTTTCAAGATGCGTATTGGCAATCGCAAGAATATCATCCTCACTGGGGGGCGTAGAAAAATTCATCAAGATTTGCTGATTCATAATAGCCTCCATCTTTATTGCCGATTTATTTGATTCGTTTAAATTTACGCTGAAAAACAAGCTTTGCCAATGGGTGAAAGGATTTTATCATATACATCTGTAGATATTTATCAAAAGTTAACACTTTTCATGATAAGATAAGGGGCATTTTAAAAACAGAAAAGGAATGCTCAACACAATGGATGCCAGTTCAGTCATATCCGCACAAGTTGCCCAAACACGCAGTGACGTTTCACTAAGCGTTATCAAGCAAAGTGCCGATTCCGATAGACAAATCGCAGATACGCTTCAATCGGCAGCATCAAGTGTACCTGGCTCACCCATTCGTGGCACCAACGTTAATATTAAGGCGTAGACTTAATTATTTAAAGCGGTGTGGCTTCCGTAAAAGACTCAAGCTCTTCTTTAATACCATCAATATACGGATAAATTTCTTGCGCGCCTGCTTCACGAACCGTCATAGCATACGCACTCAAAGCCATCTGCAGTGCTTTATTTTGTGACTTCCCTTCATGTAAACATCCCGCGAACGTCCCACTAAAGCAATCCTCACCACCACTGGCATCAACAAAGGGAATTTGCTTACTTGATTTCACACAAAAACCCCGTCCTTCGGACGTCATAATCATACCAATACCCTGACGTTGATACGTCACGCAGGTTAACTTAGCCTGAGCGGCAATCATGCGCATGATATCAACTTCATCTTTATAACCTTCAAGTTTAAGCATTTTTGCAAATTGGGTCAGCTTTGCATGATTGATAATTAAATAATCAGCCAAGGCCACAACACTTAAAGGAATAGGCGCAAGAGGATTGGCGTTTAAAATAATTTTTGCCCCTTTATCGCGTGCCGTTTTCATGACGATGGCATTTTGTTCTAAGGCAATTTCAAGCTGCGTCAGTAAAATATTCTTCGATCTAAAAATATCATGGGGTGCTTGGTCGGCACTAATCGCGCTATTGGCACCCATGGCCACAAGAATGCGCGTGGCATCGGCCTTATCATGAACGATGGTGGCAATACCCGTTGGAAATTCGGTTGATTTCGCAACCCCCGATGTCATCACGCCATTGCGTTTTAAATTTTGCAAAATACGCAAGCCCGGCCCATCATCACCGACGCAACCAACAAGTGCCGTTTTTGCCTCAACCCGTGTTGCGGCCAATGCTTGATTGGCGGCACGACCACCAGGCAGCATCGTGTATGAAGAGGACAGCGCTGTCTCTCCATTTTCTGGAAAACGCTTCACCCGCATATCCAAGTTCATATATATAGAGCCAAAAACAATAATCATTTTCTTAATCCGCTATTTATTGCTAAACAGTATAAACCCAAACACGCTTAACACAAAATGGATAACATCATGGATTACAATGATTTATTTGAACAACAGTTACAAACCATCAAATTCGAAGGGCGTTACCGCGTTTTTGCAGCAATTGAACGTCAATGCGGAAAATTTCCCAAAGCGATTTGTCATACACCAGATAGTGTATCAAAAGAGGTTACAATCTGGTGTTCGAATGATTATCTCGGCATGGGACAAAATAAAATCGTCTTAGAAGCGATGAAAAATGCCATTGACGATCATGGCGCAGGTGCAGGTGGCACACGCAATATTTCTGGCACGCAAAAACTCCATGTTGATTTGGAAAATTCTTTAGCCAACCTTCATCAAAAAGAAGCTGCACTGATTTTTTCTTCTGGTTATGTTGCCAACGAAGGGGCGCTTAGCACGTTAATAAAATTACTCGACAATCCGATTGTTTTTTCGGACGCGCTTAATCACGCCTCTATGATTCAAGGTATACGTGCAGGCAAGTGCGAAAAACATGTTTACCGCCATAACGACCTTGAGTATTTAGAAGAGTTGTTAAAACAATCCGATGCGGCGCGACCAAAAATCATCGCCTTTGAATCCGTCTATTCGATGGAAGGTGACATCGCCCTTATCGCCGAAATATGTATTTTAGCCAAAAAATATAATGCACTGACTTATCTTGATGAAGTTCACGCGGTTGGTTTATATGGCGAGCATGGTGGCGGTATTGCTGAAATGCGTGGCTTGTTAAACCAAGTTGATATTATCGAAGGCACTTTTGGTAAGGCTTACGGCGTTATGGGTGGGTTTATCACAGGATCATCGGCGGTCATTGACGCGGTGCGTTCTTTTGCGACTTCTTTTATATTTACCACCGCCCTGCCCCCTGCGATTTTGGCAGGGGCTTTGGCCTCTGTTGAATATCTAAAAACATCACAAATTGAACGGATGCGCGCGCATAAAAATGCAAAATATTTGAAACAAAAACTAGATGACAATAATCTACCTTATATGAAAGGGGAAAGTCATATTGTCCCTCTCGTTATTGGTGATGCAAAATGTTGCAAGGCCGTTACTGATATTTTATTAAGCGAGCATAATATTTACGTTCAACCGATTAACTATCCCACTGTTCCTAAAGGAACGGAGCGCATGCGCCTGACCGCGACGGCGGCACACACAACAGAAGATATTGATAAAATGGTTGATGTTCTTGTTAGCCTGTACCAAGAACATGAAATTTTGAATTTAAAAAGTGCTTAACCTTTTGTCATTCGCTACTTTAGGGGATTGCCCTAGAATTTGTTTCATAAATTCAGGCAATGACAATGATGGAAAGAAAAAGTGGAATTATTTACTCATTCCACATATTTTCCCACCAAGGATTGTCCGAACCTTTTGGTAGGTCTTTAAAAGATTGACCATTCTTCGCCATTTTGGCGCGGATGTCATTGACGTTCCAACCCGTTAGGTTTGCCAATGTCTTGGCTTCTTTATCAAAGCGTTTTTTCAAACCTTCATAATAAGTGCCAGCGGCTTCACATTGTGCCTCCCCTTTGAAAGGATGGCGCATGACGTAACGCCCTTGAAAATTTTTCTTATCATCTGTTGTTTGCAACATGATGTCTTCAGGAAAGCTGTCCGCCGTATAACGCACATGCATACGCGTTACAAAGACATCAACCGCACCGCCTTTTGATGGCGGTGGCATGATATGCGGCATAGGTTGTCCCGGCATTGGACGCGGCGTTGGTTTATTATAATGGTTTTGACCAATCCACCACGCGCCCATTTTCTTAAGATCTTTATTCGGTACAGGGTCAGCAGCACATGGATCACACCACGCCATATTCCACGCATATTCCAGCATCACTGTTTTCATGTTTTCTTTTTCAACGGCCTTAGAAAACATCGCCTTGTAAAATTCACCAAATTCATCGGCAACATAAAGTGGAATTTCATCCCCTGTTGGAATTTTTGTAGTGCGGTAATTTGTTGGTTCAACACGGCCATTTTTGGTCAATGTAAAAAGCAATAAATCTTGTGGCCCTTTTGAATTCAACGTTCCTAAACGCACGGGCAACATAAACTTAGAGCTTTCATACGCTACCTGAAGCGGACGTAAATACGTATAACCCGTTTTTTCAAATTTTTTGAGATTTACTTTGGCAACAAAGAATTTCATATCTTGTTTAATATAGCTTTTCAGAACTTTCTCTGCACCTTTGGGAAGTTTATAGCCTTCTTGGTTTAACCATTTAAATAAGCCGCCGCTTTGTGTCGCCGATAAAACCAAAATGTCATATTCACCAACGGTATAGCTTTCTTCAATCTTAACACCGAGTTTTTTGGCTGACTTTTGCAATACGCGCGGCGCGGCAGCACCATCAGCCATAGACATCGTCATCATTTCACGGCGATACATTTGCTGACATGGGTCGCTATCATGATATTCGACCAAACGCGGCGCGGTATAGGCATCAATATGATCAATAATTTTACTGTCCCCTACATTGACTTGAGATTTTTTAATCACCGTCGGCACAGGAATAACAATCGCAAAATCTTTTGTATCACCTTTAAAATCATTCGCCATTGTCATCACAGTGCGGTCATCGTGACGCGCCAAGACAACTTTTGACGCTTCGTTAAAAAGCGATGCATCAGCCTTAGCAACATAGAACCCACAAAAGGCATGGGCCTGTGTCGGCAAGAAACTAACAATAGCTAAAAGAACAAATAAAATTTTCATCAGGTTTTTCTCCATTGGTAAAAACGATCTTTAAAAAATAAATCTAATAACGGTGTGGTCATACACACTATAAATAACGCATAAAATATGGCTTCACGAATTTGAAACACATATTGCAATATATAAGCGACAATCGCCACTATAAAGGCGAAGATAAACCGCGCCAAGCGGTTATTAGGCGTCGTCATGGGATCTGACACCATAAAGAAGGCAAAAATAAGGAGCGCACCGCTTTGCAGGTTATGAAGCGGGATGGATAAGGGATCACCCAGCCATAAGGCGCGTGCCATCAGCAGGAAAATCCAACTGCCTAAGAAAAACACAGACATATCCGCCCGCCCTGCTTTACTCAACACTATTAATGCAAAAGAAATAAGCGCAAATCCCAGCCATATTTCATTTCCCCATTGCCCAGGTGATACCCATGAATTGTTGGGTAATATCAATAATGCCAAAACGATCCCTGCATTGGCGGGGTTAAATATATGTTTGTTATTCACGCGGATAAGAAATTTACTCACCATCGCCACCGCACCAATAACAGGGTAAAACCATATCAAGTTGGTTTTAAACAACAAAGCCAACGACAGACTGGTAATAAGCGGTGAACGATAATCATTTGAAGGGATTTTTAAAATTTTAAAAAAAGTAAACTGGGTTAGCAATGTTCCCGCCATGGTCAAGGCAATCACTTTTGGCTCAGGCGCAAAGTCACTCCAGAATAACAAAACCAACAACAAGGAAGATAAGGTTATAATCTGAAAATGTCGGGGGTCTTGGGTCATGAAGGCTAATCTATCCATAAGTAACGTTTTTAAAGGTAAAAATTGGCTAAAATAAGATTTTTATTGACATAAGACTATACTTCTTTATGTTATGTCGAAATCAACCTCTTAACTAGGCATGACCCAAATATAATATTTTAAAAGCAAGGAATATATTGTGAAATCTTTATCGCATGCTTTGGTAATTGCTACTTTAGGGGGAACAACCTTTCTACAAGGTTGTGGGAGTATAGAAAAAAATTTAATACCTCCTCAATACGCGTATGATATGACGCTTAATGGTGAAGATATCATTTTTGGTTATCGTCCCAATATCATTAACAAGCTTGAAAGAATTTGTGTTGTAACAACAGAATTTAACAACTATTCATTTTTCAACTTACCATCTTGCCCACATAAATATGAAGAATTTAAAAAAGAAGTAACGCCCAACATTCATCCAGACGGCTTAGAACTTTCTCCTACTATCACCTATACACCTAGTGAGTAGGCAACGCATTATAAACCATCTCAGCTTTATCGAGAGTTTTATCGAGAGTTGCCATGGTTTTCGACAAATCAGGGCTATCATCTTCCATCCATGTTTTTAGAGCATAAAGATAAATACCCGTCACCGTCGTCACGCGCGCACAACCCATGAAGCCATCGGTTGAAATACCGCACAATTCCAAAACGCGGCTCATCGAACGTCCTAAATGCGGCAAACTTAAAATCGCCTGCTTTGGATCACCTTTAAAGGAATTTAAAATAGAAACCACTGCCTCACGATTTTCATTCACAATATCAAAACGTTCCATAAAAGCATCAAAAAGTAATTCTCTATGGGATAAGGTCGTATCGACTTGCCCCATATTTTCAACCATGGCACGATCGATTTTACGTCCATAGGCCGCCAAAATATCCGACTTATCATCAAAATATTCATAAGCATCCTCCAGATCAACGCCTGCCTTTTCAATAATCTCTTCAAAAGAAACTAAATCCCAGCTTTGCTGCGTGGCTAAACCTAATGCGGCGTCAATTACTTTATCTTTCAGTGTGCTTTTGCCCATAAAAACTTGCCTTTCTGCCATAATTTATAGAGATTGATCGGGTATAAATCAATAAACCAAACACAGGAAACAATATGTCTGACGCAAAATATGGTCTTATTACAATTGGAAACGCGCTTGTCGACGTGCTGACGCATAAAGATGATGGGTATTTATCGGCACAAAATATGAATAAAGGGGCAATGGCACTGATTGATGCAGAACGTGCGCTCGCCCTTTATAATGACATGGATGATAAAACCGAAATGTCTGGCGGTTCTGCTGGAAACACCATGGCTTGCTTTGCTTCGTTTGGTGGTAAAGGTGCCTATATCGGCAAAGTCGGTGATGATGTTTTGGGGCAAAAATTTGCTGATAGCTTAAAAGATATGAATGTCAATTACGAAACCAAGCCATTATCTGGTGGTTCAACAGGGCGTTGCATGATCTTGGTTACCCCCGATGGCGAACGTACCATGAATACGTATTTAGGGGCTGCCGTTGAATTAACCCCCGATGATATTGACCCTAACTTTATTGCCAAAGGAAAAGTCGTTTATTTAGAAGGGTATTTATTTGATCCTCCGCAAGCAAAAGAAGCCTTTGTTAAATCTGCTCGTGAAGCGCACCAAGCCAGCCGACGTGTTGCCTTAACATTATCTGACTCATTTTGTGTTGATCGCCACCGTGAAGCCTTTAAAGATTTGGTCTCCTTACATACGGATATTTTATTCGCCAATGAAGATGAAATAAAATCTCTTTATGAAACAGATGATTTAGAAAAAGCGATAGATATTGCCTCTAACAAATGTGCTATTTGTGCTATCACGCGTGGCGAAAAAGGATCTATCATTATCAATAGTGGTGCCCGCACCGATATTACCGCCGAGCAAAACGTCAATGTCGTTGATACAACGGGCGCAGGTGATGCCTATGCCGCAGGTTTTCTTTATGGTTTTACCGAAGATATGGACATGGCGACTTGTGGACGTTTAGGCTCACTCGCCGCGGCGCAAGTCATCAGCCAAATTGGCCCTCGCCCTTCCGTCAGTTTGGCTGAATTGATGCAAGAAAAGAAAGTAGCTTAATATTATATGACACCAATTAAATACTTTTTTTTGATCTTATTTTTGACTCTTTTGGTTGGTCTGTATGGTTTTTTCTTTTTGATTGAACTTTTTATAGTCACTATATTTCCGATTATCTGGATGTGGTACATAGGAATTGTTTTTGACTTTCCTGTTCAGACATCTTCAAGTGGAATCATTGCGGTACCCAATATTTTGGGAATTTTTCTAATAATAATGGGGACAGCAATATCCTTAACTGCAATTTATTGGATTGCTAGATGTATTTACAAATATCAATTAAAGGTTAAAAAATGAAGAATTTTCTAACCATTGTCTTACTTGTTTTTTCTTCTGCAGTATTTGCGGAAGAAAAATTTGACCAAAAATTCGGCATGGCAATGGTCGGCGCGCCAAAATACAATACGGACAGCACGCACCTTGATTACGCCAACCCTGACGCGCCCAAAGGGGGTACGTTAAAGCAATCAGCCACGGGTAGTTTTGACACGTTAAACCCTTACAACATTAAAGGTCGCGCGGCTGCAGGGTTAAGTCCTGCAAACAACCTCACAACTGATAAGCTCATGATACGTGTCTGGGATGAACCATTTAGCCTTTACCCTATGATTGCAAAAAGCGTTGATGTTCCTGATGATCGATCATCCATCACATTCAACTTAAACCCGAGCGCGCGTTTTCATGATGGTACAGCGATTACCACCGATGATGTTTTATTTTCTTTTGAAATTTTGCGCGAGCATGGTCGTCCCAACATGCGGCGTATTTACAGCATGGCCACACCAACAGTAAAAGACAAACACATCATTCGCTTTGACCTCAATGAAGAACGCGACCGCGAAACGGTGATGATTATGGCGATGATGCCAGTCCTTTCCAAAGCCTATTGGCAGGATAAAGAGTTTGATAAAACAACTTTAGAAGCACCACTTGGTTCTGGCCCTTATAAAATAACCTCCGCCGAGGCGGGTAAAAACATCATTTTTGAACGTGTCAAAGATTATTGGGCGAAAGATTTACTGGCCAATAAAGGCCATCATAACTTCGATAAAATCATCTATGATTATTACCGCGATGATACCGTCGCTTTTGAAAGTTTTAAAAAAGGTGATTTGCATTTACGCCGTGAATGGGACGCGGGTAATTGGAACAGTCTTTATAAATTTGAAGCCATTGATGACGGTAATGTTTTAAAACAAGAAATCAAGCATGGCCGCCCTGGTAAAACGAGAGGTTTCATCTTTAATACACGCCGTGCGCCCTTTGATGATATTCGCGTACGCCAAGCCTTAAATTTATTTTTTGATTTTGACTGGATGAATAAAAACTTATTTTACGGACAGTATGAAAGAATAAACAGCTTCTACCAAGGCACTGATTTAGCGCGAACTGTTACGCTGCAAGAACTAAAAAATTCACGCCAAAAAATGCGTGAAGGGAACGGGCTGCTTAAACAAGCAGGTTGGATTATCAAAGATGGTAAGCGCGTCAACGAAAAAACGGGCGAAACAATGAGTTTTGAAATTTTAATTAACAACCCCAGTGATGAAAAAATCGCCCTATCCCTCACACGCTCGTTAAAGAAAATGGGTATTGACGCCAATGTGCGTATTCTTGATAGTGCGGCCTATCGTGGTCGCCTGAATGATTATAGCTTCGATATGATTTTACATTATTGGCACTCCACCTTATCCCCTGGAACGGAGCAATATTTATACTGGTCGTGCGAAGCCAAAGACCAAGCTTCACAATGGAATTATGCAGGAATTTGCAATCCTAAAATTGACAGGCTCGCCAAGGCCGTCCCAACGGCGCGCACACGCCAAGAACTAGCCGAAAACACCGCCCGCCTTGATGATTTACTATGGCAGGGGCAGTATTTAATCCCTCTATACCGTAATCCAACGGACTTTGTGGCTTATTGGAAACCGTTGAAACGCCCCGAAACCACGCCATTATACGGTATCGTCACCGAAACATGGTGGATGGATGACACTTCTGCCCCATAAGCAAGCTTGAGCCGCCTGCCAGATACTGTTATTCTATATTATTATTAATTGATTCTAGATAAAGTGCTTTTATTATGATCTTCACAAAATATCTTTCTGTTCTTTCTTGCTTTTCTATTTTGGCTTTATCTGCCTGTGGCAGCTTCAATCCATCAGGCGGCGGCGCCCCGAAAATAGAAGATGCAAAATATTGGCAGCGCAGTTCAACAAGCTCTGCGCTACACCTGCAAGGGCCAAAAGCACAACAAATGTTGCACCAAGATATCGCCACTTGTGTGAATGAAATAAAAGAGCTGGAAAGACTGGGTGAAATTCGCCGTGTGATTCCTGCGAACTATAACAGTGGTAATGAAATTGAAACACGCACTGCATCCCAACAAGAATTAGATATAAACGACACCCCTGCCCGCGATGGTTTTTTATATAGTGAACACCTTGATTACCATGATTTTGAAACCTGCATGGGGGCAAAAGGCTGGCAACGTGCTGAATATTTACCCTATACCGAAGCCGATATTGCCCGTAAAAGATATCTTGAACGTTACAAAAAGAAGAAAACTTTAAGTGGTAGAGAAAACGTCACTACACTTCATAAAACATCGACGAATTTCCCGACCCAACAAGGGGTGAATGAGTAAATTCATTACTTACATCTATTTTTATTGACATAATCATTTGCGTTTGTTATGTTTTCAACATAACTGTTAAGGGGGCAAAGTCATGGTTGCAATCAAATTTGATAATAACACGCAAAGAGAAACATTGAGAAATGCTTTTGATGTGTCAGGGTTACCATTCAATACCGCACAAGATACAAGTAATAGAATTATTGTCGGGCGCGATGATGATAGGCAAGAATACACGCTGTTAAAAGATCGAAAAATTGCACAAGCCTTTGATTGTTTAGGAGATGGGCGAACTGTTAAGTATGTTTTTGTAGCAGCATTACCACCAAGTGCACAACCGACAAAACACGACAAAATATAAATCCGAACATCGTTCTATAAAAAAAGCTTTCATACACACGGTAAGAAAGCTAAACATATTCTATGTCAGAACCGTGTTTTGTAACCATACCCAACCGTGGGCTTATTCATATTGAAGGCAAAGACCGTGTAGAATTTCTACAAGGGTTGGTGTCCAACGATATCACCAAGTTAGAACAACAACGCATTCAATATGCCTGCTTGCTGACCCCGCAAGGAAAATTCTTGCATGATTTTTTTCTGCATGAAGGCGGTGGGTTTATCTTGATTGATTGTGAGGGTGATGATCGCGCGCAAGATTTATATGATCGTCTCAATAAATACCGTTTGCGTGCGGACATTAAAATTTCAGTTGAGAAAAATAACATTGTTTATGGTGCGTTCCCCCCCTATATCCCCCCCGCAAGCGGGGGGGAATTTAAGGAGGGGCTCCCCGACCCGCGTCACTTTAAAATGGGCTACCGTAGCTTTGAAAAACCTGATGGTTTAGAAGAAAGTTTTTTAGAATGGGATCGCGAGCGTATTCTGCTCGGCATTCCCGATGGATCACGCGATTTACAAATTGACCGCTCAACCATGCTCGAATGTAATCTTGATAAGTTTCATGCTATTGATTGGGACAAAGGCTGTTGGATGGGACAAGAGCTGACGGCGCGCATGCATCACCGTAATTTAGGCAAAAAACATTTAAGAACGTTAAAGTTTGAGGGCATCCCCCCTGCTCCCTTCTCAGATATTGAAATTGACGGAAAAATTATCGGTAATATGCGCTCATCCTGCGGTGATATAGGCATTGCCCTTATCAAAGATGATGCATTAGAAAAATTAAGCCATAATAACTCCCAAATCCGTCTATTAGGGTAGTGACTACAGAATACGCTGATTTATTAACAAAAGCTTAAGATTTGCATCATTATCCATAATTCTAGTATAATTTATATATGGGTGATGTAAGCAGATTAGTAGATATTGGTGGGGGTGATACCCTTATACCTGTTTCAGGTATAACAAGTGTCGGAACTGTCCGTACTTTATCTGCGCAAGCCCTTGGCATTTCAACAAATGAAGAAGCCGCCAATAATGGTCTTGTAGCAGGTAATCGCAATGGTGATGGTTCATTTGGTTTTCAAAAACAAACAGAAACTTTTCGTGCTGGCGCTTTCATTAACACTGATGGTGATGTTAGCGCCGTTGGAGAATTCAAAAGAGTTGGAGAAAATGGTTATGTAAGTGGTGCCGCAGAGCTTTCAACCGATCCCAGTAATAACAAATTAGTTCTTAATGTTGGTAAAGAAGGAAGCTTTAACGAATCTACTACTTACTGGGCTCGCGCTGGTGTTGGTGCGTTTGGTAGTAACCCAGAATTACAAGCTGTCATTGCGGGCGAAGTAGAACATGGTTTAACCGAAAACGGTATGACAACCCTGTTTGCCAACGCAACCATCACGTATGATGACCATGATAAAATAGATTTCAAA
This sequence comes from uncultured Micavibrio sp., assembly GCA_964647515.1. GTDB lineage: Bacteria > Pseudomonadota > Alphaproteobacteria > Micavibrionales > Micavibrionaceae. Next base: position 882 of record CAZYHI010000018.1, on the reverse strand, counting down.
ACTGGTGTCAGGCACGGTATATTTGAAGCTGGTGTAGAGCACGACACCATATCCCATGATACACAAGGTTTTGTTGGCTTTACCAAAGATTTTTTCTAAGCCGCCTTCTTCGCTTTCGCGTCACATTTACCTTGTTTAATCGCCTCTTGCGCCGCCAGCTATCAAACTACATGCTATTTGAGCTCATTCTATCTTGTATGAACGATATAAGATAACTCTTTTGTATTTTTCAAATAATCATCAAATAAAATCGAATTTCAATCAAATATAGCGAGATATCTATTTGTCGTTAAGTTGTTCTGCTAAATTAGATTGTGCCAATTCTTTATTAAATTGTTTTTTATAAAATTCTTGAAGACTTTGGTAAAACTCTGTTTCAGTCATGTTGGCACGTTTTTTAGGGCAAGAGACAGATATAGAATAAGTGTCTTTAATAATGTAGTATTCAACAGAAAATGCAGATTTAAAACCTTTAGAAATGTTATATTTTTTAAGATCTTTTTTTATTTCTAATGAATGTTTACCACGGATATTTTTTGAAATGCTAAGAATGTCATTCCACGGTATGAAATGTTTACCACGCACTTTAATACCACGGCTATCTGCAGACAAAGCCGTTGGATTTATCAGATAAGACAGTGTTCTGACAAAAGCCATTATAGCGAGAGTAAGGATAATAATACCAAGAATTATTTGCCACCATGAGCTGTCGGATAAGAATGATGTGTTAGATCCTCCAAAAATAAGCACACTTCCAAATAGGCAAAAAGCAACTAAATATAGCGTTCCCGTTAATCGACTAGCTTTCCACTCTACGCCCACCATTTTAAGCCGCCTTCTTCGCTTTCGCGTCACATTTACCTTGTTTAATCGCCTCTTGCG
>CAZYHI010000017.1:0-23837 GCA_964647515.1 uncultured Micavibrio sp. | reverse complement strand
GTGAAGAAACACAAGATTTCGTCCGCGTTGCAGGGCGTATTATGGCCAACCGTAATAATGGTATGTTTATTGATCTTATGGATGCATCTGGCAAAGTCCAAATCTTCTGCCATAAGGATTCCATGGATGAAGAGGCTTTGGCGATGCTGAAGCTGTATGATATTGGTGATATTATTGGCGCAGAAGGCACGATGCGCCGCACGCCACGTGGTGAATTATCTGTACGTTGTACGTCTACAGTAATGCTGACAAAGTCTTTGATGCCTTTGCCCGATAAACATGCAGGGTTGGCCGATGTTGAAATGCGGTATCGTCAACGTTATGTCGATTTAATCATGAATGAAGACTCTAAGAATAAGCTTTTGATACGTTCACAAATCGTAAGGTTTTTAAGAAATTATTTAGATGATACGGGCGCTATTGAAACCGAAACACCGATGTTACAACCGATCAAGGGCGGCGCCTCGGCAAAACCTTTCATGACGCATCATAATGCGCTGGATTCAACTTTCTACCTAAAAGTTGCGGCAGAGCTTTATTTAAAGCGTTTATTGGTCGGTGGATTGGCTAATCATGTTTATGAAATTGGTCGTTATTTTAGAAATGAAGGAGTGTCCATAAAACATAATCCCGAATTTACGATGGCAGAAGGCAATATGCTTTATGCCGATTATACCGACATGATGGATTTAATTGAAGATATGGTCAGTAAAGCGGTTAAACATGTGCATGGCACAACCAAAGTTACTTTTGAGGATAGAGAGCTTGATTTTTCTACGCCATGGAAACGCGCAAGTATGTGTGACTTAATCAAAGAACATACCGGTCTTGATTTTATGGCTGTTGAAACGGCAGCAGAGGCAATTGAGCTCGCTAAATCAAAAGGCGTGCATGTCGATGAAGGCATGAATTGGGGGCAAGTTGTCGCCGAAGTTTTTGACGAGAAAGTAGAAGATATTTTAATTCAGCCAACGCATGTCATGGACTTACCTGCTGATGTATCACCTTTAGCAAAACCAAATGAAGATAATCCACGCCTTGTTGAACGTTTTGAAACATTCATTAATGGTTGGGAAATCGCCAATGCGTTTTCTGAACTAAACGATCCTAAATTGCAATATGAACGTTTTAAAGAACAAGTCGCGCAAGGCGAAGCGGGAGACGAAGAAGCGCAGATGTTAGATGCTGATTACATCACAGCGTTAGAATATGGTTTACCACCCAATGGTGGCTGGGGTCTGGGAATTGATCGCCTTGTGATGTTATTAACGAACTCATCTAATATTCGTGATGTTATTTGCTTTCCAACATTGAAGCCAAACCAAGAGCAAGCTGCACCAGCTGTTCAAACTATAAAGCCTTCGACATCTCCTGAAACAACCAACGAGAAAGCGGATTACAAATCTATTGATGAAAATACCAAGCGTTTTGTTGTGGTGGTGAATGGAAAAGAAGAAAGCCCCGCGCGTTTGATGAATGCGATTGGTCATACCATGGCAGGATTGGCAGGCGATATTGCCAAAAATGAAGATCTTTGTTTCGTTGATTATAAAGATGCCGAGGGCAATATTCACCCTTCTATTTCACACTACCCAGTTATTGTATTGAAAGCTAAAAATTCGAATAAAATTAAAACCATTCGTGAACAGGCGATCGAGAAAAATTTAGCCTTTACTGACTTCACCGACACAATGACAATTGGTAAAACGCAAGAACAGCTTGATGCCACGCAAAATCAATCAGGAGAAAATTTAAATTATCTTGGATTGTGCTTGTTTGGTGATAGAGATACGTTGGCTGAACTGACAGGAAAGTTATCTCTTTATAAATAATGATTAAAAAACATTTGGCAAAAGAGCATTTACAAAAAAATAAGAAAAATATTCTTATTATTCTTGGAGTTCTTGTTGTTTGTTTGTTTGTCTTTAATATTTTTGATAAATCACCGCCAAAAAATATCGCAAAAAAAGAATTGATATTAACGATTCCAAAAATGGGGGGATTGCCATCGTTACACTTAGCGATGAAAAATAATAATAAATTACGATCAAATATAAAGAAAATTCTGTCTTACGATAAAGCCTCTTTGTTTGTAAATTATGGGCAGGTTAACAGTCTTATTACCGAGAGCATGTTTCTATGGATTGGTATTCCTACCAAAGATATTCAAACAAAAAAACACCAAGAATTGGCCGAGATATTTTTACGTAGATTTTATAAACTACCGCCGAATGACCCAATTAAAGGCAACCCGTTATTGAAGAAAAATCCATGGGCTGATTTGTTCAACAACATTAAAGCGCGCCTGCTTATGCAAGGTCATGGACATGAAATATATGATGGTGTGGCTTATTACGATAGTGAAAATGACAAGATGGTGATTGAAGGAAGTTTGTCGCAAAGTTATATTGAGTCTTTTTCGGTTTTTATCAAGTCACAACCTGCAGAAAAACAAAAATCTTATATCAATAATTATCTTTTATTTATCGGTGAAACATTAGGCTTTAAAAACTTGAATGAAGCCGAAAAAAAGATGTTGAAAGAGTATGGGTTTTTATAGCCTTAAAGCTTTTTGACGGTGTTTTCTAATGCTTTGTATGTTTCGTTTTTCTTCAGCAATAGCATCTAATGCAGTTCGGGGTTTCTTCGAGGCAGGGTCAACTCTTTTGAATGCTATTAATAAAAGATTACCATCTTTGCCTTGATAGAAATCTGTAGTGAACTTAGTTTTTGCGTTGTCTAACTTTTCAATAATACGTTGGTTACCAAATTCAGCCTGTAGACTCGTATAAGCATTTTCAAGGTTTTCTTTTATATTACTTCTTTTTCTTTGAGTTAACTTTAGTGTTTTTTCAGATTCTTGATTGGGACGTAAATAATTATTTAAAATATCAGGTTGTGTTGTAATATCTTTGATAATTTCGCCTAACGAAATATTCTCTGGGTTTTCAACACTACGGTTTTGTACAAAAGTATCATAAGTGTATTGATCAATAGTTCCTTCAGAAAGCGCACGGGGTAGAGATATACCATATGCTTTTTGTACATAAAAATCAGCCTCAACAACTTCTCTCCATTCGTTAGTTAAGCTAGGATCTTGAGAGTCTGAATTAAAAATACTGTTAAAATCATTTGATAGAGAAATAGGAAGTTTATTTTTCTTGGCCAGATGAAAAGCTTCTTGCAAAGTATCAACATTGGAGCCTTTAGGGCTTTCTATGATTGCAGTGAAAAGTTCTTGGTCAATATACCCCCGATCAAGAGCATCTTCCAAAGTAATGTCTGATACAGAAGGTAAGTCTTCAATTTCTACTACATTAGATGGGGGGGTATACTTTATCACATATGTAGGGTTTCGAACTTTATCTATTTTATTTTCTATTTGAGGTAATAAATCTTTAGAAATTTTTCCTACAACTTTGAAGTCTGAATTATGTTTGAGATCCCATTCGTGTGTGTGCGTTTGATCATAGAAAACTGAATAACCTTGTCTTCTAAAGCCTTGTAGCATTTTACCGCCTTCAAAATCTTTTCCTACAAGGCGTTTATATTCTGGATCTTTGTACTGCGGAGAATTTAAAATATCTGTTTCTTTGGCAAGACGTACTACATGTAGTCCCGTAACATGACTAGTATTGCGCTCTCCAAGTGTAAGTTTATCGTCAACAATATAAAAGGCTTCACCTTGTTTGATGATATCGCCTTTTTCTATATCTTTACCCCGTGTGCCAAACATTATTTAACCTGCTTAATTGTATGATTATGTATCGCATATTAACTTATTAATTTACATAAGTAAAGAAAAATATTGATTTTAGTCATAATGGGTGTTACGTATGCAGCATGGCAACGCAACCTCAAATTCATTTAAAAGAGCATGAAACAAACACAGGCACAGTTCTTCGTGCAGAATTTAATGTGGCGGCTGGTTCAGGACAGAGTAAAGAACCATTACTGTTCCAGAGAGATGCCGATATGGAGACGATAGTTAAAGAAATTCAAGATTTACCGTTCGATGAGAGCGTTACTTCTGTTCATCTCTTTCGTCCAGATGAAGCGGCGGTTGAGATTCCTCTGTCTGTAGCACATTTAACCGCGGAAGCCGCGTAACTTCCCTTTTTATTCCATTTCCTATATATAAGCCTGTATGAAAGGCGTTGTTGAGTTAAATCAAGCCGCGAGTGATATGCGGTCAGGTGACTTGGATCAATCCAAGCCGTTTAGAATTGAATCTGACTTTCAACCGGCGGGCGACCAACCCACCGCCATCGCGCAACTAACCGAAGGGTTAAAAGAAGGTTTAACAGATCAAGTACTGTTAGGCGTCACAGGCTCTGGTAAGACATTCACCATGGCGCATGTGATTCAAGAGCTTCAACGCCCAGCCATCATCATGGCGCCTAATAAAATTTTGGCGGCGCAATTATATGAAGAGTTTAAAAATTTCTTTCCTGATAATGCGGTTGAATATTTTGTATCGTACTATGATTATTATCAACCCGAAGCGTACGTTCCGCGCACGGATACTTTCATTGAAAAAGACAGCAGCATTAATGAACAAATTGACCGTATGCGCCATGCCGCCACGCGAGCATTGTTTGAACGTAAAGATTGTATCATTGTGGCGTCGATTTCTTCTATCTATGGTATTGGGTCGAAAGAAGATTATGTCGCGATGACGTTTGACATCACCAAGGGGATGGAGATGGATAGGCAAGCGTTGATTACCAAGCTGATTGCTTTGCAATATAAACGCAATGATTTGGCGTTTGAGCGTGGAAATATTCGCGTACGGGGTGACACGGTGGAGCTGTTCCCGTCACATATGGATGATGCAGCGTGGCGTTTTTCTTTCTTTGGTGATGAGATTGAAGAAATTACAGAATTTGATGCATTGACGGGGGAGAAGTTTCAAAAACTTGATGGCGTGCGTATCTATGCGAACTCGCATTACATCACACCAGGGCCGACAATCAAACAAGCGATTAAACAGATTAAAATTGATTTGAAAGATCGTTTGGCATGGTTTGAAGGTGAAGGAAAATTGTTGGAAGCGCAACGCCTTGAACAACGCACGCAATTTGACATCGAAATGTTAGAAGCCACAGGCATGTGCCAAGGGATTGAAAATTATTCTAGGTATCTAACAGGGCGCGCAACGGGTGAAGCCCCACCGACTTTGATAGAATATCTGCCCAAAAACGCCATCATGTTTTTAGATGAAAGCCATGTGATGGTGCCGCAAGTGGGCGCGATGTATAAGGGCGATAGGTCACGTAAAGAAACATTGGTTGAACATGGTTTCCGCGTACCTGCCGCGTTGGATAACCGTCCGTTGCAGTTTGAAGAATGGAATAACTTACGCCCGCAAACGGTTTATGTTTCGGCGACCCCTGCACCGTGGGAGATGGAACAAACGGGCGGTGTTTTTGCTGAACAAGTTGTACGCCCGACAGGGTTGATTGACCCACCTGTTGAAATTCGTCCAACCGAACATCAAGTTGATGACCTGATGAGTGAATGCCATAAGGTGCGTAAAACGGGTGGGCGTATCATGGTCACCACTTTGACCAAAAAAATGGCAGAAGCCTTGACCGAATACCTCAACGAAAATGGTCTGCAATGTCGGTATATGCATTCGGATATTGATACGTTGGAGCGGATTGAAATTATTCGTGACTTACGCCTCGGTACGTTCGATGTGCTGGTTGGGATTAACTTGCTGCGTGAGGGGTTGGATATTCCTGAATGTATGTTGATGGCGATTTTAGATGCGGATAAAGAAGGGTTTTTGCGCTCTAAAACTTCGTTGGTGCAAACTATTGGTCGTGCCGCACGTAATGTTGATGGACGGGTCATTCTCTATGCTGATAAAATGACAGGCTCAATGGAATATGCGATTAGTGAAACCAACCGTCGCCGCGACAAACAAATCGCGCATAATAAAAAGCACAGCATTACGCCTGAAAGCGTGAAGAAGAAAATCGGTGATTTGATGGAAGGGATGAAGGCGCGTGATAGTGACCTTGATACACGCCGCACCGTAGCTAGCCTGTCTGACCAAAGCCAAGAAGTGTTGGAAGCCAGCCCTGATAAGCTCGGCAAGCATATTGAACGCTTGCGTAAAAATATGCGCGAGGCAGCAGAGAATTTAGAATTTGAACAAGCCGCGAAAATCCGTGATGAGATTAAGAAGTTAGAAGCGTTGGATTTGGGGCTTTAAGAATGAAAAAGTTTTCTGTGTCAGAATTTATTAAAAGAATTTCTAAGCGGCTTATAGCTGAATTTGATGATGCTTCACAAGCAGGAACTCCTATATTGATAGGATCTGCAAAAGAGAATCCAGCCAGAAAACAACTAGAAAGACTTTTACCTAACTGTGTCGAAATTGGCAGTGGTATTGTTATCGATAGCTATGGTAATCAAAGTAAACAACAGGATATAATTATTTTTGAACGAGATTATTGTCCAGTGTTTTCTATCAATGATACACCTGAATCAACTTATTATCCTTGTGAAGCAGTGATTGCTGTTGGTGAAGTTAAGAGCACGCTCAATAGTAAAGAAATTGAAGATTCTATTACAAAGATAGTGTCTGTTAAAAAACTGGTTAGACGCTCGATTCCTTCCAAAGCTGGATCTAGAATGTCGGTGAGTTATAGGAAATATGGAATGGGTTCATCTATGATTGGAGGTCCACAAGAAGATTTTAATCAAGATAAAAAAGTAAAAGATCAAATATATGGTTTTATTTTATGCGAAAAATTCGGCCTGACTGAAGGTAATAATATTGAAAAAGTAAAAGAAAATTTTTGTAAATACGAAAAAAAATATCTGCCTAATTTAATAGTTTCTCTAAATGATGGGTTTTTAATGCCATTTTCTTCTCAGGATAATAAATTATATGATTCAATGATCGAGGCAAATGAGTTGGTATTTGTTTCTGATACAGAAAATAGTTTCTCTCTGCTGTTGAAGAGACTGACGAATATTATATTAACAGGAAGAACCGTCTGTGTAACACATTTACAAAAGTATTTAGATGTTATTCCTGGAGAACAAGATAAATATATACCTAAAGATTGTATCAGTGTTTTCGAAGAAGAATAAATTTTCTAATTCTCTGCACGCCCCTGTAAGTACTCAACCGCAGCCTTATACTGTGCTTTGTTAAATTTTTTGTAACTGCGGGCTTCGCTATAAGTGACATCATTACCATTTTGAACATATAGACAGTTTAAGAAAATTGGTGGCGGTACAGAGATTTGAACTCCGGACACAAGGATTATGATTCCTCTGCTCTAACCACTGAGCTATACCGCCACATTATAAACGTCATACCAGTAAACTGGAGGACTAACTTAAAAAGCCGTCATGCAGGTAAACCCGAGGACGCGCCCTACTTCACAATCTATACACTCTTAAAAGCATGAGTCTGAAGGCGTTTTATCGCCTATATTACCCTTTTTTGTCAATACCATAGTTAAGCCGCAACGGGAATTTTCGTATTATCGGTACGATTAATCCAACCTCCGCCCAAAAGCCTATCACCCGCATAACAAACAGCCGCCTGCCCTGGAGCTATGCCATATTGAGGGGCTTGAAGCTGAATCATAGTTTGATCATCCATTATAAAAAGCTTGGCGGGCGCAGGTGGACTGACCGAGCGTAACTTCACCATAATATCCAGCCCCTCTTTCGGCACATCACCCATAAGCCAATTACAATCTGATATATAAATCATATCACGCGCCAAAGCTTCTTTCGCACCAACAATGACCTCATTTTTCTTCGCATCAACGCGTACAACATAAAAAGGCGCATTATCTTCATTAACGCCGCCACCAATACCAAGGCCTTTACGCTGACCAATCGTGTAATGGATAATCCCATCATGCTGACCGACAACATGACCATCCATATCAACAATATCGCCTTTTTGTTCGGCTTCTGGTTTTATCTTTTTGACCACCGAAGCGTAATCACCATCAGGCACAAAACAAATATCTTGCGAGTCAGGTTTATCACACACCAAAAGCCCTAAGCGCTGTGCATGTTCTCTCGTGATATCCTTCGTCCAAGCCCCCAAAGGAAACCGTAAAAAATTAAGCTGTTCTTGTGTTGTGGCAAAAAGGAAATAGCTTTGATCTTTTCCATGATCTTGCGCACGGAATAATTCTGCTTGATGAGTTTTGGGATTTACATCACGTTTAATATAGTGACCTGTTGCCATACAATCAGCGTTTAAATCTTTTGCCATTTTGAGCAGATCATTAAACTTCACACTTTGGTTACAACGCACACAAGGAATAGGCGTTTGACCATTCATATAACTTTCAACAAAATCATCCATGACGCCTTGTTTAAAATTATCCTGATAATCCAGCACATAATGCGGAAAGCCTTTTTCTTCAGCGACACGCTTTGCATCGTAAATATCCTGCCCCGCGCAACACGCACCTTTTCGATCAATGGCTTCGCCATGATCATAGAGCTGTAACGTCACGCCGACAACATTATAACCCTCTTCATGAAGCAGTGCCGCGGTCACAGAACTATCGACACCACCAGACATCGCGACAACAACGCGCGTGTCTTTCGGGGCTTTTGCAATACCAAGTGAGTTTAATTTTTCTGTCATATTGCCGCGAATATACGAGATGAACAGCCCAGAAAGCAACAAAAAAGGAGCCTTACGGCTCCTTTTCAAATTCATATTTTAAGAAAAGTTACTTCTTCTTAAGAGCATCACGAATTTCAGTAAGAAGCGTGATATCTGCTGGTGGAGCAGCTGGGGCTTCTTCTTCTTTTTTCGCTGTTGCTTCTTTAATTTTATTTACTGTTCTAACAAGCATGAACACAACAAAAGCGATGATTAAGAATTCAATCACAGCATTTGCAAACGTACCATAGTTAAATGTCGCCGCACCCGCTTCTTGAGCCGCAGCAAGTGTTTCATACTCTGTGTCTGTTAGGTTAAGGAATTTTGAACCAAAATCAATACCGCCCATAAATAGACTAATGATTGGGTTAATTAAATCTTTAACTAATGAGTTTACGATTGCTGTAAAGGCAGCACCGATGATGATACCAACAGCCATGTCCATAACATTGCCTTTGGCGATAAAGTCTTTGAATTCATTCAACATAATATTTGTTCCTTGTTTTTATAATGTAATTAATACTTCCAATTGTGGGATAATATAATGCGATTGTAGGTGAGGTCAAGGACGGTGCTATTTTCAGGACACAGTTTGCCATAATTTAATTTTACGGTAGAGTGTTGACGGCGCAACATCAAGCATGGCCGCGGCTTTCGGTATGTTTCCTTGTGTTAAGGCAAGGGCATGTTGAATGGCTTGTTTTTCGATTCTCCACAGTGGCATGTGGATATGAGGTTCTGTTTGTGGTGTACCAACGTCAATGTTGCTCATACTTTTATCTGTCAATTTAGATGGTAACATAGAAGCTAAAATCAGTTGTGAATTTTCAAGGCTGATGATTTGCCGCGCAATATTGTCTAATTCTCGGACATTTCCAGGCCAATGGTAATGCATCAAAATTTCTTGCGCGTTTTCAGAAAAAAAACACATATTTTTTTCCATGCTGTGGGCGTGGTTTTTAAGAAAAAAATTTGCGAGCTCTAATATGTCAGCTCCCCTGTCTTTCAATGCAGGCATTTGTATGGAGGCAACGTATAGCCTGTAATATAAGTCATGCCGAAAGCGGCCTTGCCTTGTTTCATCATTCATATTTTTATTGGTGGCACAGACAAGCCGAATGTTGGCTTTTAAAACGGTATCTGACCCTAATTTTTGATAAGAAAAATTCTCACAAAATCGTAGTAACTTAGCTTGAGTGGTTAAGGGTAGCTCCGCGATTTCATCAAGAAATAACGTGCCATTTTGCGCTTGTTTAATCGCACCGTCGCGGGCATGACAGGCACCTGTATAAGCACCTTTTACATGACCGAATAAGGCCGATTCAATTAAATCAGGTGTTAGGTTCGCACAATTAACAACAATGAAGGGCTGCTCTTTTCGCTCAGAATATTTATGTAAGGCTTGGGCGCATATTTCTTTGCCCGTGCCCGATGCCCCTTCAATAAAGATAGGTGTGTCGCTTGGTGCAAGACGCTCAATTTTATCGTACACGCCCATCATGGCTTGTGACTGACCAATAAATAACCCAAACTTTTTATGATGTGATATTTCTTTGCCCATCGCCCCCTCATACAATTACAAATTTAAGCAATCTATAGTTGTATTTAGTTTATATAGAGATGATTAACAAATAATGAAAGAATGGAGCGAAGGGTATAAAAAAGCCTGAAAAACTATCATTCTTCAGGCTTTTGGGAACTTTTATGATAAAGGGTTCTTAATCGCGTGATCCCATAAATTGCATCAAAAATTGAAACAACATGATGAAGTTAATATAAAGGCTTAAGGCCCCCATAATTGCCATCTTATTGTTATTTTCTGCGCCATGCGCGGCGTGATAGTTTTCTTTGATTTTCTGTGTGTCAAAGGCAATCATCAGGGTGTAAATGATAACACCAGCACCAGAGATAAAGTACATCATCATCGGTGATTTCATGAACATATTCACCACGATTGCAATGATAAGACCAATTACGGCCATCATCAAAAATGATCCCATTTTGGATAGATCAGATTTCGTTGTGTAACCCCAAATTGACATCGCCGCAAATGTTGCCGCTGTGATGAAGAAAACACGTGTAACGCTCTCGGCGGTATAGGCCAAGAACATGGTGGACATCAACCAGCCAAAATAAGCGGAAAATCCAAAAAAGATCATCCCTAAAACAGGGGCTGATAATTTACGGATTGTGTAGGGATTAAAAGCCAAACCAATGACTATCATTGGTGAAAAGGCAATAAGCATACGCATCATCGTGCTGCCTTGTGCATTAACCAGAATACTGGTCAGGGCGGCATTTTGTGACGTGAAATACGCCATCACGCCTGTAATCAAAAGACCCAGCGCCATTGTGCCGTAAACACGGTTAAAGTGACTTTTTAGACCAGCATCAATTTGACGCGCGCCTGTTGTCGTTGTTCCCAAGTTGTTTGGTTGCATTGGTTTTAAACTCCTTAATTGTTTAAAAATTAAAACATCAAATATATATTCGGTGCTTTTTGTTCATTCGTTAACGAATTTTACAAATATTTTAAGGCAAATACAAGGTAAATAGACGACGGATATAAGGCAATAAGGAGTAGAGGGGTTCAATAAGACTAAAATTATCCTATTTAGGTAATAATATTATATACCCTTTTCTTAACTTATAGGTGGCGGTGGATGAAAATTGAACCACAGAGATATAAGGACATATAGATTTTATGGATTTTTTTAATACCAAGGGTTATCGGTACGTCTGCTACGCAAACGTTGACGTGTTGTCCAATTCTCACGTGGGGTCTTAGGCGGTGATATCGTGTCTTGCCTGTCCGCTCTGGCGGCATGAAAAGGGCGTAGTTGTGGTAAGTCAGGAATGGCAAAGCCCGTATTTTGTGACAAGGTTTGAATACGTTTTTCAATGGGCGGATGCGTCGCAAACAGCCCCATAAAAGGCACGCGATTTTCAAAACAAAGCATATTAATATCGCCAGGCATTTTAGGAATTTGATCTTTTCCCGCAATCCTCATAAGCGCGCGCATCATGCCATCGGGATTTTTTGTCATTTGTACCGCGCCAGCATCGGCCATATATTCACGCCGCCGTGATAGGGCAAAGCGGGTAAAGAGCGTCGCCATATAACCGAGCCATAAAACGGCGAGAATAATCATGAGGACGATCATCCCATTACCTCGATTATTATTACCGCCAGATGATCTTCTCATCGGTCTAACGCGCATACCGTAACGCACCTGCGACCACATCATTTGCGCGGCAAAGCCAATCATACCTGTGAAGATAATAGTAATGATTAAAAGACGGACATCGCGGTGTTGAATATGACTGAGCTCATGCGCCAGTACACCCTCTAGCTCATCTTTAGCTAATGATTGCATCAGGCCGCGCGTAACAGTAACGCAAAATGTTTTCTCGTTAATGCCGCTGGCAAAGGCGTTTCTGGCATGGCTTTCAATAATCTCTAAGCGTGGTAAGGGCATACCAATACTGATGCACAAATTTTCAAGAAGGTTATAAAGTTCTGGCTCTTCTTTACGGGTCACGGGATGGGAATGTGACATTTTTCTAATCATTGAGGTATGAAAGAAATAGGAGATAGCAAACCACCCGACGACAACGCCAATAATGGCTGGCCAATAAGTTTGGATAACGTTATTACCCAAAAGACTGGCGATTTGTGGATCATTACTGGGCGATATAAATAAACCAATCGCGGCGGCAACCGCCCATATCATTCCTAGAATAAGAAAAGGGTACAGTGCCAATAGCCCCACTGATTTTAGGTTATTGTTCCAAATGGAGCTTTGTAAGCCAGAGGCACGTACAGCCATTGATTAAGTACCAAATTTGACGTCGGGTGCTTGTTCCATGACCTCACGCTCTTCTTCTTCAACTTCGTAAAAGTCACCTTTTTCAAAGCCGAATTTTTTGGCGAGTAAATTAGCAGGGAACTGTTCGATAGCGGTATTATATTCGCTGGTGGCGTTGTTATAAAAACGTCGTGCGGCGGCTAGTTTGTTTTCAATATCTGCAAGCTCGGCCATCAGTTTTTGAAAATTTTGATCCGCTTTTAATTCAGGATAATTCTCTGCCACGGCCATCACATTAATCATCGCTTTACCCAATGCTTTTTCTGCTTGTAGGCGTCCTTCGGGGGTGTCCGCGTCTTGAACACCAGCGCGCATTTTTGTGACTTCTTCAAAAACGCCTTTTTCATGAGCGGCGTATCCCTTTACTGTTTCTACCAAGTTTGGGATAAGGTCAAAACGCTGTTTTAATTGTACATCAATATCGGCATAGGCGTTGTTGCGGTTTTGACGCAAGGCGACCAAACGGTTGTAAATTAGGGCGATAGCACCAATAATGGCACCAATAATTCCAAGGGGGGCGAGCAATTCCATAGCGAGATATCCTTTGTTAAACTGTCTAAACGAGTGCCACACTATATAAAAGTCACTCTTTTGGCAAATATTGTGGTATTTATGCGTAAAAAGGATGGTTTTGATTTTCAAACCATTCTACCTTACAATAATATAAGTGTAGCGGGTTTACCCGCCTGAACGAAAAAAGGAATAAGTAGAGTTATTTCTTTTCACCGCATTTGTAAAATGACTGAGATCACAGGAGATCGTAAAAAATGTTTCGTATTTTGACCTTATTTGCTTTGGTAACGCTATGTTTTACCACCATGACAATGAGCAAACACGCCGTTTCACAAGAGACAACGCCTAATATGCCCGATGCCTTAGAGGTCTTGGTTGATCGTGGTGCACAAGCCAGATATTTAGGTGTGAAGCACGGTATGCAAGGCTGGGTCACTATTTTTAAAGGTCAGGAACAATATTATTATGTAACGCCAGATGGCAAAGGCTTCCTTATGGGATTGTTATTCGACCAAGATGGTAAAATGGCAACGGTTGAACAGGTACGCGCTTTACAAGAAAAAAATGATGGCGCACTGGATATCTTAACAGCAGATAAAAAACCTGAGGCCAGCTTAGATAAAGTAAAAGAAGAAGCAAAAAAAGACTTTGAGTATAAAAGCCCAGCAGAGCGTATGTTTGCCGATGTTGAAAACAGCAACTGGCTTTCTTTTGGCAATAAAGACGCCCCTATTATTTATTCATTCATGGACCCACAATGCCCACATTGTCATTCTTTTATGAAAGATTTACGTGATGGTTATTTGGATAAAAACTTAGTTCAAATTCGCATGATACCTGTTGGTTTTCACGAAGAGACATTGGCGCAAGCGGCTTTTTTATTGGCCTCCCCCGATTCAAAGGAACGCTGGTATAAACATCTTGATGGTGATGACCAACAATTACCTGCGGACTCTTCCGTAAACACGCAAGGTGTTCAAAAAAACTTATCTTTAATGCAAGCATGGAAATTTGATGTGACGCCTATGACTATTTATCGCGGTAAAGATGGAAAAGTAAAAATTGTTCGTGGTCGTGCCAGTGATATGAATAAAATCATTAGTGACTTACCCGCGTCTTAATCGTCTTATAATTTTAGAGAAAAAACTTTTACAAAAACATGACGAACAACCCCACATTTTCTGTTCAATTACTTGAAAAAATTGGTGCGCCTTTATTGGCTTCCATTGAAAAAACATTGGCGGGTGGTGATGAAGAGCAGACAGCAACTATTATGGCTCAGCTTTTGGCATTGTCCGTTCAAATGAGCACCTCTCTTTATAACGCACTGGATATCAAAGAAGCTGAAGATCAAATGGATTCAACACGTCTAGCACTGGCGGCATTATCCGCGCCGCTCATTGCACAGTCTTTTGAACGCCAAGGTCAAGCACCCAATGAAGAAAATATAAAACGTATGTGTGAATCGTTAGAAGCTGTTTTAACTTTTGGCGAAAATTTTACACCTGCGCCTGAGCAAAAATCACGTCTTCATACGATTGGTCATGACGAAATTTTATTTGATGACAGCCAACCGATGTTGATGACAATTCAAGCGATGGTGCCTGTTATTAACGCCGTAGAAGAATTCCCTTTTGGACAAGGGCGACGTAAATTAGTGCAAGATGTTGCGGCTAAGTTACAATCTCTTACTGATGAAATGGCCAAAAAAAATAACACGCAAAACGGAGCAAGTGATAGGGTACAAGAGCTTGTTATTTTTAAAACTTTGGCTTCGCTTTATGCCTCATGCCATCGCGCAGAAACGGCACGT
This sequence comes from uncultured Micavibrio sp., assembly GCA_964647515.1. Lineage (GTDB taxonomy): Bacteria > Pseudomonadota > Alphaproteobacteria > Micavibrionales > Micavibrionaceae. The sequence continues at coordinate 8,980 of CAZYHI010000017.1, read as the reverse complement.
GTTTCTTCTGATAATAATACCGATCGGGATAATGTATCTCTTGCCCCTGTTTGGGAAAATTTTGAAACGAAAATTTCAATGGTCGAAGCATTAATGGGGTTTGAAAGTGACGCAGTTGCCACGCCACAAGATACAAAAGCACCTGCTGTAGAGGCTGCTGCGGCTGAGAGCGAAGCATCACCACAACAGGCAGAACCTGAAAAGCCAGCAGCTTCAAATGGCGGCGGCGGACCGATGGGCTTTTTTAAAAAAACAGATGATAACAATCCTACGCCTGACCTCGCTCCCGCCGCTGAAAGCGCACCTGCAACGACCCCATCAGAGGCCGCAACAGCTACAACCACGACCACGACGGAAGCACCAAAGTCAGATGCAAATGCAAGTGGTAGTCCTATGGGCTTCTTTAAGCCGGGTGCAAAGAAAGAAGAATCATGAGCAAAGTCATTGCAGCCTGTTTAATGTTAGCGGCGCAGACATATTCTGTGCCTCCGGCCGTGTTGGTCGGCATTTATCAAGTCGAAGGGGGTAAGCCCGGACAGGCTGTAGGCCCCAATGGTAATGGATCTTATGACTTGGGGCCAATGCAGATCAATACCCTTTGGGTGCCTGAATTGGCGCAAAAATGGGGCGTCTCAAGCAATACGGCATTAAGATGGGTCAAAGATGACCCTTGCACCAATATGGGCGTTGCCGCATGGATTTTAAGAAACCATATGAATGAAACAGGTAATTTATCGCAAGCCATCGCGCATTATCATTCACGAACGCCGCGTTTTGGTTATGCCTATAAAGGTAAAGTTGTAACGGCGATGCGTTCAAAAGGTTTATTGCGTGAGCAATCCACAAAATAATTAATAAGCTATTTAATGAGCGGCAGGGATAGCATCTTTAACAACATCTACGGCAGCATCAGAAGTACCTTCGACCGCCTCTTCGACCTTTGGTGGTGCTAATTCAGCTTCTTCTGCGGCAATAGCGGCCGCATTTGGCATTGGCTTGTTAGATCCTAGAGTATTCAACCACGCAATCATCGCCGCACGATCCGTCGGTTTTTTAATACCGACATAATTCATTTTTGTGCCAGGGGCATATTTCTTAGGCTTCCAAAGGAATTTATTCAATTCTGCATAAGTCCAAGCGTTACCACCATTGGCATTTAAAACACCTGAATAGGCATATCCAGATTTCGCCTGCTTCGCCGCGCCGACAATGTTATAGAGATTCGGGCCAACGCCATTGCCTCCCCCAGAATTAAAACTATGACAGGCAGCACAAGCCTTTGAAAGCTTTTGTCCACGGGCAACATCTGCCGTTGCCAACATCGCCAATATAGGTTCTGCCAGTTTTTCAACCTTAGGGCCACTACCCGCAACTTCAACACCTTCAATAGGATAAGCGTCTTTTTCTAAATGATGTGGACTAGAAAGCTGTTCAGCGACAAAGCCTGCAAACATGGCAATAATACCAGCCACTAAAATCGCCGCAAAAATCTTATTAAATTCCATTCCACCCATTTGAATTACCCTTTAAAAATACCTTGTAAGCTTAATTATTATTATAAAAATATCGACAAATTATATCTAATAGGGTTTAGTTTCACTAGCTAAAAAAATCAAGAGATAAAAACCAGAAGAAAACAAGTTATGTCAGAAAAAAAAATCATCGCATTTCAAGGGCAACATGGTGCTTATCACGAAATGGCGGCTTTACATATTTATAAAAATGCTAAGACAATAGCATGCGAAACATTTCACGAAACATTTCAAGCAGTGCAAAGCAAGAAGGCTGATTTATCAATTATTGCCGTTGATAATACATTGGCAGGGCGCGTCGCCGATGTGCATCGGCTTTTACCCAAAAGTGGCCTGCACATTGTGGGAGAAACGTTTGAGCCTATCCACCATGCTTTATTGGGTATGAAAGGGGCAAAAATTGAAGAACTGACCGACATACATAGTCACATTCACGCCCTACCCCAATGCCAAAAAATTATTAATGACTTAGGATTAAAAGAACATGTCAGCGCCGATACCGCAGGCGCAGCGCGTGATATCATAACAATGAATGATCCAACCCAATGCGCCATTGCCTCAACATTGGCCGCCAAGATTTATGGATTAGAAATATTAAAAGAAAATATTCAAGATGAAAGCCACAACACCACAAGGTTCTTATTCGTCTCTCGCGAAGGGCATGTTCCTGAATTTGACAAAAACAAAGATTATATTACCAGCTTTATCTTTGAAGTCCGCAATATCCCCGCCGCGCTTTATAAAGGTCTAGGCGGGTTTGCGACCAATAATATTAATATGGTGAAGCTTGAATCTTATGTTGGTGAAAAATTTCAAACCGCACAATTTTACGCCGATGTCATGGGGCATCCAGAAGATCGCCCACTTCAATTGGCAATGGAAGAGCTTGGCTTTTTTACCAAATCCGTCACCCTTTTAGGAACATACGAAGCGTACCCTTATAGAAATAAGAAATAAAATAATAATTTTGCCTTATCTTTAAGCCGTGTTACGCTTACTCATAACGATGATACATATTTTAAGGAAATAAAATGCCCGCTCATTCAGAACTCGCCGCAAAATTATTACGCGATGCCGCTGCTTTTTTCAAAACAATCGCAGAACAAAACCCACCCCTAAAAGACCAAATGGATGAAAATGCCGATGTTTTTCAACAGGTCGCCGATTTAGTGGAAACAGACCCAACAGGGCATATTGACGAAGGTCAGTAATCGTTTTTCTAAAATTTTTCTACCAAGAACAAGCTTACCAGTAATAGCGGCAGAGCCACCATCACGGCGGCGATAAAAATATTCTTTTTGGGTTTATTATCAAAAACGCGCCATGTTGAAACCAAATGGCGTTTCTTCTTTAGATCAAATGTTTTTCGTTTTACTTCAATCTTTTGAAATTTAGCGGAACTGAATAACCTTTGCGCCTCTTGTAGGATTTCCAAGGCATTATCACCATTACCCAAACATTGCCATTTGTTATGGCCTAAACTGTCCTCACAATACTGATGATACGCATAAATCGTATATCGCGCAGGGGTCGGCAAAAAATTATTTGATTTCATGGCGTTATAGTTCGTGATCTGCATCATCTTGCTACATCCTTTATCTTCATCAAATTTTCAAACGGTAAATCGAAAACCAGAACAAGCTTTCAAAAACAATTACACCCTAAAATAGTTAACAAAAGGTTAACGATACAATTTATAATTGTCTGATAAAATTAGCATTTCACTTTTAAGTCAGGGATTCCTTGTATTTTAGTCCTTAATCACATAGAATCATTATGACTAAACAGTAATTGATTCTTTAGCGTGTTCTACGCTTTTTCATCGCTCCGTTTTAATTTTTTCATGACATAGATCGCCAAACCATGCCCCGTAAATATAAAATCAAAACCAAAAATTCAAATTTTTTCATGCGTCTTATGCCTGACTTTATACAGGCCTTTATCGCCAGACGCATCATTGATGGAACAGCCATCGCCATGATGTTAATCGGTGGCTTTACGATCCTGTCTATCCTGACCTATCATGTCAGTGACCCATCACTTAACAGTGCGGGTACAACAACACGAATCCAAAACTGGATGGGATCATTGGGGGCTAATACTTCAGATGTCTTGCTACAAATATTCGGCCTCGCTGGTATTTTAGTCGGAATCACAGCCGCTATCTGGGGTTTAAGTATTTTTAAACGCCGTACTATACCTCATTTTTGGAGTCGTATTGTTGCCTTTATCGGTGGGTTATTTTTATGCTCTATCGCTTTGGCGCGTATGCCCGCAGGTGATTGGTTACCCCAAGCCTATATGGGTGGCAGCGCAGGTCAGCTGATATTACAAAGCATTAGTGATTCTTTTAATATCATTGGCTTTAGTTCAAGCCACATCATCGCCGCTATATTATCGGGCATATGTGGTGTAGTCATTATGGGTTATGCGTGGGGCATACGAAAAGTAGAAGCAAAATACGCGTTATCGCTTGGTATGTTTTGGGTTAAAAGCGCGGCCTTTTTTATCGCCGCAAAAACCTTAGGATTTTATGATTGGATAAAACAATATGGCGATCCTAATTATCAGCCCAACCGTAATATTTTAAAAACTAAAAGACCGACGATTTCAAGAAAATCTAAAACAGAAGAAAAACAAACGTTAGAACGTATAGAACCTGTTATCTCCACACCGCAAGTTTCAAACAATGTAGCATCCAATAATATTGAAGAAACAAAAGCCAATAATATAAAAGTTGTACCGCCCCAAGAAGGCAATACCACAAACACTACTGGCGCGTCACAAACGAGGTTTCAACTTTTTGATGGTGGCGAATGGGAGTTACCAAATATAGATTTATTACAAGAAATTCCTGATGATATTGAAGATGATCAAATGGATGAAAATGCCTTACGCATGAATGCTGAGCTGCTTCAAAATGTATTAGAAGATTTTAATATCAAAGGTGAAATTGTCAGCATCCACCCTGGCCCCGTTGTTACTCTTTACGAACTAGAGCCTGCCGCAGGTGTTAAATCATCACGCGTTATTGGTTTGGCCGATGACATCGCTAGATCAATGTCCGCCATTTCTGTACGTGCTGCGGTTGTCCCCGGGCGCAATGTCATTGGTATCGAAATTCCCAATAAAATTCGTCAAACCGTTTACATGCGCGAAATGGTCATGGCCAAAGAATATAATAAAACGCAAGCCAAGCTACCGCTTATTCTCGGGAAAGATATTGGTGGCAAACCCATTATCGCCGATCTTGCCCGCATGCCACATTTATTGGTGGCGGGAACAACTGGCTCTGGTAAATCGGTTGCGGTCAACACAATGATTTTATCCCTGCTTTATCAACTGCCTCCTGAAAAATGTCGCTTCATTATGATTGATCCGAAAATGTTGGAGCTGTCTTGTTATGATGATATTCCACATCTTCTGTCTCCTGTAGTCACTGAACCAGGCAAAGCCGTTGTCGCCTTAAAATGGCTGGTTGCCGAAATGGAAGAACGCTACCGCGCCATGTCAAAGCTTGGTGTGCGTAACATTGATGGTTATAACGCCCGCCTTGGTGAAGCGCGTAAAAAAGGCGAAGCGCTTATGCGTAAAGTTCAAACAGGTTTTGATCTTGAAACAGGCAAACCTGTTTATGAAGAACAGCCGCTTGACCTCACTGACTTGCCCTATATCGTCGTCATTGTGGATGAGTTCGCTGATCTTATGTTGGTGGCGGGTAAAGATGTTGAGGCCACTATTCAACGCCTTGCCCAAATGGCACGTGCCGCAGGTATTCATATCATCATGGCGACACAGCGCCCTTCTGTTGATGTTATCACAGGGGTTATTAAAGCCAACTTCCCCACCCGTATTTCATTTTCTGTGACATCAAAAATTGATTCACGCACCATCCTTGGTGAAGGTGGCGCAGAACAGCTTCTGGGTATGGGTGATATGCTTTACATGGCCGCAGGCGGCCAAATCACACGTGTCCATGGCCCCTTCTCTTCTGATGAAGATGTTGAAAATGTCGTCAACCACTTAAAGGCGCAAGCTGAACCTTCTTACCTCGAAGAAATAACCACTGGCGGTGGTGACATCACAGGCGAAGGACTTGGCGGTATGTACGGAGAGGCCGAAGAAAAAGTTGATGAGCTTTATGATCAAGCCGTTGCGCTTGTCACACGTGAACGCAAAGCTTCAACCAGTTTTGTTCAACGTTATTTACAAATTGGTTATAATCGCGCTGCGCGCATCGTCGAAGAAATGGAACGCCAAGGCGTCATTGGCCCTGCCAACCATGTTGGTAAACGTGAGATCTTAGCCAGTGATATCAGTGAAGCGGGTTAAAAAAGCCATTGATAGAAGAAATAAGCGGCAGGAATGGTTCCAATCGCTAAAATAGTGCTGATGAGAACAGCCATTGCGGCTTTTTCAGGGTGTAGATTATTTTCTGCCGCATAAACAACTAAATTACCGATAAGAGGCATTGATGAAAATAGAGCGAGAAGCAAGTGAATGTCATTATTGTATAAGTTTAAAAAAGCTTTATCGATAAAAATCCAAGAAAAAATAATCACAGGCCATATAATAAATTTGACGGAAAAAGAACCAAAGATAAGCTTCATATCAAGCTCAAATTTATTTTGTTTACTCAGCGCAATACCGATTAACATCATGCCCAATATTACAAAAGCGCCCGTTGAATAATTCCAATAAGTGACAGCAATATCAGGTAGTTTAAATCCATAAATATTTAGAATAATGGCCAATATAGCCGCATGTAAAACAGGTAATGTAATGACTTTAAATAGGCTCTTTTTTACAGAAAAAGACCCACGTGCTGTTAGGTAATATGATAAAGTGAAGTTATTAATTGATGGTCCTAAGTTCATGAGCATCCATAACCCTAAACCCGTTGGCCCTAATAAAGCAGAAACGATAGGAACACCAAAATATAGACTGTTTCCATTGACGCCACCTGCGCCAATTAAGTTGGCTGTACCGTCCTTCCAGAACATCTTCGTGAATCCGTATGCACTTAATGAAATAATAGTTGAGATGACAAACAAAATGATAGGTAATAAAATATAAGTGGCATTAAAATCGATATTTAAAATGGCACCAAATGTAACAACAGGTGAGAGAAAATAAATCAAAATTTTTGCGATAGAATTTAGATTAACATCAAACCATTTGCCTGCCATAAAGCCAAACACAATTAAAATATAAAGTGGTATGATGTTGATAATAAGAACAGAGATAAGATTCATAAAGTTAGGATAAGACGTTACGGGTCTTTTGGCAATCTTTGTCCATTTGGACAATTAAATCATCAAGTGAGTTAAATTTAGCTTCACCGCGCAAGCGTTTGATGGGCTTAATACGCAAAGTTTTATCATAGATGTCTGTATCAGGGAAATCGAGGATATGGGCTTCAACTTGACCTGTTTCAACTTCAAACATCGGGCGGATACCGATATTGGTGGCAGCCATTCGCCATTGGTCTTCCCCTTCAATTTGGGCAAGACAAGCATAAATACCGTAAGCAGGGTGCAAAGTATCTTTTAACAATAAATTAGCTGTAGGGTACCCAAGTTCATGCCCGCGGCGGTCACCACGGAAGATTTGTCCTTGAATTTCCCATTCCCATCCCAAAAGCGCGTTGGCACCATTCATATGGCCTTTGCGGATATTTTCACGGATACGGGTGGCAGAAATAACCCCATCATTTTCATCTTTTATGGCGTCAAATATTGTGACATCAATACCCGCTGCTTGAATGGTATCGGCATTACCTTTACGCAATTGTCCAAAACGAAAATCATAACCAATGATAATATGCGCGGCATCTAAACCGTTTTTTAAAATATTTTGAATGAAATCTTCTGCTGTTTGACTGGCAAAATCCCAATCAAAAGGAAGTGAAAAAAGATAATCTATATTTTGCGCCTCTAACCGCTGTGCCTTTAAATTTATCGGTGTGAGGCGAGCGGGAGGCAGAGCAGGTTGAAATAATTGCCTTGGGTGTGGCTCAAACGTCAATACACCGACTTTTTTATTTAAGGATTTGGCAATCTCTTGGGCTTGTTCAATTAACGCTTGGTGCCCTAAATGCATGCCATCAAAATTACCAATGGCAATGACGCAATTTTTTGCATCTGTTGGAATAGCCGTTATGTCGTTAAATATTTTCATCAACTATAGTAATAATATCTTCCGCCAACTTGTCAAAATGTTCTTGAGGAAAATCTGGAATATTATTATCGATTTGTTGCGTCATTTGCATTTGCGGGGGTAGGTCGGCATCGCATAACGCCTCAAATTTTTCTGAATAAGCCGCAGGAAATCTAAAATCCCACCATTCCGACGGTAGCGCAAGAAAAGAAAATTTTAATTTTTCTGCGCTTTGCATGAAAGTATTTTCTAGTATTTTTCTATTATTTAAGATTTCTTGTGGGAATTCTGTATATTCACGGTGAGATTCTAGTCCCATAAAATCAAAATGCGTACCCATATCAACTTCTTTATTGTCGGAATCATAAACGCAAACATCAATCGCCATGGCACGCGGATGGCTTCTTGCTCCTGGCGTAGACAGTAAGGGGTCAGGTTGCTTCATCCACTGTGGATTGGCTTTGACGATTTTGGTTTCTTGCATAGCAGCCTGTGCCTCAAACGTACGCATACAATCTTTTAGTTCTAGAATATAACCATGATCTTGATAAAGTTTTCGCGCAGTCAATAAAATTATTACCGCTAAATCTTTATGTGCCCATAATTTAGAGTTTTTTTGATAAATAACTTCTTTAAAGAAGTTATGTGGGTGGTCTTTTTGTGCATAAACCAAATCAATTTTAATGGGTTCACGCGCCGTAAAAATATCCATGGGGATGAGATCGGCAAGGTTAATTTTTTTCATCGCAGCTCTTTATGGGTGCCGTCACAAAAGGGTTGGTTTTTAGTTTGTTTACACTGGCATAACCAAACATCGCCATCTTTTTCGGCTTCAAATTTATGCGATTTAAAATCAGGGGCTTCTTCACGGTGGCTACCATCGCAAAAAGGTTGTTTGCTTGAATAACCGCAGGTACAAAAAGCATATATTTTGCCTTTTTCTAAGGTCTCTTTAATGGGTGCTTTTTCAGCAATTTTTGGTTGAGTCATTTTCTTCATCTTTTTGTTTTAATTATGTAGCGTGTTTACACGCCTGAGCACTTTTCAATATGGTGCGCCCTAGAGGATTTGAACCTCTGGCCTTTGGCTCCGGAAACCAACGCTCTATCCAGCTGAGCTAAGGGCGCATTGTAAAGGTTTAACCTTCCTAAAGTCGGTTAAGACAAAAATGCCGTCATGTCGGCAAGCGGGAGGATGCTTTTAAAGCTAAGCATGCCATTGTTATAGCATGCTTATGTTTTCTTATAACAACGCCTATAAAAAAAAGCCAGCAACTTAATGCTGGCTTT
>CAZYHI010000016.1:22200-23916 GCA_964647515.1 uncultured Micavibrio sp. | reverse complement strand
GGTGAAGATGGTGATGTCACACTTATTAATAACCCTCATGATATGCCCTTGCTCGATTCTTTAGGACCAGAAGCCTACGATTCTGTCTTTAACGACTTCAAACCACCAGAAGTTCACTATGATGGTGGCTTTGATGCTTACGAGGTTGAAGCTGACCTTTACCTTGAATCACACAAAGTTCGCGCTCAAATTGAAGTAAACACCAAAGGGCGCGTGGAAATTAAAGAACAATCCTCTGGAATGCGACAGGTGATGAAGGCGCCCGACGCCGAACAAGCAATTTAAATATATAACGTAAAAATATGGTATAATAAGAAAAATGAACATCGAAACAGAACAAAACACCGGATCATCAGCAAAAGACGCCTTTGGTAGCAAAGGAACAAAGCTTAATTCCATTAGCTTCTCACACCCTTATGCCAAGGATATTATTGATAGAGCGAAGGAGTTAATGAGAGAATCAGAAACAGGAAGCATCCTCGTGAGCGTCCAAGAGCAGCAAGGCATCCCTATCCATGTGTTAAAAGGTGACGGTGAGTCAGGCTATAACGCTCTATCAAAAGTTATTTATGTCCCCGTTTCAGGAAAAAAAGACAAATTAGACGGCAGAGCTTTTATTTTGTTTGTGAAGGCTTTTAGAGCGCTAGATCAAGAGTTTGCGGGCCTAGAGACACCAGATCCCTCTATGGAAGTTATAAAATATGCAGGTAGATTACATGCAAAAAACGTAGATTCTATATTTCATGCTTGCAAAGTTGTTTCAGAAATGCAATCTTCGAAAGTTTTTTCGAATTTACTTGACGCGATGAATTCATTCGGCTATAGTGATTTATATAGAGCATATGAAAAGAATGTCAGCAAAGAAGACTTCTATAAAATATACTCTGAAGGGTAACAAATAGAGGAGAAGTATAATATGTCAGGAACAAATCTTTTTAACAGCAGTACAGAAACAAGTGCAGTGATAGGTCAAGGGCTGGGAGTTGTGGCAAACACAAAAGATGCTCATATATCTGGTACAGAGCAGTTTGTGGCCGCCTCTCCAGTAGGTGCTGGCTTAAACAGCAAGTTAAGTCTTGCACTCAATGGACAAAAACTAGGTATCTAATAAAAATCTGTAATATTTAAAGTAAAAGGCCTCTTTGGGGCCTTTTGTTGTTTCTGGGGTGTTACAATGATTCTCTCCCCTCTTTTTACTGTCATTGCCTGAATTTATGACATAAGCTCTATAGTCATTGAAATTAACTTCTAAACATTTGTCATCCCGTGGCTTGACCACGGGATCTCATAGAGCTGAAAAGATACCGCGATCAAGCCGCGGTATGACGTATACGGATAGGGTAATCCCTTAAGGCTCATGTAGATTCTCCTAGAATTACTGCGTAATTCAGGGAATGACACAAATTCACGCTTGGTGGGAAAAACCGCCAAACTCGACATCCAAACTATACAAAACCTATAGCAGAGTTTGGATTAAAAGCTGATTACGAACAAATAATGCGTGTTTATCCACATTTGAGTAATAAAAGAATAAAAAATCTTGACAAATTATCCCCCTCAATGCAGAATTTAATCAATCAGTAAATATTAACTTTAATAGAGGAAAATTACTATGAGTACTACACCATTTACAACAGCTGTAAAACCTGAAGAAACTAAGCCATCAGCGCCTGTTTCTAAAGTTGAAGCACCTGCTGCCCAACCTAAAGTAACTAT
>CAZYHI010000016.1:0-22190 GCA_964647515.1 uncultured Micavibrio sp. | reverse complement strand
AAAGCTGCACCAGCTCCAGGACTAACCAAGTAAGCTAATATTGGGTGTATAAAACAAGCCCTCCCGCTTGCGGGCATGGCTACTTAAATTAAGACGGAAGGCCTCTGATGAATTTAGAGGCCTTTATTTGTATCTAAAGCACAATTCCCCTGATTTTCTTGACAAATCATTACTCAAAATGCCATTATTACTTTAGCAAATAGAGGAGCTATTTATATGTTTAACAGTATTTTAAGTGAAGTTTTCAAAGTTAGTCACGATGGGCAAGGGCCTGCCGCTAGCCAACCTGCTGAAGCAGCTTACGGGTTGACCAAAGTTTCATTTGGTTTAAACGCATTAGGTTTGTAAAAAAACTGTAAAATTGAAGGTTTCAAAAAGCTCTCATTTTGAGGGCTTTTTATTTGCCTTAAAAACGTCATTGCGAGTGACTGAAAGGAGCGTGGCAATCTCTCCTCTTCTCGTTGTTGTCATACTACGACTTGATCGTAGTATCTCATCAGTATTTATCAGATCCTTCGGTCAAGCCGAAGGATGACAAAGGTTATACTAATCCTCTGGCCTTTCAACCGTAAAGCTCTCACCGCAACCACAACGCCCTGCTTCATTGGGGTTGGTGAAGGTAAAACCGTTACTTAACGCCCCTTCTTCATAATCGACAACCGTACCAAATAACATCCAACTATGGATTTTCGGGATATAAAGCACCGCGCCGCCCTGCTCGAACTTATCATCGGCGGATAAATTCTCGCTCAGCACATGCTCCATTTTGTAGCTATTGCCCGAGCAACCCGTTGTCGCGACGGTTAAACGTAGACCAACCGCCTCATCATTCAACGCGGTTTTAGTTTTTATTTGCGTAACCGCACTATCTGTAATTTTTACCGGTTCCATATTAACACCTCATTAAAAAATGTCATTCCGACGTAGGTCGGAATCTCTTTACTTACAAATATATTCAAATAAATCATCCCAATCAGGATTGTTATAAGTAATACGATTTATTTTCCACTCTCGTTTCCATTCTTTCATTTGTTTTTCTTTAACAATGGCATCTGTTATATTTTCAAAAACTTCATACCATACTAGTTTATGAAGATTATACTTATGCGTAAAACCTTGCACGACATTGTTTTTATGCTCCCACACACGTTTCTGTAAATCTGATGTTACACCAATATACAAAGTACCTTCTTTTTTATTTGTCATCATGTATACGTATCCCTTGTTCATTTCATAAAAAGATCCCGACCTACGTCGGGATGACACCTCCCCTTCCTCACGTAAACATATTTAGTTGCAATTTCGCCGTTTCGGCCATCATCGATGCATCCCATGTTGGATCCCAAACAATATCAACATCCACATGGCGAATGCCTTCAATCGGCATCAACGCGCTCTGTACCCATCCGGGCATTTCCTGCGCCACAGGGCATGCGGGTGAGGTCAGAGTCATCTCCACATAAACATCATTATCTTTGTTAATATCAACTTTATAAATCAGCCCCAGTTCGTAAATATTGACAGGAATTTCAGGATCAAAAATCTCTTTAATGGCGGCAACACATTTGCCCGTCAACGCATGATCACACAGCTCTACATTCGGCGGTTGAGCCAACTCATCATAGGCTTCTTCATCGCCCTCTTTCACACCGAGTGCGTTTTTGACCATTTCTTCATCTGCCACGTGATCCATTACGCCAACATTCCTTTTGCTTTGTTAAGTCCAATCACCAACTTATCAATATCATTTTCATTCGAGTACAGCCCCAATGACGCACGCACCGTACCATCAATGCCAAAGCGTTCCATCAGCGGCATACAGCAATGATGCCCCGTCCGCACGGCAACATTACATTGGTCGAGTATCATCGCAATGTCACTGGTATGTGCCCAATCAGTCGTGAACGAGACAACCGCCGCTTTATTGGGCGCAGTGCCGTAAATTGTTAAGCCATCAATATCATTCAATTGTGCGGTCATGTTAGCCAGCAATGTTGTCTCATGCTTCGCAATATTATCCAGACCAATCTTGCTCACATAATCAATCGCGACGCCAAGCGCGATGACTTCGGCAATAGCCGGCGTTCCTGCTTCAAACTTCGCCGCGCCAGTTTTAAATGTCGTGCCGTTATCAAAGCTGACCGTTTCAATCATATCGCCGCCGCCTTGATAGGGGGGCATAGCATCTAATATCTCGGCCTTCGCCCATAGACACCCTACTCCGTTCGGACCGTAAATTTTATGACCTGTGAAGCAAAAGAAATCACAGCCTATATCCTGAATATCCACAGAGCTATGCACAACACTTTGTGAGCCATCAACAAGCGTTTTAATATCGTTGTTATAGCTTTTTGCAGTTTTTATGAGCGTTTTAACGTCATTTACCGTGCCTAAAGCGTTAGAAACCTGCGTAATACCGATAAATTTCGTTTTATCGCTCAAAAGTGCCTTAAAACCATCAAAATCGAGCGTTCCATCGTCCAAAACAGGGATTATTTTTATATTTACACCTATTTTACCTGCCAAAAGCTGCCACGGGACGATATTGGCGTGATGTTCCATCGCCGAAATAATGATTTCATCCCCAGCCTGTAGATTATTTTGCCCCCAGCTTGTCGCGACTAAATTAATCGCCTCTGTTGTATTACGGGTGAAAATAATTTCATCGACATTTGGTGCGTTAATGAAGTCTTTGACTTTCTCACGCACCGCTTCATACGTCTGCGTTGTGACTTGAGAAAATTTATAAAGCCCGCGATGAATATTGGCGTAATGCTTATTATAAATATTGGCATAAGCGTCAATCACGACCTGTGGTTTTTGCGCCGATGACGCGCTGTCTAAATAGGCAACGTCAGAGCTTTGCAGGATGGGAAAATCCGCACGATAAGCAGATAAATCAGACATCAATCAATCCACGCATCATTGGTTTCTGAATCTTTATTGAGCCATTTAGCAACAATCAGTGCGGCTTGCTCTTGCACATCATCGTTGCTGACCTCTTCAATGACTTCATTGACGAAAGCTTGGATGAGTAAATTACGCGCTTGGTTTTCGGGGATACCACGTGATTGTAAATAGAACAAAGCTTCATCATCAAGGCGGCCTGTGGTTGCACCATGCGAACACTTTACATCATCCGCATAAATTTCAAGCTCAGGCTTGGTGTTCACTGTCGCTTGGCCAGACAGCAACAAAGATTTTGCCATTTGATAACCATCAGTCTTTTGTGCGATTTGATGTACGTGGACTTTCCCTTGAAAAACTGCCGTTGATTTATCATCAACAACGTTGCGGTAATTTTGAAAAGACTGGCAATGCGGTGCTTGGTGTTCGACCGTGATTGTTGTATCGCCCAGCTCCGACCCATCCAAAATATTCACGCCATTCAGTCGCGCGGATGAATGCGCCCCCATCATATCAACATGAATTTGATTACGGCTTAAGTGCGCACCACTGGTCATGGTGAAGGCTTCATATTGCGCGCCCTCCTCCAAAACAATATGCGTGTTTTGTGTGATTAAGGCGGTATCAGAATTTTCTTGAAAGCGGTAATGTTTAAACGTCGCGCCTTTGGCAATTTCAATTTGCGTGACGATATTGTTCCAATATTGCCCTGCACCCAATTGATATTCAATCAAAGTAAAGTCAGAATCTTTTGCCACGCGAATAATCTGCCGCGCAGTTGTTTGACTTTGATCATGCCCTGTATAAGTCACCTCTAACGCTTTATCATTTTGCGTATTTTCTGGGATGTCGAGAATAAAACCATTTTTAAGAACGTCATTCGCCGTACGCCATAGCATCATATCTTTATATTGCGTTTCACCAGGTGCCTCACGCGCCACCATATCCTGCGCCCAAGCAGGAAAATTATCCATGACCTTGGGAAAAGCGTAAGCATAATCCGTCATACCGCTCAGCACGATATCCGCCTCGCCTTCGTTCAGCTCAAGCTTCTTTAGCTTCGCGGGCAAGTTGGTGTATTTCCACCGTTCTAATTTAGGGGTTGGCATATCCCCCTCTCCCTTTAGGGAGAGGGTTGGGGTGAGGGATTTTTTTAATTCCGATTTAATCACTTCTAATACACCTTCCAAATTATTCATTACGTCGTTATTCCAAAAACGAATAACGCGGTAACCTTGTCCTTCTAAAAATTTTGTCCGTTCAATATCTTTTTCATTTTCGTTATGTTGACCGCCATCAATTTCAACAATTAAATCTTTCTTACGACAGACAAAATCCACAATGTACTTACTAATGACGAATTGACGATAAAATTTATTTCCTTCTAAATTTTTATTTCGTAATACATTCCAAATTTTCTTTTCTGCATCCGTTTGATTTTTTCTTAAATTTCTCGCTTTATCTTTTAACATCACCCTCACCTAAATCCTCTCCCTAAAGGGAGAGGACTTTTATTATGCCGCTTCCTGTGTGAATTCGGCATATCCTTTTTCTTCCAGCTCAAGTGCGAGTTCCGCTCCGCCAGATTTTACGATTTTACCATCCGCCAGCACATGCACTTTATCAGGTTTAATGTAATCCAAAAGACGTTGGTAATGCGTAATCACAAGGAACGATCTGTTTTGCGCGCGCAAAGCATTCACGCCATCGGCAACAATTTTAAGTGCATCAATATCCAAACCAGAATCTGTTTCATCCAGCACCGCAAATTTGGGTTCTAACATCGCCATTTGTAAAACTTCATTTCGCTTTTTCTCTCCACCAGAAAAACCAACATTGACCGCACGCTTCATCATGTCATCTGAAATGCTGAGTTTTTTACAAGTGGACTTCATTAATTTTAAAAAGCCAATTGCATCCAACTCGTCCTCGCCGCGCGCTTTACGCACACTGTTGACAGCGGTCTTTAGGAAGGTTGTCATCTGTACACCTGGAATTTCAACGGGATATTGAAACGCCAAAAACAAACCCGCCGCCGCGCGCTCATCAGGTTCCATATCTAAAATATCTTCACCATCTAGCTGAGCCATACCGCCAGTGACTTCATAACCATCACGACCAGATAACACGTAAGACAGTGTTGACTTGCCTGCCCCGTTCGGCCCCATAATAGCATGAACCTCGCCCTCACCAACCGTCAGGTCTAAACCTTTTAAAATTTTCTTGCCGTCAATTTCGGCAGATAGATTTTTAATTTCAATCATAACTCAATCTTTCCTGTTTCGTCATTGCGAGGAACCTCGATTTATTAGGGGCGACGCGGCAATCTATTTAAAGGAGATTGCTTCACCCCAATATATTAGGACTCGCAATGACGGTTTTCTATTTTTTTTCTTGGTTTTTTTCAAATTTTTCTAATAATTTCAAATTATTTTGCGTTGTTTGTTTTAAAGATTCCTGCGCCGCATTTAATTGTTCAATCAAAGATTTATCAACTTTTTTAAAGTGATTAATACGTTTATGAAACTCAGCAGAGGCTTTTTCGTAAATATTAGCAACATGCTCTTTATTTTCTTCATTCATGGTGAAGGCCGTACCGTCATTGGTCGCAATGGCGTTGCTTTCAATCTCAATACGCGCGATAAGCTCTTCGGTGATGGTAATCATCTCCTCTACTGCCTGACGCGGGTCATCTGATAGTACTTTTTTATTTTCTTCAGTCATTTTGTTTTCTCCTAACTTTGTCACTAAACGGCTTGTCCCTGTAATCCATTAATATTGTTCCACAGGTCATCCCATTTTGGATTTGCTTCTTCTACTAAATTAATTTTCCATTGACGTGGGTAACGCCTTAATCTTTTCTCCCATTTAACAGCTTCCTCCCAACTGCCACATTGCTTATACCAAACTAACTTTTTAACGTTATATTTTGATGTAAATTTACTACCTTTTTGTTCCTTATGTTCGTAAATACGTTTTACTAAATCAGATGTCATACCTTTATAAATTGTTCCATTTTTTCGGCTCGCTAACATGTAAACGTAGAAATCTTTTTCACTCATATTAAACACGTCATCACACGCTTTATGCGTGTGATCCATGGATTGCACGAACACAATAAGAGATTGGCCGTGCAATGACGATGAGGAGAGGTGCTATCTACCATCACCCAACGCTCCCTTCCAAACTAATCCCTACTAGTTTCTGTGCTTCAACCGCAAATTCCATCGGAAGATGCTGCATGACATCACGGCAAAAACCATTCACGATAAGTGCCAGAGCTTCTTCTTCATTGATGCCGCGTTGTTGGCAGTAAAAAAGCTGATCTTCACTGATCTTACTTGTCGTTGCTTCATGTTCCAACTGCGCAAGCGGGTTCTTTGTTTCAATATAGGGCACAGTATGCGCTCCACACTGATCACCTATGAGCAAGCTATCACACTGCGTAAAGTTCCGCGCGCCTTCTGCGCCTGCCATAATCTTGACCAAGCCACGATAAGTTTGGTCAGAACGTCCTGCACTAATCCCCTTGGCAATAATACGGCTTTTGGTATTTTTACCCATATGGATCATTTTTGTGCCTGTATCGGCCTGCTGCATATTATTAGTGATAGCGACCGAGTAAAACTCACCTTGGGAATTATCTCCTTTTAAAATGCATGACGGATACTTCCATGTAATCGCCGAGCCTGTTTCAACCTGCGTCCATGATACTTTGGAGTTTTTTCCTTCACACAAAGCGCGCTTGGTCACGAAGTTGTAAATACCACCTTTGCCATTTTCATCACCGGGGTACCAATTTTGTACGGTTGAGTATTTAATCTCTGCATCGTCATGGGTAATCAGCTCAACCACCGCCGCATGAAGTTGGTTTTCATCCCGCATGGGTGCGGTGCAACCTTCCAAATAAGAAACGTACGCCCCTTTATCAGCAATAATTAATGTGCGTTCAAACTGGCCTGTATTGATCGCGTTCATACGAAAATAAGTCGATAGCTCCATCGGGCAACGCACACCCGGCGGAATATATACAAATGATCCATCCGTAAAGCACGCCGTATTCAAACACGCATGTTTGTTATCCGCCATTGGCACGACAGAACATAAATATTTTTTCACCAATTCAGGATGCTCACGAATGGCTTCACTGATTGAACAAAAAATAACACCGACATCTTCGAGAGATTTTTTGAATGTCGTCGCCACAGACACCGAGTCAAAAACCGCATCAACGGCAACCTTGGGCGCGCCCTCGACCCCTGCCAGCACTTCTTGTTCTTTTAAAGAAATGCCTAATTTCTCATAAGTTTCTAAAAGTTTAAGATCAACTTCATCCAATGATTTTGGCGCAGGGTTCATGTTTTTTGGTTGTGCGTAATAATAAGCATCTTGGTAATCAATCGCAGGGAAGTCAACCTTCGCCCATTCAGGTTCTGGCATTTTCAGCCAATGATTATACGCTTTCAAGCGCAACTCTAACATCCATTCTGGCTCTTCTTTCTTACCCGAAATAAGGCGAATGATATCCTCGTTCAAACCCTTTGGCGCGTATTCCATCTCAATATCAGTTTCGAACCCAGCTTCGTATGTGCCGAGGCTTTTAACTGTATCAATTGTTTCTTGGTCGATATGTGGTAAAGCATCAGACATTATGACCGCCCTCCCATCATTTGTTTGAGTGAGACACTTTCAAGCGCGTTACGCATTGCGGCATTCACAGGGTTCCATTGCCCTTTCACAGAGCAACTCTCCGCCAGATCACAGCACTGATGACTACCCTCAACACAAGCGGTTAAAGTTAGCGGAGCATCTGTCGCGGTAATAACGTCCGCCATATTAATTTCATTAGGCTGCTTGTTCAACGCATAGCCCCCCTTCGCGCCACGCGATGAAACAATTAACTGATGCTTTGACAGTAACTTTAAAATTTTAGAAACGGTCGGCTCGGGTAACTTTGTATTCTGCGCCAAAGTCGAAGCACTCATAAGCGTATTTTCATGCTTATCATTTTGTTGCGCCATATCCGCCAATATCACCACGGCGTAATCTGTCATTTTTGAAAGCTTAAGCATTGTAAAACCTTATATTGCAAACCATTCTCAATCAGGACTGTTTTAGTCCCAATTAGAGGTATGTTTTACGCCTTTTAGCATAAAAATCAATCTTTTATATCTATAAATTGACATATTAATAAAACTTAAAGATTTAGCTGATACCATTATTGGATGGGCTCTATGGGAGGGGAACAATGACAAATTTAACAAATAAATATAATAATGCGGCAAACAGGCGTAAACAAGACTTAGATTTTGTTGGAAAAGAACGCCGACATCAAGCGTTATTAGAGGAGCAATTCCGCCGCGAAGAAGAACTCGCCGCGAATATTGATTTTGTTGATCAGGCAGATATATTGAAATACGTAACACGTTTAGGACAGTAAACAGCTAAAATTAGGCCGCCTTAAGACTATAAGCTAGTAATTTTCCAGCAGGCTTAACTGCTCCATCACAGTAAGCAATATCACTGGTCATAGATAAAATTTTAGCTCCTTTAAAAGACCCTTCAGATTTTATGTCTTCATTAATTATAGATAGCATATTCAAAACAAGTTTTCTATTCGCACCCCTCACTCCCGCAAACTCAACGCCAACTCCTTGATTATTTAGTTGATTTACTCGTTCGAGCTCTCTCAATAATTGTTTATGGCTTTCTAAAGTAGCTTTTTTATCATCTCCCGCAAATGCGGCAGCATTAAAAAACAGTTTATTCTTAGCTATGTATAAATGATCAGAAAATCTATTATCCAAGTTTTCTGAAAGAGTTTTATATAAAACGTCTATACTTATCAATTCTGGAACATAATCGTGGGTATCCAACACCACTCTTTTCCCCTGCTTTGCAAAGGCTATCCTACCTACTAAATTAAAATGTTTATTTGTCATGCTTTACCTCCATGCATTATGGAATAGCATTCTAACCACAAATTATAAGAACACAAGCTTTTTTACTTAATCCCCAACAAACGGATTATTCATCTGGATATCTTCAATTTCGACTACCCATTGGTCTGGGTCGCGACTTATGGAGCGTGTGATATACGCATCCGCCCTTCTCTCTTCTATTACATCCTCTTCAAACACATTCACCCATTCAAGAACATCGGTGTCAAAATTGCGTTGCTGAGTCAGTAATTTACATTCTTGCGCATTAGCCGTGAGTTTAAGCAGGACAAGCCCGCTCATCTTCTCACCTTTATGAGTCACATAGACACCAATGCCTTGAACGGATAGTTCACGGATTTTTGCTTCCAGCCAAATATGCGTGGGGGTGCGCGGTTGCTCCTCAAGGGACACTGATGATTATTTCTTTTTAAGTTTTTTACCGTACAACTCTAAACGGCATTCAATCAATTCATAACCTAAATCTTCGGCAATTTTTTGCTTCATTTTTTCAATTTTTTCATTTTGAAACTCAATCACTTTACCTGTATCAAGATCAATCAAATGATGATGATGTTCTGAATTAACTTCATATCGTGCATGGTCGCTGTCATTAAACTCATGGCGGTAAACTAAGCCGAGCTCATCCAACAAACCCAAAGTACGATAAACTGTCGCCATACTGATTGAGGCATCCGTTTTTTTTGCTCTATCATAAACCTCTTCAACGGAAGGATGATCTTTAGCATGAGCAAGAATATCTAAAATAACCTTACGCGGCTCGGTCATTTTCAGACCTGCCTCAACACATTTTTGTTCTAAATTAACTGATGTCATTCTTCATGGCCTTTTCATTATTTCCCGTGAATACTACCCTTTATGCTAGCTATTTTCAATGCCCTCTTGTACGGCTCTTGGAAAAGCTGATATTCACCGTTGTACCTTTGTTTTCCTCAGATTTTAAGATAAACACCCCGCCATGCATTTCAACCATGGCTTTAGCCAAAGGCAAGCCAAGCCCCGTTCCTTGATAAACATCACTATGGGTATGTGGATCATGAATTTGCCCGAAAGGTTCCATCGCATCTTTAATACGATCTTCAGGGATGCCAACACCCTCATCCGAAACTATAATTTCTATTTCATGCTTATGATTTAATTTTGTGGCGACAGTAATTTTTCCACCATCAACGGAATATTTAATAGAATTCGTAATTAAATTAATCAATATCTGGCGTACCAACCGCGGATCAGCATAAAGACGTGGCAAATCACTTTGATAATCTTCCACAAGGTCTATAGCAGCCTTCAAATGCCCAGACTTCATAACACGCACCAATGTTTCAATGATGGCGTTTAAATCAATTTCTTGTTCATCGAGTTCAATTTTACCAGATTCAATTTTGGACATATCGAGCACTTCATTAATGACATCTAATAAATGCTTTGCACTCAAATGAACGTCAGACAGATACTCTTTGTATTTACTATCGCCAAGGGGGCCAAATGCTTCAGCAACCATCATTTCAGAAAATCCGATAATTGCGTTTAAGGGAGTTCGTAATTCATGACTCATATTTGCCAAAAAAGCAGACTTCGCATTATTGGCAGAATCCGCCCGCTCTTTAGCCAACTCTAAAGATAAATTGATTTGCTTCCAACGCGTAATATCAACCAATGTCGTCACTTGAAAACGTCGATTTTGGCTAAGCTTCAAAGGCGCTGTGGTATACATTGTATTGGCTATCGCGCCTCCTTTACAAATAATTTTAACCTCTCCAGAATGGCGTTCATCATTCAATAAAAAAAAGTCATAACTTCCCTTTGCTAAATGTTCTTCATCTGATGTCACAAAATTTACAAAATCTTTGCCAATCGTTTCACTCTCATTCCAACCATAAATTCGTTCAAAGCTATGATTCATTTTTATGATGTGGCGTTCTTTATCAAAGACTAAAATACCAACTTCAGACGCATCGAAAATAGACGTCAGCAATGAAAGTGCATCATCACGCTCCCTTTCTACGACCGCTTTATCTGCAGTTCCTGGTTGCCCAATAACATCAAGACAAATAACCTCTCCGTCATCATCACATATAGGATTGACCCAAAAACCCGACGACTTTAAAGTTTTCATTGATTCAGGTAAATTGGAAAGTGTTACGACAAGGTTTTTGTTCCAACAAACATCAAAAGCATGAAGCACGTGTTTAAAATCTTCAACACCAAATAAATCTTCTAATGGTTGTGCGAGGACTTGCTCTTTACCAAAAAAGTCTTTCCCCATTTTATTCATCGCGACACAGTAAAATTGGCCTTCTTGCTTTTGTACCAAAAAGCGAACAACTGGCATTTGGTCAAATAACAGATTCTGATCTATAACATCATTTCTCATATTTTCTATTTTTTAGAACCAATAAAGCGTTCCAAAGGGCTAATGTCTAAAAACTTCAAAATAACATCCTTATCTTCTTTGTGATTATCAAGATCATTCTTCATGTTCTTAATCAACCCTGATATTTCATCCCCAGTAACAGGCTCTGATAAACAAAAAGAAAGACTTAATTCCACAGTATTTTCTTCATCAATAGCCAACGATCGTTGCATACGAATTAACGCCACTTCACCGCCAACAACGTCAGTATGTTTAAAGCTTAACAAAAATTCACCATCGCCTAAATAATAAACATCATCAAAAGGACGTACGGATTTAATGATATTATTTTTAACAATCATAAACGCGTCATTTTGGTCACTTGCGGCAGAAAATCCATCAATCCGCGCGCAAGCTA
This sequence comes from uncultured Micavibrio sp., assembly GCA_964647515.1. Classification (GTDB taxonomy): domain Bacteria; phylum Pseudomonadota; class Alphaproteobacteria; order Micavibrionales; family Micavibrionaceae. Next base: position 10,552 of record CAZYHI010000016.1, on the reverse strand, counting down.
AAGCAAAAGAACTACCGTTTCTGGATAACCGCTCCATCTCGCGATCTAAATCAGCTTGCAAGTTACCTAACGGTCGCAGACCATCTAAAACATCCTCTCCCTCAGTTTTTAAATTTTCTTGGCTATGCAATTGAGATAAAAATAAATTATACAAATTTTTAAACTCAACAAACATTTTATAGTCAGGGCGTTGCCTCTCCAATAAAGGGGCAATAACACTTTCGGAAGCCACGCGCATAGAATAATGAGCATTAGATAGAGACTTCAAAGCACTGAGATTAATTTCTCTATTATTTTGATTTTTACTGACCCACTCCCTGAAACTTAAAGGTAAAGAAAACCCTTCTGGCAAAGGACTTGTTTCAAGGTAAGTCATGGACACGACGATATCACTAAACCACTGGGAATAATCTTCCAGAACACCTTCTAGAACAAAAGATTTTAAATCACTATTATTTTCTTCAACCATCCTAATATTATAGCAGATTTTTATTAAAATAATAAACTATTCAACACATCAGCATTTTCAGATCAATCGATCAACCATTCTTTACGTAAAGCTTCTAAACTGCCGTTTTTAATGGCTTCACGTACTTCACGCATTAAACGGTTAATAACCGCCACATTATGTTGAGAAATTATCTGGTAAGCCAGCATTTCCTTGGCTTTCAACAAGTGATGAATATAAGCTTTTGAATAATCACGCGAACACGGAATATCCATCGATGCGTCCAACGGCTCTGGGTCGTCTTTATAACGTGCATTGACCAGATTAATCCGCTCATTCTTCGCACCCTTCATCAAGGCCATACCATGGCGGGCAATACGCGTTGGCATGACGCAATCAAAAGTATCAATGCCGTATTTAACACTTTCAAAAACATCCTTAATTTTACCAATACCCAAGAAATGAATAGGCCTATTGGGATGATTTATTTTTTGGATAGCTTCCAAAATACCATACATTTCCTCATCACTACCGCCCAAGCATCCACCAACAGCCGTTCCAAAAAATGAGCGATCCGCGACATATTCTGCGCTAATCTTTCGCAAGTCATGGTAAATTCCGCCTTGGATAATGCCATACAGTCCTTGCGTTCCATTATGAAGTTTATCGAATGCGGTTAATGAACGGTCACCCCACCGCATACTCATCTCCATGGATTTTGCCGTATAATCACGCGTCACTTGATAAGCCGTACATTCATCCATCTGCATAATGAGGTCTGCACCCAATTTATGCTGTAACTCCATTGAAATTTCAGGGTTCAGCATAAGTTGTGCCCCATCGTGGTAGCTTTTGAAAACAGCCCCCTCTTCCGTAATTTTCAGCAAACTTTCTTTGCTTTTGGTCGTGTTACGCCCTTTAATTTCATCCGCGCACGTACCATGCCCCATCGAAAAGACCTGAAAACCACCACTATCGGTCAACATCGGGCCGTTCCAATTCATAAATTTATGAAGCCCGCCCATCTTTTGTACCAAATCCGCACCTGGTTGAATCATCAAATGATAGGTGTTTGCCAAAATAATATCGGTTTGTGCCTCTTCCATTTGTATCGGTGACAGGTTTTTTATAGAGGCCTTTGTGCCACAGAAAATATAATTAGGAGTCTCAATCACCCCATGCGGCGTCGTCAGCTTACCAATACGCGCCCCATAGGCTTCGTCTTGATGCGTCACCTCAAAATCAAAATTGGGATAGTCTATTTTCTTACTAAATTCTTCCATGGCTGGCTTTATGCCAGAGAAGTAAACTACAAGCAACGCTAATGAAAATTAATTATACAGTTCTCAATTGACGAACCGGATTATCTTTTAAAGCTTGAAAAATGTTATTACTCCACATGCTGGCAGTCTCAAAATCAATTTTTTGTAAGTTAGCTTTCAAAAAATCATTACCTAATGGTGTTGATTTCACCTCTGCTAACTCGTCAGCCTTCAACTCCATAATATCAAGAAATTCTCGATTAAGCTCAAGTAAGGCGTTACGCGCAGCAGGTGCCTGCCTATAACCTGCCGACAGCACTTTAATATATTGCATTGCTGCAACCTGAATATCCCGTTCAACACCTATTGAATGCTGATAGCATTGGGCTTGTAAAAAAGTTGCCTGCTTAAATTTTTTAGTTTCCCCACGTAACGGAAATTTCAATTGTGGTTTTAATGCTAGTCCGTCAACAAAATCAAAAACCCGTTTGGCATCATCACCATTTAAAGCCGTCGCACCCTTTGCGCTCACAACTGAATTAATGAATTTACTGGCATCGTATACTGTGAGCTCCCCATCAGGCAGTTGAAGCCGTTGAGCCTGTGTATTCATGCTTTTAGTTAAATCAGTCATATTACCTTCTACTTATTATGTCCAATATAGGGCAATAAAATATAACTTTTGTCAAAGGTAAAGTAACTTAAATATACAGAAAACTCACAAGACAAAACAAAACCCGTTTAGAAATCCTCCAAACGGGTTCAATTAATTTATAAAGAACGCTTATTAAACTTATGCAGCAGCTTGTTCTTTTGCTTTTTCAACAGCCACTTTAATCGGGCGTAAAGCAGGATCAAGCTTCGTCTTGGCTGTGTCCATCACATACGCATCAATGCCGCCTTTATGATCAAGCGTTCTCAACCCATGAACAGAGGCACGAATCTTCACTTTACGCTTTAGCAATTCGCTATAAACACTTGTATCTTGGATGTTAACTTCAAAAGTACGCTTTGTTGCATTACGCGCATGAGAGCGGTTATTTCCAACCATACGTTTCTTACCAGTAATCATACATTGACGGCCCATAATCTTATTCCTTTTTTAATGAGGCTCAGGCGGGTAAACCCGCTACACCTTACTTCAATTATTCAATAGTCATTCAATTCTGAGCGGACAATAGGGGAATTCGCCCAACAAAGTCAAGCGTTTTACACGGGTTTTATCATAAGTGAATAAGATTAATTTCTAAGGCCTGCCCTAGGATCTACCCTAGATACCAAATTGCCCCATAACTGTTGCTGGTGTCATATAATCAAAGATCGTCTTTTTTGAAATAACGTCAACTGCACCGCCTGACAAAATTGGTTGTTCAAACAAATAACCATCTTTGAATATTAGATTTGTCTCATAACTATAGCCAAACTCTTTTGTTCTTAAAGATATGGGGGAGCTGATACCATGCTTACGTCTTACCTTTTTAAAGATCAGCTTATAACCTGATAATCCACGTAGAAAATCACGCTCATGCATAGGGTTTTTCACATTTTGAACAAATTCAAGCTGTTGCCCACCATATAAAACAGCAACAATTTGCGTTCTATCTAATAGGATAAAATCACTTTCTTGACGACCCAAATGAGCAAAAACAGCGTCTGTTGTCATACCTTCACGCAAAGATAAGACACGCTCCTTCATGTTGATATCATTCTCATAAAAATCACGATTAACGGATTCACTGCTACCAGGCATCGGTAAAACGCCCGCACATCCACTCAATATAAAAGCGGGTAAAATAACAAGAATGCAGATTTTGAATATTTTCATCATCACATTAATCCTCTCATTTACTAAAACACAGCTATTCCAGCTATAATTTTAAAGGAGTAATGTTAAGAATTACTTAATATTGGCCTTAAGTATTTGATTTAAAACAATTATGGAGCGTACAATAATGCACCGCCAAGACTAGCCAAAAACAATAAATGCGCCATAAACCCGATATAGGCCGCACGGTGAAGATGCTTGGCTACCAATTGTGCTGTTGCCCCCTTTGGTCCGACCCAGCTTCGTGGGATGTTCACACCATCAAGGCTTTGCGTTGGCCCGCCCAAGCTGACATTTAACGCATAAGCGGCGGCGGTCAAAGGCAAACCCCCTTCTCCGTAACGTGCCTTACCCGTCACCTTCATTAAGCCCAAAAATGCCCGCGTCATACCCGCCGTTGGTGTTAATATACCTGCCAAGGCGACAATAAGACCGCTGAATAAGTTTGGAATAAAGCCCATTAATTCTTCCAAAGCATTAATCGCCTTACCGAAACCTTTGCTATGGCCTTCACGGCCAAAAATCCACTGCATCGCCGCTAATCCTGCATAAACGTACGCACCGACAAGTCCGAATATCAGATACCATAGGACGGGTGCGACAATCCCCTTATCAAAAGCTTTCAAGCCCATCCCCATACCAATGCGCGTGATAGTGTAATCATCGCTTTTGCTAAAATCTGTACGTGTCGAGCGTGCCACCGTAAAGTACGCCCCTTGTGTTACTTTCTTTTCATTCAAGGCACGATAAAGCCGCCCTTGCGCTGCCATTACGGCACCCGATGTTAGAACAAGACTGAGCGCGACAATCTCAACCACCGACCAAACAGGGTAATATTGCACCGCCAATTCAAAGCCCTGACCGATAACAAATGAGAATAAGAGAACAATAATCATGAAGATCAGCCCACGAAAGATCAAATCCCCTTGCTTGCGCCCACGTTTATTCATCCTCGCACCCAGCTTACCAAAAAATATTTCAACAATATGCCAGTAAAACGGCATCGCATTGCCACCAAGCGCGCCACGCATCATACCCAGCAATGTGACAAGCAATATCGCGATGATAGCCAGCGGCAAACGCGAGGGGTCAAATATCGCCTCATGTATACCTAGCACTGTTTCATGTAAAATCTTGATTTGTTCGCTCATAATAGAAGAATCTATCATATAATCACTTTGGGTTATAGCCGCCTAACGGTGAATATACAAAAATTTTAGTTTAATCTTGCCATCTGTTTTTAGGACGATATAGTGAATTTATTCAAATTTAACGAGCTTATTGAGGAAATTGTGGGTACAAAACCACTCCAAAACGCTAAAAACACCCGTTCTCATGCAATTTCACGCATAGAAAAGGCTGATAACGCCCTCAAAACCTATCCTTTTGCCGATATTTCGCCCGATTTAACCTTAAAAATCAATCCTCGCGCTAAAAGAATGGCTTTACGGCTTGATCCTAAGAAACGGATTATCAACCTTGTTGTCCCCAAGCGTGGCTCTATGCGCCAAGCCTATTTGTTCGCTTTTGAACATAAACACTGGATTAGGGAAAAATTGGCGGAGCTACCGCAAGTTATTGAATTTACCCATGGCACAACCATCCCTCTTTTGGGGCAAGATAGAGTGATTAACATTACCTATGATAAAACATTAAAGAAAACTGATATTATATTGAAAAATAATGAATTATTAGTAACAACAAACAAAGAAAACTCAACAATGCGTATTAAACGTTTTATCATTAATTTAGCGAAAAAGGAACTGACCGCCCTCTCCCATGAAAAAGCGGCAGTGCTTCATAAAAAAGTTGTATCCGTTGATGTTAAAGACACCATCAGTCGTTGGGGCAGTTGCTCCCAAGATGGTAAGCTTAGCTATTCTTGGCGGTTAATTTTTGCACCGCTGGACGCGCTTGATTATGTTGTTGCCCATGAAGTTGCCCACCTATGCCATATGGATCATTCGCCAGACTTTTGGCATGTTTGCGAAGATTTGAGCGCAAACTACTCCAAAGGTAAAAGCTGGATGAAACGTTATTCAGGTGAGTTGATTAGGTATGGTTAGGGCTCATTTTAGCAGCAATAATTCTACGACTTCGCTCAAGTAGCATATCTTTATCCTGTCCTGCGTCTTTTATGACTTGGGCAATAGTTCCAAATCTACCTGTGTCAGGGGCGTCATTAGCTGTTCTTTCAATAGTTACTCCCCAATTTCTTCCAAGAACTTCCTCGGTATTTGCCTGGTGCGCTTGAAATGAGATCTTCAGCATTCCCTCTTGGTCTTGTATCCAATAAGTGGCTCCAGTTAAAGACGTATCAAAATTTGAACTTGGTGCGTCAACTAAAGTATCTGGATTCTCTCTAAGGGCTTTCTGAAAAAATTTCATACCCTCTGGTGGATTATCTAGAGCTTTTGTAGGGTATATTGTAGCAATTACCCCACCAACGTTCATAAACTCCCTCACAAGATGGGGTCTTGTAGTGACCGTTTCTAATCTATTTGGATCATTTCTATAAGCTTCTGTTATGAATCCTTTAGGAACATCTCCCTCTGTTCTCAAGGGCGTTAAAGGAACTGGCGTGTGCCCTACTCCTAAAGCCGCTAAAACTTTACCTAATTTAACAGCCTCAGAAACTGTCGCTTCCACAGCCCTTTGAATGCCTACATAAACGGGGACTGTAAATTCACTTGGTAACTTAGATTCAGAATAGCCACTCCCTACGGCAGCATCAAGCACATTCACTATATCCAGTATATGCGCGCCCGCCTGTAAGGTTTTGGTAGCCGCCAAGGCATAAACATTTCGAGTCATTATTTCTAAAGTAGACATACGTTTTTTCTCTTTTAACTTTAAGTAAGAAAGTGAATATAATTAACCTTGTTAATTATGTCAACAATTAAGAGCCCCTTGCAAAATAACCTGCGCGGCGAGTTGGTCGGTCAGACCGCTTTCTTTCGCGCCACGTTTTTTAGTACGGTTAATATCCACACGGTTATGCACGAACTTATCCACTTCGCTTGTGGATAACCTCTCATCTTGTAGGGCAATAAAGGGCTGCGCGCCAAAAATATCGGGATGGCGCGTCATTTCATCGGCAAAGGAACTCGTCACGTCACAGCGTGGTCCTTGCGAGCCATCCATATTCAGTGGCCAACCGAGGATATACCCCCCAATTTCAAACTCTTTGATAATCTTATTAAGCTCTAAGATATCTTTTGAAAACTTCGTGCGCTTGATGGTTGCAACAGGTGTAGCGATGGTTTGTTCAGCATTACTAACCGCGACGCCGATTGTCTTGCTGCCTAAATCCAAGCCCATAAGGCGGCAGTTTTTAGGCATCCGCCCACGACAATCTTGTAATAATTGAAATTTCATGATTTGATTTGTAACATCCTTTTTTTGTCATTGCGAGCCCATCCCTTCTTGGACGAAGCAATCCACTCTAATGAATAGATTGCCACGTCAGGCTTTTTTATGCTCAAGCGGGCAAGCCCGCTACGCAAAGCCCTCCTCGCAATGACGATGGCTAAAGATTACTATTGCGTCTATTCCCCAAGCCGTTTAAAAAATATCAAGAAATCAAAAGGAAGTTTAACTATGTCTCTAACCAAACAAGATGTTGCCAAGGTGGCACGCCTCGCCCGTATTCAGATGGATGATGATAAGCTAGAAGAACTTGTTCCTCAGCTATCCAATATCATTGGCTTTGTCGAACAGCTATCCGAAGTTAATACGGATAATGTTGAGCCACTGGCCTCTGTTGTTAATATTGATTTGCGCTTGCGTGAAGACGAAGTGACCGATGGCGGATATGCCAAAGAGGTTCTTGCCAATGCACCAGAAGAATTAGAAGGATACTTCGTTGTCCCGAAAGTAGTGGAGTAAGAAACAACCACTAACCCGTACAAATTTAACCACTAAGACAAAATTTACGAACCGCAAATAGACACAAATGAACACAAATGAAACAAATATAACTTACCCTTTTGCCGATGAAGTTTATAAAATCACAGGTGCAGCCATGTCTGTTTTAAATAATTTAGGACATGGCTTTGCAGAAAAAATATATGAAAAAGGATTGATCTATGAGCTAACTTCCTCTGGTTTTAAAGTGGACTCTCAAAAACCTTTTGATGTGATTTATAAAGAGCAAAATTTAGGAACTTATATCCCTGATATTATTATTAATGAGCAAATTATAGTTGAGTTAAAAACGATAAACAAAATTACAGACCACGAAATTGGGCAAACAATGAATTATTTAAAAGTGACGGGCCTAACCATGGGCGTCATATTAAACTTCAAACATACAAAACTTGAATGGAAGCGCGTTATACTATCAAAATAAATTAGCGTGTATTTGCGTTCATTTGCGGTTTAAAATAAGGTAAAATATTATGACTGACTTAACAAACATGACAATGGCCGAAGCGTTAAAAGGCCTCGATAATAAAGACTTCACCTCTGTTGAAATCACGCAAGCACATATTGATGCAATGGCGGCGGCGAAGGATTTAAATTGCTTCATCACTGAAACACCAGAAATCGCGCTAGCACAAGCCAAAGCTAGTGATGAACGCCGCGCAGCAGGCAATGCGGGTGACCTTGATGGCATCCCTATCGCGATGAAGGACTTATTCTGCACAAAAGATGTAAGAACGACAGCGGCTAGTGGTGTTTTAGAAAATTTTGTTCCCAAATATGAGTCCACAGTGTCACAAAGATTACTTGATGCGGGAACGGTGTCTCTTGGTAAAGCTAACCTAGATCAATTTGCGATGGGATCATCGAACACAACATCAAAATTTGGTAACGTCATTAACCCATGGAAAGCAGATGGCAGTAATGCAGACCTTGTCCCTGGTGGATCATCTGGCGGATCTGCCGCCGCCGTTGCCGCGCGTATCGCGATGGCATCAACGGGCACAGATACGGGTGGTTCAATCCGTCAACCTGCGGCCTTTTGTGGCTTGGCTGGTATTAAGCCTACCTATGGGCGGTGTTCCCGTTGGGGGATTGTGGCTTTTGCTTCTTCACTCGACCAAGCTGGCGCGTTTGGTCGCACCGTTGAAGACAGTGCTTTACTTTTAAAATCCATGTGCGGTTTTGATCCGAAAGATTCAACCAGTGCGGATATGCCTGTGCCTGATTTCGCCGCCGCCTGCACACAAGATATTAAAGGCAAGAAAATTGGTATTCCGAAAGAATACCGCATTGATGGCATCCCTGATGAAATTTCAAAATTATGGGATAACGGCATTGATATGCTCAAAGATGCGGGTGCAGAAATTGTTGACGTGTCCCTGCCACATACAAAATACGCCCTTCCAACTTATTACGTGATTGCACCAGCAGAAGCATCATCCAACCTTGCCCGTTATGACGGTGTGAAATACGGACTTCGTGTTGATGGTGACAGCCTTGATGAAACGTATGAGAACACCCGTGCGGCAGGTTTTGGTGACGAAGTTATCCGCCGTATTATGATTGGAACTTATGCGCTTTCTTCGGGTTATTACGATGCTTATTATATCAAAGCGCAAAAGGTTCGTCGCCTTATTTCTAACGATTTCACCAATGCTTTTAAAGAGTGTGATGCCCTTCTAACCCCCACTGCTCCTAGTGCGGCGTTCCAAATTGGCGAAAACGAGGACGACCCTGTTAAGATGTACCTAAATGATGTCTTTACGATTCCCGCTTCAATGGCTGGACTGCCGGGCATGTCTGTTCCTGCTGGATTAGACGCGCAAGGTTTACCGTTAGGACTTCAAATTATTGGACGTCCATGGGATGAAGAAATGATTCTTCGTGTTGGGCAGTCGATTGAAACAGCTGCAAACTTTACTGCGCAACCACAAATGATGGCAGGCAAAAAAGCGGCATAAAAAACATTTTAACGAAAGGTTTTCACCATGCGTTTATTTATTTTACTTGTCCTGTTTGCTTTAACCACCCCTCTAAACGCGCAAGCAAAAGAGATAACAAAAGCCATGGCTGACCAATATTATCATAGCTGTTTGAGCAAGCCAACATCACAACCCATGTCATCAGAAAACAAAGATTATCTGTGCGCCTGCACCGCTGTACAAATGATGGAAACCATGACAACCGACCGTATTGCCGCGATGCGCGGCATTGGCCCTTCGGTTCGCAAAGCTTTTCATTATATGTTGATTAATGTCTATGCCCCTTGCATGGAATATCCCGCAAGAGATCATTATTACAACACTTGTATCTCCAACCCTAGAACATCGACTTTAGGGCAAGATCCCGCAGAATTATGCGGCTGCATGTCTAACAAAGTCGCCAAACATTTAGGACAAAATGGTAAACAATTATTTGAAGACATCTTGGCACGCAACCCCAATGCACAAGACCCGATGAGCTTGTTAGAATCCGACCCACAATTTCAAAGTTATGTCGGGAAGCAAGTCTTGGGTTGTGTTCTATAAAATTTCAACAATTATTGGGGCAATAATCATTGTTTTAAGTGGAATTTACCTTATATATAGAGAGAACATCATTAATAAAACGGATTAAGATATGTCAGCACTCATTAAAGGCGAAACTCGGGATTGGGAAATTGTGATTGGGATGGAGATCCATGCCCAAGTCACGGCGAAATCTAAACTTTTTTCTGGCTCGGCGACAAATTTTGGTGCGGAGCAAAACACACAAGTTTCCTTCGTTGATGCCGCGATGCCAGGTATGTTGCCTGTACTGAACCGTGAGTGCGTCAATCAAGCGGTCAAAACGGGATTAGGGCTAAACGCGCAAATCAACAAAACATCAATTTTTGCCCGTAAGAATTACTTTTATGCGGACCTACCGCAGGGCTACCAAATTTCGCAATTTGAGGACCCGATTGTGGGTGAAGGCAAGATTGAGATCGATCTACCCGATGGCACGACCAAAGATATTGGCATTACGCGTTTGCATTTAGAACAAGATGCAGGAAAATCCATCCATGACCAGCACCCGACAAAGTCTTTCGTGGATTTAAACCGTTCGGGT
>CAZYHI010000015.1:0-25218 GCA_964647515.1 uncultured Micavibrio sp. | reverse complement strand
ATTAGAAGATAAAGACGTCACCGATAAGCTTGATGAAGGCGCGATTAAAGCCATCTTTGATTACAAAGTCTACACCAACCATATTGACAGCATCATACAACGCGCATTAAATAGTTAAGCATCACACAAACAAAAGGAACAAACCATCATGCAAGGCGATAAAGAAGTCATCAAACACCTCAACACAGCATTAAAAGGCGAATTAACCGCGATTAATCAATATTTCTTGCATGCCAAAATGCTCGAAGATTGGGGCGTGACAAAGCTTGCCAAGCATGAAAAAGTCGAAAGCATCGAAGAAATGGTTCATGCAGAAAAAATTATTGATCGTATCTTGTTACTTGGCGGTCTGCCTAACTTACAGGACCTTGGGAAGCTAAAAATTGGTCAAAACGTGAAAGAAGTCATCGAATGTGATATGATGCTGGAAACTGATGGTATTAAGCATTACCGTGATGGTATTGCCGCGGCGGAAAAAGCGGGTGACTATGTCACCTCTGATTTATTTAAATCAATCTTGGCTGAAGAAGAAAACCACCTTGACCATCAAGAAACTCAACTGCAAATGATTGCAGATATGGGACTTCAAAACTTCCTCGCTCTCAATGCTGAAGGGGAAGATGCAAAAGAGTAACACTAAAAGAAGGGTAGAAATTTGTTAAAAGAACCTCAAAAAAAATCACCAATTTTATGGATCACACTAACCTTATTTTTGTCCGCTTGCGCCTCATCGCAAACGCCCCTCACCATAGATCAAGATATGGATTGCGCGGCGATTAGTGCCGAGATTGAGCAAACACGCGCCGCCCTTTATGATTCAAAAACCACAAAAACAGGCAATGGTTCACAAGTTGCTGACACTGCCGCCAAAGTCGGCACAATCGGTGCCAGTATGGCAGGCGTTCCTTATGTGGGTGGTATATATACGATTGGTAAAACTCTTTTCAATCACCGCAAACAAACCGCCGTCAACCAAGCCGATTTGTTGCAATATAAAATGGATGAGCTCGAATATCTCTCGCAACAAAAATTATGTGATAGATAGAAAATTAAGCATTATGTTGATATTGACTCACCTTTTCTAAAAGCTTTCGCCTAGTAGCCGATTCCATATTTCCATGTTCAATTGCATGTCGTGTGAACTGAATAAGATCGCCTTCTTGTTGCAAATCATTTTTAACGGCCAAAGCATATTCTTTTCCTATACTTGTGTTCATTAAAAATGGGTTATCTGACCCTAAACAAACAGATATACCCCGTTCTACAAAAACGGGTAAGGGGTGATTTTGTAATGCGTTATAATATTGCCGTAATTTCTGGTTTAATATAAGGGCAGAATCTTCTCCAACAACCATATTTGGACGAAGGTTTCTTGTTTGAGACGGAAGGCCTATACGCTTATTTGCTGACAAACAAACTTCAAAACAAATATCATGGTCAGCATAAATATCTAACAACGCTGTCGATAAATAAGTTAAAGTTCCGTGCCCCACTCTCAAACGGCGATGATCATCTGATTTAATCTTAAGAGCATCGTCAGGAACAGCTCCTAAAAAATCAATAACATTCTCAACGTACTGCTCGCCAACATGTGGTGTTAAGCCTAAGCCCGCTTCATGCCATGCTTTATGAAACGCTTGTTTATATTCTGCAATACTATCAACACCTTCATCCCCCACTAACCCAAAACCGGTCACATATCGAAAAGCATTATCATTCTTTTTAAACGATAGATAATCTGCCATTGCTTCTGCTTTTATAGCACCATGGTTTCGAAGTGAGGTTGCAACAATTCTCGTTTCAAGACCCGTTTCTTCTTTCACTTCATCAATAACAGTTGTTAAAATTTCTATTTGTGTTTCAAATCTACTTTCATTACGAAAACTGTTAGAAATTTCTGCATAAATACATCCTTCAGCCGCGATTTGCGTCAAATATGATTTTGTAACGCACATCAAATCTTCTTCTGTTTGAACAAAGTCATTTAATGCTTCATAAGTTGCATGAAAATTGGATAAGTCTGGGTAATATCGCTTTTGCTTATTATCAAAAATACAATCTAAAGCTTCATTCTCGATTGCATCTTGCTTTTCCTCAACAAGCCAATTGGGGCAAGCCATTGAGATATGCGTATGCATCTCCGCTTTAGGTAACCTATAGCTAACCAAAGGATTGGATGGACAATGACGCGGCACTTGAACTTGTTGTAACATGCACAATAATTAATAAAAATAAAAAATTATGTCAATAAAAATATAATTTATTTGCAAACAATTCTCAATTGCATTATCTTGGTTAAGTGAGATTCGTTCTCATTATTAGAGGTACTCAGGCGCGTAAACGCGCTACGCGATTATTAAAACAAGGAATTGAGATATATTATGTATGTTTGCCTATGCAACCCATTTACGGATAAAGACCTTGATAGTGCCCTTCAGGATGAAAGTGTAAAGAATAAGGCCTCTAGCGTTTATCAAGCCTGCACAGGCGGTGAAAAGCCATGCTGTGGTACCTGTATCTGCGAAATTCGTGACCGTATTGATGCTCATAATGAAGAAACTATTCTTCTTGCCGCTGAATAACCCAAGCAAATACCACATACTCGCCTTGTAAATGCCCTATTGCTATGGCATTTTAGACTTTCATTTCAATCAATTAAGGATTATAAAATGCTTAAAACCATCACTTTACTATTAGGGAGCTTACTCATTATGACTGCACCAGCCGACACAAAAGCTGCAGAGCTTGATCCTGAAAACACTCTTCTTCTTGATCTTAAAGACGGTCAAGTCAAAATTAAACTGATGCCAGACATCGCACCAAAGCATGTTGAACGTATTAAAGAATTAACACGTGAAGGTTTTTATGATGGTATTGTATGGCACCGCGTTATCGATGGTTTCATGGCACAAACTGGTGACCCAACAGGAACGGGTACAGGCGGTTCAGAACTGGCCGATTTAGAAGCAGAATTTAACGACTATAATTTTGGTCGCGGAACAATCGGTGCGGCGCGTTCAGCCTCTCCAAATTCTGCCAACTCACAATGGTTTATTTGTTTTGATGATTGCTCATTCCTAAACAACCAATACACCGTATGGGGGCAGGTTGTTGACGGTATGGATCATGTTGATGACATCACACGTGGTGAACCACCAAAAAATCCAGACAAGATCATTAAAATGCAAATTGCCGCTGATGTGAAATCAGAAGAAGGCGCAGAAGCTGAAGAAACAGAAGAACCAAAGAAAACCGCTTCTGAATAATCTTAAAAAGATATAAAAAATTCAACAAGGCGGTGCTTTAAAAGCATCGCCTTTATTTTTAAAAGGAACAAAACAATGGAATTACCCATCTATCAAGTCGATGCCTTCACAAGCGATGTCTTTAAAGGCAATCCTGCCGCTGTTGTACCACTACAGAAATGGCTTCCCGATGATGTCATGCAAAATATTGCCCTTGAAAACAACTTGGCCGAAACGGCGTTCTTTATACCTGATGGTGATGGGTTTCACCTACGATGGTTTACACCAACCGTCGAAGTCGATTTATGTGGGCACGCCACACTTGCAACCTCATGGGTTATTTATAATGTACTAAATTACGATAAAGACACTATCAAATTCAAAAGCCTCTCTGGTGACCTTATCGTCTACAAAAGCGCAAATGGACTAACACTGGATTTTCCCATTTGGGAACACACAAAAGTTGATATTGATGAACGTATAACAGACGCACTAGGTCACAAGCCTGATGAATTATACCATGGCCCTGATTGGCTTGTGATTTATAATGACCCCAAGACTATTGAAAACATGAATCCAGATATGTCCAAATTATCCGAAATTTCTGAATGTCGCGGCGTCATTGCCACCGCAAAAACAGATAATAACAATAATATTGATTTTGTGTCTCGCTGGTTCGGCCCCAATGTTGGTGTTCCCGAAGACCCTGTGACAGGGTCAGCTCATTGTATCCTAACCCCTATCTGGGCTGAAAAATTAGGCAAAACAAAGTTAAAAGCATATCAAGCATCGCCGCGCGGCGGCTATTTAGATTTAGAGCTCAAAAATGACCGTGTCTATATCACAGGGCAAGCAACACTCTATATGAAGGGTACAATTTATATTTAATCTTCTTGGCTCCTTAATCTAAAAGAACCACCCTCTCCATTTGCTTGATGCAAGAAAAATTTGACAGAGTCCCAAAACCCTGTCATAACCTGCGCCAAGAAGAATTAAGTAGAAACAAATAAATGTTTCCTTCACTTTAATTGTGAAGGACAGAGCTTACGAAAAAAATATCCTTTTCAGATTTCTCGGATATGTGAACATTACAACCTCACGCTTTCAGCAAAGTTCACATTTATATAAAAAAGGTTCATTAAAAAAACACTCAATACATGATGTATTGAGGTTGTTTTGTTGGATCATATATAGAGGAAGTAAAACCATGAAAAACTTTGAAAGCTTTGGCCTATCTGAAGATTTAAATAAATCATTATCCAAAATGGACTATACAACGCCAACACCCATTCAGGCGCAAGCTATACCCATGGCATTAGATGGTCACGATATTTTAGGCTCTGCCCAAACAGGGACAGGGAAAACCGCTGCGTTTAGCATTCCATTAGTCGAAAAGATTTTATCTTCTAAAAAAGGATCGGCTCTTGTTCTGACACCGACTCGCGAGCTGGCCAAACAAGTCTTAGAAGTTATTCATCAGTTATTAGGATATAAAAGCCCTATCAATACCGCCTTTATTATTGGTGGTGAGCCAATGGGCAAGCAGTTGAACCAATTAAAAAGAGATCCACGTATTATTGTGGGTACGCCAGGGCGTATTAACGACCATTTGGAACGTAGGACAATTGATTTAAGTGATACCGATTTTTTAGTTTTGGATGAAACAGACCGTATGCTTGATATGGGTTTTGGTGTTCAACTTGACCGTATTATCAAATTTTTACCAGAAAAGCGTCAAACACTCATGTTCTCAGCAACGTTACCGAGTGGCATTGTGAAGCTATCCAGTAAATACCTGAACAAACCACAACGAATTTCTGTTGGTAAAACAAATGTCATTGCCAAAAATATTAAACAAGAAGTTGTTCGTATTGAACAAGGTGCAAAATATCAAGAGCTGTTAAACCAGCTTTATGATCGCACAGGGTCTGTCATTGTTTTCATTAAAACAAAACATGGTGCCGATAGAATGGCTAAAAACTTACGCCGTGATGGTTTTACATCAGAAGCCTTACATGGTGATTTGCGTCAGAACAAACGTGATAAAGTCATGCAAAATTTCCGCAAAAAAAATTTTAGAGTTTTGATTGCCACAGATATCGCCGCACGTGGTCTTGATGTACCGCATATTGAACATGTTATTAACTATGATCTACCACAAGTGGCCGAGGATTACATCCATCGTATGGGACGTACAGCCCGCGCAGGATCAACGGGATCAGCGATTAGCTTTGTTTCCAACCCCGACAAACAAAAATGGGCGGCGATTGAACGTCTGTTAGACCCGAATGCTAAACCAGATAGAGGCGGCAACGAAAGAGGTAATAGAAAAAGAAAACCAAGACGCAGTGGCGGTGGCTTTAAAGGCAATAGAGACAGAAAGCGTAACGGAAGCAAGCACGAGAGCAGCAAAAAACGCAGTTACAAAAAACGAGATGATAGAGACAGTGACGGTAAGAAGCCCTTCAAGAAAAAATTCGAAGGTAAAGGCCGTAGAAATAGTAGAGATAATGATAAAGGTGATGATCGTAAAAAAGACGATGAAAGCGCAAAGAAGAGAAAAAAACCTTACAAGCCATACAAATCAAAGAGCGGTGCAGGTCTAAATAAGGGGCCAAGTAAAGGGCGTAGCTTTAAAAACAAAAAGAATGATGGTTCTAGCCCTAGAAAAAGGCCAGCTAAACAAACGGCGAAAAAATAGGCTAAATGATAATATTACCGTCAGTGTGAAGGGTAACTTCGTCAAGACCGTTTAAATCAAATATCTTAGCGATATTTTCAAAACCATGGTCAGTTCCTGCACCATCACGATCAACTTGAACAAGTGTATCGTTAGGGCCGCTATCAACAAATTGAATATACTCTGTAATATCGCCTGATGTATCTGTGAGAAGATCAGAAATATCAAGCGCATCGCCATCCGTTCCTGTCACAAAGTTATGAATACGGTCAACTAACGAATAATCCGTCGCAGCTTCAAAAACAAAAATATCAATACCTTGACCGCCATATAATCTGTCTTGGCCATTACCACCTGAGATCGTTGTCACGTCAGTTGTTGTGTTCACGGCTAAGCTATAATCTAAGACGCTTGCGCCCTCCCACTCAATAAGGTAAGCCGCAGAAAAACCTGTTCCCGTAAAGGCATAAAATTGATTAGAGAAATTATCTCCATTCAGAATAATCAAGTTATCATAATCATCTCTATTTGAGGTATCGCTACCGTTAAACCAGTCAGTATATTCACCTGTCGATGCACCAGAATCCCAAAAAACAGTCCCATCAGACCATTGCCATTGACCTTCAACAGCCGAGTCTGATCCACCAGACCAGAAATGTGCGCCACTATCAACGATAGAAGAAACATAAGCATGTTCCGCCGCAGAATTAATATCAACAAGATGACCTGCCGTATCAAACAAGATATCAGCTTGCGCCGCCGCATTGGCATCTGTCCATGTTGAGGTTGTACTCACAAATTTATAAAAATTTCCTGTCGCAGCATTATAATTTAAAGAATCATCTAACGCTAAAACATCGGCAACGGTTATATCATTTGACAAAACAAGTGACCCGATAACATCACTACCATCACCACCAAAAATTGTATCATTACCATTACCCCCTAAAATACGGTCATCGCCGGCACCGCCATGTAAAACATTATCGCCTGTATCGCCAGTAATATTATCGTTAAAATCACCACCAGTTACATTTTCAATAGAGTTTAAAATATCTGTACCGTGATTTAAGGCAAGACCTGTACTTAAATTAACACGTACACCATTTGTCGCACTTTCATAAGAAGCCGTATCATCACCATAACCACCATTTAAGATGTCATTACCAGAACCACCGTCTAAAATATCATCACCCAAAGAACCATGCAGAGTATCATGACCTGCACCACCATTTAAGGTGTTTGTTTCACCGCGACTATCAAATCCTGATTGGATAATTGGTGTAATTACATCGCTGCCTTCCCATTCAGCGACATAACCATAAGCATCACCATCAAAGGCAAACAAAACATCGCCTCCACCATCCCAGATAAGAACGTTATCACGCGCATCCGTATTTGTATTTGATACATCTCCACCATTCCATGATAAAGCTGTGCTAAAAGACGTGCCTGCTTCAGGACCAGATTCATAAACAAAGTTTCCTTCAGAATCTACATCAGAGCCATCGACCCATGCCCACTGGCTACCATTAACGATGCCGCCAACAAATGTTTGCTCTGCTGCACTTGTAATTGTTGCAAGATGCGCCGCAAAACCATTTAAAAAGTTGCTAGCTGCATCTGCGACCGCCGCACCATGCGTTACATCAACGGCGCCTGTTTCAGAACGAACATACTTATAAAAATTACCCGTGGCCGCGTTATAGGAAATTTCGGAGTCAGACGCTAAAATATCAGCTATAGTCACCGCATCTTGGTAAACACCCTCTAAAGACGCATAAAGAACGTCATTTCCATCGCCGCCATTAATAACATCATTACCTTCACCACCAAAAAGACGATCTGCACCTGCACCACCATCAATAATATCATCACCAACACCACCATCGACAAAGTCGTTTCCGCCATCACCGTTTAAGGTATCGTTACCTTCGCCACCTTCGACACGGTCAACATCATCACCACCATTAATAATATCATCACCAGCATCACCAAATAAACGGTCACGCCCTGCGCCACCATTTAAGGTATCATTCCCATTTTCACCATAGAGCCAGTCATTACCATCATCACCGCTTACTGTATCGTCACCTTCTTGGCCACGTAAAATATCATCACCGATACCACCATCAATAGTGTCATTATCATCGCCACCGTAAATTGTATCGTTACCTGCATCGCCGTTTAAAATATCTTCACCAGCGCCGCCTTGAATAAAGTCACTATCATCGCCGCCGCTTAACGTATCATTGCCATCTTCACCAAGAAGGGTGTCACGACCTGCATCACCGTTTATAGTATCATCGCCTTCACCGCCACGGATGTCATCATCGCCCGAACCGCCGTCAATGATGTCGTTTCCTGCATCACCTTGAATAAGATCGTGGTCATCGCCACCATAGATACGATCATTGCCTGCGCCACCATAAATTTTATCATTACCTGCTCCACCATTTAAAACATCATCACCATCATCACCGTAAATTCTATCCGCACCTTCACCACCATAAATAAGGTCATCATCATTACGTCCATAAAGCCTGTCATTATCGCCACCACCAACGATTAAATCATTACCATCATGGCCATAAATCGTATCAATACCATCACCGCCATAAATAATATCATCGCCAGCACCAGCAGAAACCGTATCATGCCCTGCATCGGCGTTAATCACGTCATCGCCGGCCGTACCCACAATAGCCGTATCATTACCTGTTGTTCCAGCAACTGTCACTGTACCCAGTTCAGCCAAGCTTGGCTCATTAACGCCTAATAGATAATCAGCAATCGCGCCATTAACCAAACTACCTGCGCCATTGCCATTTAACGCCACCGCGCCACCTGTAACAGCCGCACCACCACTTAAAGAAAATGCGTTCGGATCAATCGTTTGTCCGTTAATACGGACATTTTCAACAGTAATAGAACGACCTGATTCACTAGACGCATCGTTAAATCTAAAATTCAAATCAGCTAAAGACCCTGCATAAGGGATATCATAAGTCACGGTCACAACGCCTGACCCTGTCACAGTCGTGACAAGCTCGCTAAACAAAACGCTTCCGCCCAACAACACTTCTAATGTTGGTGCATCTGTTGCGTATTGTGCGCTAAATGTTAATGAAAACTTAATACTCATCTTTTGCTGTTAACCCATAAACTGTTGTAATATATGTAACTTTTTTACCCTACATACAATGGTAACAGAAAGGGATTACTATTTATTTAATAGATCAGTTATTTTAGAGATAAATATTATGCCTGAGAGATAGCGTAAATAAGCGTAAAGATGGGGGGCAGAATAAGCGGGCATAAAACCAAGACTATGCGCCAATTTTGTTGAATAAACAAAGACACCACACCCACCAGCACCGCACCGAACCATACATTAACAGCTTTACTGACAACATTTTCTAAAAAGCCTGGAGGGACAGCCGCACTGTCAATTAAATTGGCGGCAATCATAAGGTGAATCGCCCAAGGGACGCATAAGACCCCCAACGCAGATAAAACAATAAGAACCAATATTTTATATAGATACGTCATCATAATTATAATGCCCTGAAATCAAGAAAAAAAAGGCCGTTCAGAATTTTCTAAACAGCCTTTTAAAAATTTTATAACAAACAAGTTTAATTATTTAACTTGGCTGCTTTCAAATACTGGCTCAGCAGAACGAACAGCAGGAGCTGCAACTTTTGGCAAACCAATGTTACCAAGGTTAACATTACCAGCAGTTGCGCCAACTGTACGCTCTTCAGCGTAAGGCGCTTGTGTCAATGTACCGTCTAGATCTGCATCAGATGTTGTACCTGAACAAGCGGCAACTGCAACAGTTGAACCAAGTACCATAGTTGTTAAAAGTAATTTTTTCATTTTTAGTTCCTTCGTTTTTATTGTGACAGGGATTTCTGTCTATTTCATAAACATAGCCTCCCTATCGGGAAAACTTCCATCCTTATACAACACAGTTTTCGATTTGATAATAGCTTTTTTTTATTTTTTATTGATTCTGTGCAAAATTATTGAGATTTTTCATGTGTTTAACAAAATAAAACAGCTTTTGATGGCAGTTAAAGACTATTTTTTTGTAGTCTTTTAAAGTAGGTATCAATGCTGTCACGTAAGGCAGCCGCTATTTTCTGCTGATAATCCATAGTTGATAATAACCGTGCCTCGCTTTTATTGGACATAAAACCCATTTCCATCAAAACAGATGGAATATCTGGTGCTTTTAACACCGCAAAGCCAGCAAAACGATGTGGACGGGATAAAATACGCATACCACGCCCACGCATCTTATCGACGACGATATTGGCAAAGAACTTCGATTGGTTCATGGTATCGCGCATCGTCAGGTCAATGAGAATATTAGCAACATCTTTATCTTCATGACTAAGATCAACGCCAGAGATTAAATCCACTTGGTTTTCACGTTGCGCAAGTTTTGCCGTTTGTGCATCAGACGCCTTGTTCGACAAGGTATAAATTGACGCACCACGAACATCCGAACGCCCAATAGAATCAGCATGTAAGGAAATAAATAAATCTGCCTCTTGCGTACGCGCCACGGACACGCGTTTATAAAGCTTCAAATATTTATCGTTATGGCGCGTTAAGACCACACGGTAACGCCCTGTTTCTTCCAAAATTTTCTTTAATATTTTGGCCGCCGAAAGAGTAATATGTTTTTCGTATTGGTGCTCCGCACCTATTGCACCAGAATCTGCCCCACCATGCCCCGCATCAATCACAATAAGAGGCATACGTAACGGTGTTTTAGGTGATGCTTTATCCACCGTATTTTTTGGTGGTATCGGTTTATGCGCAGGCGTCACCATTATATCTTGTACCGCCGCTATTGCTGTCGTTTTTTTCTTGTTAACATTACTCAATATACTTTTAACTGATGTTGCAATTGGCGTTTTTTGAGAAGTCTCTTCCGCCGTTTGCTTGGCAATCAATAAATTAAGGTCGCCACTACTATCAGGCAAAGTACCAATAGGAGTACGCGCCGATGAAGTAAAAGCCTGTTTTGAGATATGCACATAATCAACAACAAGGCGAGTTGGCTTACCGCCCGCCTCTGGAATTAAAAAAGCCGTTTTAAGCTTCGCGGGCTTGTCCAAATCAACCACTAAACGCTTCACACCAGATTTCAAACTGCCCGAACGCACATCCAATACACTGGTTTTGGCAGGACGTCTAATTTTACCTGCCTTCCAATCAAAGTCTGGCAAATCAACAACAAGACGATAAGGCTTACCTTCAATTTCTGGTAACATGAAAGAACGAAACTTGGTTTGTTCATCCAGCTCAATCACCATACGCGTCTTATCACTATGAACACCAAAGCGAACATCTTTAACATCCAGCGCAAATGCGTCATTAACCCCAACACTTTGTAAGATCAAAACGAAGACAAAAATAAAAAGTAATTTAAAAGAAAAATATGGTTGCATGAATATCTATAAATATTGAAAAATTATAGTCATAAGCTAACACGATGAATGTGACGATGGTAAGGCTAGATTTAGACTTTTACCAATCAATATCAGAACCAGGCATGGCAACGTTTAAACCTTCCATCTCCTCGGAGACAATAATCTGACAACAAAGACGAGAGCTATCACGGACATCAAAAGCTAAATCGAGCATATCTTCTTCATCTTCGCTGATCTCATCGTCTTCTGGCATTGTTTTACCTTTAAAATCAGGATGAACATAAAGATGGCACGTCGCACAAGCCAAGCCACCGCCACACGCCCCTTCAATCGCCTCAATTTTTTCTTTGACGGCAACCTCCATCAAGGATAACCCCAACGGCGCATCAACTTTTTTATGTGTTCCATCTTTTAAAATAAAATTTATAAGCGGCATTTTTATTTAGCCGTCATGCCAGCAAGCTGGAGGACGCTTCCTTTATTTTGTTCACTTTGCTTTCTCTACTATCTTCTTCCAGCTTTCGAGAAAGCGGTCAATATCGGCAGCAGTCGTAGCCCACCCCATAGAAATGCGCAAGGCACTTTTTGCATCCTCTTCACTCACCCCCATGGCGGTTAAAACATGCGAGGCTTTAAAAGCGCCACTGGAACAGGCAGAACCGCTAGACACCGCCACACCATCTAGATCAAGTGCCATCATTTGTGTTTGCGCAGGCAAGCCCGCCACCCCGACATTACACGTATTGCCCACACGCGGTGCATCGCTGCCGTAAATGGTAATCTGACTTGAAATATCACGCATCTGTCGCTCCATATCATCGCGTAGTTTTTCAATTTTTTTGTAGTGCGATATATTCTTTAAAACCAATTCCGCCGCCAAGCCCATACCTGCAATTCCTGCGGTATTATGTGTACCAGCGCGGCAGTTTTTCTCCTGCCCACCACCCAGCATAAATTTCGGTAAGCTCACCCCTTTTTTAGATATGATAGCACCGACCCCTTGCGGCCCTGCCATTTTGTGGGCAGAAAGGCTCATGAAATCAACGCCAAGAGCGTCTAATGAAATATCAATACGCCCTGCCGCTTGCACCGCATCGGTATGAAACAAAGCACCCGCCTCATGCGCGAATTGCGACATTTCTTTCACGGGTTGAATAACACCCGTTTCACTATTGACCTGCATCACTGAGACAAGAGCAGGCTTAACCTCAATTAACAAATTTTGATAAGCCGCCATATCAACAACACCAGAAGCCAACACAGGGATAAGTGTCGCATGTGGCGCGGCAGCCATCGTCGCAGGATGTTCAATTGATGAAATTAAGCTTGGCTTATCACGATAACCGCAGAGTACGGTATTAATGCTTTCTGTCGCACCACTGGTGAAAATAATTTGATCTTCTTGCACCGCACATAATTGCGCCACTTGACGACGTGCTTGCTCAACATAGTGACGCGCGCAGCGGCCAAATTCATGCACCGAGGAAACATTGCCAACCTCGCCCATCACCTGCGTGACCAGTGTTAAAACATCGGGACGGATCAATGCCGTCGCATTATAATCAAGATAAGTGCGCTCCATAACGGCCTATCCTACCCCACTATCCACAATAGAATCAATGACTTATAAGAAATATTTGGACATTTGCAAATCAACTCTATATAAACAAGTAAAGCGATTTAAATGATTACGAAAAGTAACGTCGCAAAAAAAATTCTATATGGGTTAGGAAATTATGCCAGAAATTATCTTTAATGGACCAGAAGGCCGCCTAGAAGGCCGTTACTATCACTCAAACACGCCGAATGCTCCGCTTGCCTTATTGTTGCACCCCAGCCCAGAGCATGGCGGTACAATGAACAATAAAATCACTTATATGATGTTCCAAGCCATGAAGCAGCGTGGTTTTTCTGTTTTACGTTTTAACTTTCGCGGTGTTGGTCGCTCCCAAGGGGTTTTTGACCGTGGCGAAGGAGAGCTAAGCGATGCGGCATCTGCTCTTGATTGGATGCAAGATTTAAACCCAAACTCACCCTACACATGGGTCGGTGGATTTTCTTTCGGGGCATGGATCGGTATGCAGTTATTGATGCGCCGTCCAGAAATTGAAGGATTTATTTCTGTGGCTCCGCCTGCAAACTTACATGATTTCAGCTTCTTGGCCCCTTGCCCTTCTTCTGGACTTATTATCCAAGGGGAAAAGGATAATGTTGTCCCTGCCGAACCTGTTTGCAAGCTGGTTGAAAAGCTTCAGGCACAAAAAGGCATTGATATTGATCACCGTACCGTTGCTGGCGCGAACCATTTCTTCCATGAAAAAATGGATGACTTGCTGGTTCATGTTCATGATCACATGAATATCGCGGGTAATTCAGGTCGTGAAATCCCTGTGACAATCCGCCGTAAAAAAGCGGCTTAAAGAACGAACGAACCCTTAACTTAATCTTTAAGAGACTGCAGAACGTCATCAACATGACCGTTCACCTTCACCTTGTGCCAAATTTGCGCAATTTTACCTGCTTCATCAATGAGAAAGGTTGAGCGCGTAATTCCCATATATTTCTTCCCAAACATGGATTTTTCACCCCAAACGCCATAATCTTCGCACACTGTGCCATGCTCATCTGACGCTAATGGAAAGTTTAAGTCATATTTTGCTTTAAATTTATCATGCTTTTTGACAGAACATTTTGATATACCAATAACCTGCACATTCATTTTATTGAGTGCTGTTAAATTCGTATTAAATTCACAAGATTCTTTGGTACAGCCTGGGGTGTCATCTTTTGGATAAAAATATAAAACGACCTTTTGCCCCATCAATTGCGACAAGCTCACTTGACCTTGCCCATCTGTCGGCAGTATAAAATCTGGCGCAACATCACCAATTTGCAATTCGGTCATAATATCCTCTAATTTTGTATGTACTGTTACAAGAATGACTTTATAGTGTCTAAAGTCAAGCCCAGAACAAAGCAGAGCAAGCAACTAGGATATAATAACCCGTGCCAATAAAATACCTAAAACAGATCAACTGGATTACAAGCTTTTGCCTAATTATTGCCATTATGGTTATGAGTGCGGCAGGCGCGCTGATGATACGTTTAAAAAAAGGCCCGCTTGATCTCGCTTTTGCCAAAGGCTATATCGAAAAAGCATTAAACGAACAAGATAATGGCATTGATGTTACGATTGGTGAAGCCTACCTCATTTGGTCAGAAATCACCGATCCGCTATTGATTGATTTACAAAATGTAGACATCAAGCAAGAGGAAAAAAGCGCGCTACAAATTAATGAGATTGCTTTCACTTTATCGGGGATGGGTCTTTTAAAAGGAGAAATACTTCCCGCCAAAATCATCATCGATAAACCTTCCTTTCGTGTTTTTAACACCGATGGCAGCTTGAATGATTTTTGGAAGAACGTAAAAATTCAAGATGTTTATGGTCCTGTAAAACCGCAACTTCCCAATATCGATGACGTTAAAAGAAAGTTGAAGATTTTTTTAAAAAATATTGCCAGTACTGAACAAAGCGGCATAAAAACCTTATCTGATTTCAAACAAATACGGATTAAAGACGTTGTTTTGCAAGGTAGTCAAGAAGAAGGACTTGCCTTATTAAACCTCACTTTAAAAAAGAACAATTACGGCTTAAATGGTTACATCAATGTCAGTTACCCTGAAAAAAATGGAGAAAAGGCACACTTTAATTCGGATATTTCATACAGACGCCAACAAGAAGATGTAACCGTCAACGCGAATGTCAAAAACCTACACACCGACCATATATCGCCCTTTTTCAAAGATATAGATCTTTTATCAAAACAAGATTTAGTGTTAAATGGGGATATTAAAGCCGCCTTAGATAACAACTTAAACTTAGATTTGGCCACTGTGGATTTATCCATTCCTTCTGGACAAGTCGTCATCCCTGATAAAAACAAGACAGCATTACCTTTAAAAAATATTGCTTTTAACGGTCAATTCAATGCCAAAGAAAAAGAATTTTATATTAAAAACTTCAATGCCACCATTGAGGATATCCCAATCACCGCATCATCAAAAATAACATTCCAAGACAATCAAATAACCGCACCGATACAAATTAGCATCGAAGAATTAGCCTTAGATAAAGCAGCCGCGGTATTTCCCAAATATTATATTGATACGCCTTTAGGCGTTTGGCTGACAAAAAAATTAAGTAAGGGAACACTATCGGATATTGTTTTCAATACAAACTTCAACCTCACAAAAACGTTTGAAAGAAGCTCTGAAAACGATAAAAAAACGATAAAACGCAGTGTAAAATTTAACGATACTACCGCCAACTTTAAAGGGAAAGATGTGACGGTAAAATATAGTAAAACACTAGCTCCCGTTACCGATGTTATTGCCGAAGGAAATTACAAAAAAGATACATTAACCTTATTAGGCAGCAGCGCCAATATCTTAGACCTCAAAGGCAAGAATATTAAATTTGAGTTGAAAAATTTAAGCAAAAAAGGAAAAGGTATTATTGACCTTAACCTTGATGCCAGCGGCCCTGTGAAATCCGTTTTGAATTATATCTCAGCTAAGCCTATCTTAATCACGAAAGAAAAATTACCTTTTGACCGCAGCAAGGTGAAAGGAAATGTTGATTTCAACCTTCATCTTAATTTTCCTGCATTAAAAAAACTACCCAAAGAAAAAGTAAAAATTAAGGTCGATGGCGTTGCTCAGAATTTATTTTTACCCAGTATCACACAGGGATTATCGTTAAGCGGTGGGCCCTACGATGTAAAAATTAAAGATGGAAAGATATCATTAGACGGCAAAGGCAAACTCGATAACTATGATATTGATGTCGGGTGGGAGCAATATCTAAACAGTAAAGGCAAGGATTATAGCTCTAAAATTTCTGCTAAACTCATCGCAGACAACAATCTATGCAACAGCTTTGGCATTAACCTTAATCAATATATTGATGGTACGCTTCCTATTGAGCTCAATTACGTTAGAAGAGGCACCAAAACCAGCATCGATATTACTGGCGACCTGACTCCAACAATAATGACTATTGATCGCTTGCAATATAATAAGCAGGCCAACATCGCAGGAACACTTAATCTAACTGCACATATAGAAGGAAAGATATTAAAAGAAGTTACAAACCTAAAACTAAACACAGAAGGCTTTTCAACCTCAAACGCAAACTTACAATTCCGCCAACGAAAAAATAATACAACAGCTTTAAAATCTGGAATTTTACCCAACATCAAAATGAATAAAAACACAGCCAATGTGAATTTTGAAATCACGTCTAATGATGTTTTACAGATTCAAATGAATGACGCAACCATCGATATCACACCTTTTTTACCATCCAAAGAAAATAGAAAAACTGAAGAAAAAAAGACCAACAAACGCGACATGCATTTATCTATTACTGCAAAAAAAATCTATAGCGCGGATAAAACAGAAATGAAAAATGTTGAGCTATATCTTGAACTCAATAAAAGTAACGACCCAACCCGAATTGAAATGGATGCCGATATGGGAAAAGGTAAAACGGCCATTCGATTTAAACCAAATGCACAAGGCATCAAAGATTTTTATATGGATGCCACCGATGCTGGCTATACATTAAAGGCTTTGGGAATTTATAATAAAATACGCGAAGGAAAAATTTCTATTTCGGCGCAACCACAAAAAGGAAGTAATGACCTTTTTGGCTCTGCTCAAATCACAGATTTTAAAGTGCGCAAAACACCAGCTTTAGCAAAGTTGCTTGGTGCTATGAGTCTCAACGGCGCCAATGATTTGCTCAATAATGACGGACTGGCGTTTACAAAATTAAAATCAGAATTTGAATTAAAGTTTAAAGATGAAGGAAATTTACTCGTCGTTGAAAATGGCCGCACATCTGGAAACTCGTTAGGTTTAACATTTGAAGGCGTAATGAACATGGCTACTAATACAACCAATATATCAGGAACCATTATCCCCCTATCTGGCGTCAATAAAG
Organism: uncultured Micavibrio sp.; assembly: GCA_964647515.1. Classification (GTDB taxonomy): domain Bacteria; phylum Pseudomonadota; class Alphaproteobacteria; order Micavibrionales; family Micavibrionaceae. The sequence continues at coordinate 7,833 of CAZYHI010000015.1, read as the reverse complement.
TCATTGGGCAAATCCCCATTATTGGTGATATGCTCACGGGTGGTGATGCTTTAATTGCGGCGACTTATACTATAAAAGGCCCAAGCGACGACCCCAGCACTATTGTAAATCCCCTATCGGTTTTGGCTCCAGGATTTTTACGGAAAATTTTATTTGAAGGCGACGTCGACAGAAAAGTCAAAAAAGAAGAAGCCAAGCAATAACTTTTTAGATCTGTGTATTACTTCACCTTCACCAGTGCGTGGCGTTTTTTCCCCGATGATAACTTAATATAATTATCATCGGTTAAATCATTCACCGTCAGTGTGAGCTCATCATCATTCACGGCTTGACCGTTGCATTTTGCACCGCCACCTTTAATAAGGCGTTTAACTTCACCTTTACTGGTTGCCAAGCCGCACTGAATGAATAGGTCAATAAAAGTCAAACCGTTTTCCAATTCAGATTGTGACACCTCGATAGAAGGTAAATCATCGCCAACGCTGCCTTGTTCAAAAACTTTTTGCGCGGTGGCTTGTGCGTCACTAGCAGCAGCTTCACCGTGACACATTTTTGTGGCTTCGAAGGCGAGTATTTTCTTAGCTTCGTTAATTTCTTGCCCTTGAAGTGCGGCAAGCTTACCCACCTCCTCCATCGGCATCATGGTAAAGCGTTTTAATAACGTCTCAACCATGGCATCATCACAATTACGCCAGTACTGATAATAATCATAAGGCTTAAGCATATCCGCAGACAGCCAAACCGCACCATTAAGCGTTTTACCCATTTTCTTACCATCTGGTGTCGTCAAAAGTGGTGCAGTCAAAGCAATAAGCTTCATTTGGTGAGACTTATGACCTAAATCAACACCATTAATAATATTGCCCCATTGGTCAGAGCCACCCATTTGTAAGATCACATTATGGCGTTTATTCAGCTCCACAAAATCATAGCCCTGCATAACCATGTAGTTAAACTCCAGCAAACTAAGCGGGCTTTCACGTTCAAGACGCGTTTTAACGCTGTCAAACGATAGCATACGATTAACGGTAAAGTGCCGACCATAATCACGTAAAAAAGCAAGGTAGCTTAACCCATCGAGCCAGTCATTGTTATTGACCATCTGCGCACCATTCGGGGTGTCGTTATAATCCAAAAACTGCTTAAAGCATGTGTTTTGAATTTTATCGATGTTGGTTTGAATAACCTCATCGGTTAAAAGAACACGTTGTTCATCTTTAAAAGAAGGATCGCCAATTTTTGATGTACCACCACCCATCAGCGTAATCGGCTTATGACCACATTGCTGAAACCATTTCAGCATCATGATGCCCGTCAAGTTGCCTATATGAAGGGACTGCGCCGTCGCATCAAAACCGATATAAGCACTTTGCGTCCCTTCCATCAATTTGGCATCAAGAGCGTCAAAGTCACTGCACTGGTGAATAAAGCCGCGCTGTGCTAGAATATTAAGGAAATCTGATTTATAATTATTGTCTGTCATACGTTACTCCTAATTAGGGAATTTACACATGAGTGAAAACAAAGTCTATACCGCAATTGGCATGATGTCAGGAACATCCCTAGATGGGATCGATCTTGCCTTGGTCGAAACAGATGGTAAAGACTTCACCAAGTTAAAAGCCTTCAAAACCATAACTTACAGCGATGAAGCCAGACAGAAGTTAAAAAATGTTTTAGGGTCTCGCCACGCCAATAAAGAAACGATAGAGGCCGAAAAACTGGTCACGGATGCTCATATTCAAGCAATTGAAGATTTTGGCCATCAAGCCGATATCATTGGATTTCATGGGCAAACTATTCTACATGACCCATCCCAACGCTTCACATGGCAAATTGGTGATGCTCAAAAGTTAGCTAATGAAGTAAAAATTGATGTTATTGCCGATATGCGTATCGCCGATATTAAAGCGGGTGGGCAAGGTGCCCCATTACTGCCCTTATGCCATCGCGCTTTTGCCAGTGATGCGGCGCGCCCGATCGCTATTTTAAATTTAGGTGGCGTTGGTAATGTCACATGGCTGGGTGAAGAACGTCATGACATTTGTGCCTTTGATACAGGCCCTGCCAATGCACTTATTGATGACCTTGTGAAAGAAAAAACAGGCAAACGTTATGATAGTGAAGGTGCACTGGCCAGCGCAGGAACAGTTCATCAAAGCATGGTAGATGATTGGTTGACCCATGAATATTTTAACAAACCAATACCCAAATCTTTAGATCGGGATGAATGGTTAATAAAACGTGCCTATGATTTAAACGTTGAAGATGCGGTGGCAACCCTATCAGCCTTTACCGTGCAGAGCGTTCAAAAATCCTTCGAACATTTACCCAAACAACCCAAAACAATTTATGTCGCCGGTGGTGGCCGTCACAATAACTATATTATGAATGAATTAAATAAAGCAATGCCCTGCCCTGTTGAACCTGTCGAAGCCTTAGATTGGAATGGCGATGCCGTCGAAGCAAAAGGCTTTGCCTATTTAGCGGTACGTTCTGTATTGGGGTTATCACTAACCTTGCCAACAACCACAGGTATACCCGAGGCCATGACAGGGGGTAAGCTTTATAAACCAGAACTCGGTTCTTCTTCAAATTCCGCTTTGCGTCCTGCGATAACAAGATAAATATTAGCCGCCAATATAATGGCACCACCAACCAGCAGACCAAGATTAATGGTACTTTCACCAAACACCCACAACCAAACGACTGCCAAGACAGGTACGAAGTAATACATGATATGTATCGTTGGACGATCTGTTTTTAACAGCGAGTATGTATAAAGCACACCCCCCACAACAAAAACAACAAAACCAATAAAGAATGTCATTGTCCAATTCACATCAGCCATATAAAAATCATCTTTTAAATAAACAAAAGCAAGGCTCATAAAAAACATACTAATTGTACGGCCAAAGATTTCACTGACCAACGAAGACGCAATATCATCATCCAAAGATTTAAAATATTCTGAATATGTACCGCGTGTTACAACAAGAACTGCCGTCATGTAGGCCGCGGCAAAAGCCAAAATATACCCACCTAAAACGCTATAATCATCCGTATCAGAACTACCAAAGCCGCTATCAGGGTTCGTGCCGAAATCTATATTCGCATCTGTTAGGATAATAATTGCAACACCAATCAAGGCAAACAAACTCATCAAAACTTCTTTTAAACTCACTTCTTTCCACGCCTTTCTCATAAGCATGGGTGTGGCAATCACAGCAATGATAGGCCATGATTCATAAAGCAAAGACACACCCGCCTTATTGGCTAAGCTCAAAGATATAATAAAAAAAGCATGTGATAAAACACCCGAAACACCACACACAAAAGCAGGGATATAAGCGCTAAAACTCAACTCTTTTTGAATAGTTATAGCTTTTTTTAATAACTTCTTTTTCCAAAGGTAAAAAAATCCAACCAAAATCGAACCAAAGCCAGAAAAGAAATAAACGATCAAGATCATATCTAAGCTACTCATCGTCTGTAAACCAATAGAGGCCGCAAGCGGATAAAGACTAAAAAGAAGGATAACAAGACCCATTGAAATAAAAACTGGCATAAAAAATAACTTTCTTCAGGATTAAACGGTGAAATAACCAAGAATGACGAATTTTAGTTTACTCCAAAGCAAAGAGTTTTTAAAGTCATGCTTTACTTAAAAAGGTACAAATAGGAAAAACCCATGCCTCGCATTACTGCGGAAAATAAAGAAACGATAAAAGAAGCTGCCAGCTTGTTACAATCTGGTGAGATTGTCGTTTTACCAACCGAGACCGTTTATGGCTTAGGCGCAGATGCACGGAACAATGACGCCGTTGCCAAAATATTTAAAGCCAAAAACCGCCCTGCTATTAACCCGTTAATTGTTCATGTCATTGATAAGAACGCCGCAAGCAAGCTTGTTAAAATGAATGAGCAAGCCGATAAAGTCGCCGATATTTTTTGGCCAGGTGCTTTGACACTCATCCTACCCGCACAAGAAAATAACGGTATTAGCCCACACGTTACCGCCAATTTAAAGACCCTAGCCATACGTGTCCCCAGCCATAAGATTATGCGCGATGTGATAAAACAAGCAAACTTACCCATTGCCGCGCCTAGTGCCAATAATTCAGGAGAACCCAGCGCAACCACCCCTGCCCATGCGGCGCAAAGCTTAGGCGATAATGCACCTTTCATCTTGGCCGCTGGTGCTTGCGATGTTGGGTTAGAATCAACCATTTTAGATTTAAGTGACGAAACACCAACCATTTTACGTCACGGCGCAATAACACAAGAAGACTTAGAAACCATACTAGGGAAAGTAAACGTCAACGTTACGCCACCATCAAAAGAACAAAAATCACCTATAAAGTCACCGGGTCAATTATTAAAACATTATGCTCCGAATATTCCTGTACGACTCAACGCCGTTGATGTTCACGATGGCGAAGCCTTGCTCGCTTTTGGCTCAACAAAATTTATGGGACTCAAATCCGGTGGTTCTGTCAACGACATGCCTGATACCGCCTTTAAAAATTTAAGCGAAGATGGAGATTTAGAACAAGCGGCACAGAATTTATTTATGATGTTACGTGATTTAGACCGCCCAGAGCATAAAGCCATCGCCGTCATGAACATCCCTGAAAAATCCATTGGGATTGCCATTAATGAGCGCCTAAGCCGTGCCGCGAATTCTTAAAAAATCTATTTATTGGCTTTTTTTCAAGAAAAACGGTACAAATAGATAAATCAAATTCATAAGGAATGTACCATGCTTCACCGTATATTATTCATTATAGCCACCATCATGTTAATCACCGCCCCTCTTTCGGCAAGCTTTGCCAAGGGAGATGTGAATGTTGGTGATAAAATCCCCCATGACCTCACCCTTCAAGACCATACGGGCAAGACACGGAGCTTTAGTGACTTGTCTGGGAAAAAAGGCCTCATTCTTGTTTTTATACGTTCGGCCAATTGGTGTCCCTTTTGTCAAAAACAGTTAATCGAACTTGATAAAAAAAATACTGAATTTAACAAACAAGGCTATAAAATTGTTTCCGTTAGTTATGATGGCCTTGATGATTTTAAAAAATTTGTTACAAAAAACAAACCAAATATCACACTACTCTCAGATCCAAAATCAGAATCTATTCAAGCCTTTGGTATATTAAATGAATCAAAAGCAAAGGGTACACGCTCATACGGTATTCCTCATCCTGGTGTTTATATTATCTCCAAAGATAAAAAAGTGCAGGCTAAGTTTTTTGAAAAAGGTTTCAGAAAACGTCCAAGTGCTGCTGATATTTTGGCAAAAGTAAAACAGCTTAATCCACCACCGCCAAAGCCTAAACCTAGCGTGCAATATAAATCATTAGATCAAATGGGGCAGGATCCTATTGATCCCGTACTAGATATCATTGATACGCCGACAGAAGATTTATCACCAGTATTACCCGCTATTAACACTAGCGATACCTCCATAACACCACAACCCGTCATAAGCGAGGAAGCACCCCTTCAGGCACCAGAAATTCTCCTTTCTCCTTCTTCTATTGCACCACCTAAAGGGCCTGAAGCGCTGCAATAGCAAAACTATTTGCTAATAATCGTTGTTTCAGCTATTGTGTAGCCGAACGCTTCATCAGCTGTGGCCTTATAGGTTATACCTGTTGTTATGTTCGTTTTTTTAAGACTACTAAATGGAGACTACCGATGGCCCAAAGCGGCACAGTTAAATGGTTTAATCCCACCAAGGGATTTGGTTTTATCGTTCCAGAAGATGGCGGTAATGATGTATTTGTTCATATCAGCGAAGTTGAAAAAGCGGGTCTGAAAGCATTGGACGAAGGACAAAAAGTTAATTTTGAACTTGCAGATAATCGTGGACGCCAAGCCGCTACTGACATTCAAGTTGCTGAATAAGTTTTTAAACTGCCTATTTTTTAAGAACGATAATAAGCCCGCTTTTCATATGCGGGCTTTTTTGTATAAACACCCCTTGTAACGAGATATGATCTGATTACAAATTCATAATTCATGGCATATTTCAAGAAGACGGCGATTCCCCCCACATCTATGTCATTAGAAAAGATCAGCAAATTCAGACTGTTTTTTTAGAAAAGAAGGCAAAGACTGCCCTGCAGTTAAGATAATTGTCGAATCATGCCTAGCCCCCTAAATAAAGGGATAAATCCCCTCCATAATTTAGTCCTATGGGGTTGATATCTATCGGGACTGCCGTTATAACAACTTATCTTATCAATCATAAGATCAAATTTTAGGTGACGCGGGGTGGAGCAGCCCGGTAGCTCGTCAGGCTCATAACCTGAAGGTCGTAGGTTCAAATCCTACCCCCGCAACCAATAAAACCAAGTAAATACAATAGCTTAACAAGCTCTCACCTCGAGAGCTTTTTTGTTTCTTGCCCAATGGGACACTCACGGGACACTTTTATTGCTTATATGCGCAGTGATCATACAAAAACATCTTATTTATTAGTAATTATCATGTAGTATTTGTATTAATTTATTTTGAGGGTATTCATGGCTAAAATTAGTACAGTTAGTATTGAAGGATTTAAGTCTATAAAATCTTTAAAGAATTTTGATCTTAATTCAGGGCTTAATATTCTTATCGGGGCTAACGGAGCAGGCAAATCTAATCTAATCGGTTTTTTTAAGTTTCTTAACTCTCTTGTAAATGAAAGAACACAGCTCGTTACAAAGAAGTTAGGTGGTGCAAACAATATCTTGTATAATGGCTCTCAAGTTACCCGCTCATTCAAGGGCGAGGTCTATTTTAATATGAATGGATACATTTTAATTTAGAGCCAACACAGTCAGGCGGCTTTGTATTCGAAACTGAAAAACTTTATTTTCATGGACCCTATTACGGTATTACTAGGTACAATCAAGGCTCAGGCCATGAAGAAACAAATTTGTACAATGTTAGTAATAACAATGGTCAAAGCACTGCTAATGACTATGTTATTCCCGCCTTAAAAAGTTGGGTTGTTTATCATTTTCATGACACTAGTGACACCGCAAGAGTTAAACAAAAAACAGCTATTAATAACAATGTATCTTTAGAAATGGATGCAGCTAACTTGGCGCCGTTTTTGTACAAGCTAAAAGAAACCAATTCTATTCAGTATAAAGGAATTATTAAGGCTGTTCAGATGATAGCCCCTTACTTTAAAGACTTTTATTTAAGGCCAGATCCATTTGATGAAAATTTAATTCAGCTTGAATGGCTTGGTCACGAAAATGATAGGCCATTTACTGGTCACCAGCTATCAGATGGAACATTGAGATTTATTTGCTTAGCAACAGTTTTACTACAGCCAACTCCTCCTTCAACTATCATAATTGATGAACCTGAACTAGGCCTACACCCTTATGCATTAGCTATTTTAGGTTCTTTGTTTAGAAGCGCCTCGGCCAATATACAGTTAATTTTGTCAACGCAATCTGTACAGTTAGTAAATGAATTCTCTCCTGAAGACATCATCGTAGTTGAAAGAGATGATGGCCAAACAAAATTTAAAAAATTAGACAAAAACACTTTAGAAAGTTGGTTGTCTGAATATAGTCTAGGTGACCTCTGGGAAAAAAATATTATTGGGGGACGCCCTGAATAATGACTAGAGTAAATTTTATTGTAGAAGGCCAAACGGAAGAGGCTTTCGTAAATAACGTGCTTATAAGTTTTTTGGCAGTTCATGGGGTCTATGCATATGCGAGAAGTGTAGAAACGGGAAGGCATGGGTGTAAAATTTATCGCGGCGGCTGTAGGACGTCAGGGCTTATGGCACAGATATAGTGCTGTGCTAAGAGAGGGTTT
>CAZYHI010000014.1:18279-26168 GCA_964647515.1 uncultured Micavibrio sp. | reverse complement strand
ACGCGTCGTCCAATAGGCATATAATTTAGCCGCGCCATACGGACTGCATGGCTCAAACTTTGTTTCTTCATTTTGTGGTGCAGGGGAACGACCAAACATTTCAGAACTTGACGCTTGATAAAACTTCATCTCATTGCTATTTTCACCGACATTACGCATCGCTTCCAAAATGCGTAACGGACCAAGCGCATTTATATCCGCCGCCGCTTCAGGGACATCAAAGCTCACATGGACGTGGCTCATCGCCGCTAAGTTATAAATTTCATCTGGCTTAATTTTATCAATAAGACGCGTGATATTACCGCCATCGGTTAAATCACCATAGTGAAGGTTAAGCCCCTCTATATCCAAAATTCGCGCTTCATCAGGCACAGCAGAATAAAGCCGCATACCATGGACGTCATATCCTTTTTCAATAAGAACTTTTGATAATATTGCACCATCTTGACCAGTAATACCCGTTATGAGAGCGCGCTTTGGCATATCATAATGCTCCTTAAGGTTGTTTTCATAAGAAAAAGATATGTGAATATTACACTTAATCTTTCTTTTCATGGTTGAAACTATAGAATTTTTTACTTAGACTCAACCTTAAGTCTAGTTAAACATCTGTTATGCGGCATAGGATCGCCAAATAACCGATAGAAATTAAATCAATCTGGCGCGGTCAAACGCGTTGGATATTTGTTCTATAGGTTATAATGCATGAGACTAGATATTTTCATATTTAAAGTGATTCGCGGTGATCGTTGATGAGTATACGAAACTCATCAAACAGCTTAGATAATTTATTATCACAGATCGCACGGCAAAATATAACGCAAAGGGATGCTTCTGCGCGTGCAGCGGTGACGCCTAATGTTATCAATAAAAAATTATCACAAGATATTGTCTCACTGTCACAGCCGAAGCTGAACAATGAAGCAGGCACTCAAAAATCTTTTACTCTGTCGTCGGAAACAACAGATGATATTGAAAATGGTTTCCGCCGTGAACAAGAATTTTCCAAAGGTAATAAAAAATTCATTCGTATTGAGGAAGTGACAACAACGCCCGATAGATCAAAAAAAGTTGTTATTCAACAAAATGAATCGGGTAGCACAACTGTACTTGAAAATATTTTAGATCGACAAGATGATGGTACTTTTCGCCTGACACAGCAATACACCAATGAAGTGGGTGAGACACAAACAAATATAGAACTGAATTTTAACCCTCAAGATGCCAATATCTTATTGGGTCGTACACCATCATCATCATCATCAACGACCAGCACAAATAATCCGTTTCAACAAACACGTGGAACGGAAGTTGATTTAAGGGTTTAAGTTTAAAGTTAACCTAAAATAATTCCAGCACCATACAGCGCGCCGATCCACCGCCATAATATTCGATAGTTGGTATTTCTGGCTTTATGATAGTTTTGTAATGCTTGGCTAAAATTTTCTTTTGATCATCACGTAAGGTTTTGTAACCACCAGCGGACATGAGCAACATTTTTTCGCCATCCGTACCAACAACTTCAAGAGAATTACCACAAAAGGCTTCCATTTGCTCGGTCGTAAATTCAATGACCTCACGCCGATGTTTTGCGTGTTTAACGATATCATCCTTGGTTAAACATTCACTACAGATACCGACCAAGGAAGAACCAATCCACATCACCACATCGGCATGATAAACGGGTTTACCCTTATATTCAGTATCGAAAGGAATGTGAGTATAATTATTCATTTTACACCACATGGCGGCTACATCATCATAGGCGCGGCTGGATCGTACCTGATAGGCCACTTTATTAACCCTATCAAGGCACATAGCTCCTGTGGCTTCTAAAGCTTTATCATGTTGCTCATGCAAGGTAAAATCTTGAACATCTTTGTAAGTGCGGCGTAAGATTTCAATGATATCTTTGCGGCGTTCTTTTTGTCGATTCTCATTAAGCATTGGATATAAAATCATACGACCACCATCATGGGTCGAAACCCAATTGATAAAAATATCATCGGGACATCCTTTTTGACCCAAGACAGTTGTGACGGTGACACCATGCTCCACTAATAAATCACGCATGGCGCGGAATTCTTTTAAAGCTTCACGTTGAATCTCTGATTTTTCCTTTGCCCCTTGTTCATGTTGATATGAATTTGTTGTCATTGTTTCGGGGTTCGCATAAAAATCAACAGGTTCTAACAGCATAATATGATTGCTTGATTGTAGGAATTGCGCGTCAGCCATAATATAGTCCTTTAAGCTTTAGATTATTATTAAAATCATGTTTGGATGCTTTTAATTGCCAAAAATATAAAAACCATGATACCTTGATTTTATCTGATCCGCTATAGCTTAAGCGCGAAAAGACCTTTCATTTGTATCAAAAAAACGGTGGTATTTTTATGTTTCGTATTTTGTATGCATCATGGCCTTTATTCTTTGGGTTAGCACTCATTATGATTGGTAATGGGTTACAAGGAACATTGCTGGGTGTGCGTGCAACAATAGAAGGGTTTGATACAACCACTATTGGTTTTATCATGTCACTTTATTATTTTGGTTTCTTGGCAGGGTCTTACTATGTTCCCAAGCTTGTTAACCGTGTCGGGCATATACGGGTTTTTACCGCTCTTGCTTCTTTAGCATCAGCAACAGTTTTACTGCATGGTCTATATCCTGAACCATGGTTATGGGCGGTTATTCGTGGATTTACAGGGTTTTCATATGCCGGACTTTATATCGTTGTTGAAAGTTGGCTCAATAACACATCAACGAATAAAACACGTGGTAAAATATTCGGAATTTATCAAGTCATTAGTTTTGGTGGTATGGTCTTAGGACAATTTTTCTTAAATATTTCAGATCCAGCAACAATAAACTTATTCATCATCACATCTATCTTAGTATCGATTGCTTTGATTCCCATTTCGTTAAGCTCACGCCCTGCGCCTGATTTTGAGGAGCCAGACCATCTATCTTTTAAACAATTATTTAAAATATCACCATTTGGTTTAATTTGTTCTTTCGGTACAGGTATAGGAACAGGTGCTGTCTTTGCATTAGGCGCCGTTTACGCCACCAATATTGGTATGAGCATTGCGCAAATTTCAACATTTATGGCACTTTTTATTGTGGGGGGCGTTATGTCACAAATCCCCATTGGGTGGCTTTCTGATAAATATGACCGTAGAATTGTTATTATTGGTGTATCCTTTTCTTGTACTCTATCCGCTTTAAGCTGTTATCATTTTTCAGATAATTTTTTGTGGTTAAATATTTCAATTTTCACATTAGGCGCGCTCAGTTTGCCTATTTATGGGCTTTCTATTGCTCAAATTACCGACCACTTAACACCGAAGCAATATATTGCGGGCGGTGCGTCAGCTATTTTGGTCAATGGTGCAGGTGCTGCGATCGGCCCGCTTATTATTTCACTAACGATGAGAACTGTTGGCGTAGATAGCTATTTCATCATGGTGTCTTTGGTTTTTGGATGGTTGTGTCTGTACGGATTATACCGAACACAAAAACGAGACGCTATTCCGTTGGAAGAGCAAGGCGACTATACTGCCATGCCTGTGCGCCCAACACCTATGAGTATGTCTATTACCGAAGAAGGACATACAATTTTAAAAGAGATGGAAAATAAGTAATCATTTTTACAGGCTTTGAACTGCAAAAGTATCGCAAGAATCAACTGAGCCTGTTCTAAACCCACGTTTAAACCATGTCATACGCTGCGCGGATGATCCGTGTGTGAAGCTGTCTGGTACAACATAGCCCTGCGCTTGCTTTTGTAGGCGGTCATCACCAATCTGGCTGGCAGCATTTAAGGCCTCATCAATGTCACCTTCTTCAATCATGTTATAATTATCTTGTACAGATTTTGCCCATACGCCCGAATAACAATCGGCCTGTAATTCAACGCGTACCTGCAAAGCGTTCGCTTGTTTTTTACTGGCACGTCGTTTCATTTGCGTCACTTTTGGAATAACACCTGTGATGTTTTGAATATGATGTCCAACCTCATGCGCAATGACATAAGCTTGAGCAAAGTCACCAGGAGCATTCATTTTGTTTTTCAGTTCATTATAAAAACTTAGGTCAATGTAGATTTTTTGATCTGGCGGGCAATAAAAAGGCCCTGTCGCCGATCCCGCTAAACCACAGGCTGATTGTACCCTGCCCGTAAATAATACTAAATTTGGTCGAGGGTAACGCTGTCCTGCTTTTTCAAATTCTTTAGCCCAAATATCTTCTGTGCTTGCCAGAACAACAGAAACAAAATCAACTAATTCCTTATTTTCTTCTTCCGAAAACTGCGACTGTCCTTGTACTTTGCTTTGAATAGTACGCTCAATTCCTTCACCAATTAAGGGGGTAGGGTCACCACCCAGAAAAAATACGGCCACCGCCATAACAAAAAAAACGCCACCACCACCTGCAACGGTTTTACCACCAACACGCTGCCTATTTTCAACATTTGTACTTCTACGGCCGTGTTTCCAACGCATTATATTTCCTCGATCAATATATTATAATGATCTAACTTTACCCAATATCGCCTTAAATGGCAATGAACTGACTTTGATTAACATTCTGGTAAATTAACAGCCAAACCACCTTGCGAGGTTTCTTTATAACGATCAGACATATCTGCGCCTGTCTGACGCATGGTTTCAATACAATTATCCAACGGAATAATATGTGATCCATCCCCCCGTAAAGCCAAAGCCGCCGCCGTCACTGCCTTCACCGCGCCCAAACCGTTACGTTCAATACACGGCACTTGAACAAGCCCAGCGGCAGGATCACACGTCATACCTAAATGATGCTCTAAAGCAATTTCAGCAGCATTTTCAATCTGTCGATTATCACCACCCATTACGGCACATAAGCCAGCAGCCGCCATCGCAGAGGCCGAACCGACCTCGCCCTGACAACCGACTTCTGCACCAGAGATAGAAGCATTCTTTTTAATAATGCCCCCAATCGCCGCTGCGGTTAATAGAAAAAGTCGAATGCCATCTTGATCTGCCCCTTGAACAAAATCGATATAATAACGCAAAGTGGCTGGAATAACGCCTGCCGCTCCATTGGTTGGCGCGGTGACAACTTGCCCCCCTGCGGCGTTTTCTTCGTTCACCGCCATGGCATATAAAGAAAGCCACTCATTGCAAACATGATGTGACTTACTGTTTTTAAGTTCTTCTTCCTTAAGTTGTTCTGAAATATTTTTGGCACGGCGTTTAACATCTAAACCACCTGGTAAAATACCATCACGTGCTAAACCACGCTCAATACAATCATTCATCACTTGCCAAATTTTATCAAGCTTGGTGTCTACACTTCCCGAACTTGCTACAATCTTTTCATTGGCACGCTTCATGTCACCGATAGACAAACCGCTCTCATCACCCATTTCTAACATTTGCACGGCATTCTTAAAAGGATAAGGCACAGCAACTTCTTCCACATCACCCGATGCGCCTTTTCGAAGTTCATCTGCGGTTAAAACAAATCCACCACCAATTGAATAATATGTTTCTTCACAAAGTGTGTTGCCTTGCGCATCTTTTAAAGAACAAATCATGCCATTTGGATGTCCGTCCAGCGCAGGGCCATAATCAAACACCAAATCATTTTCTGGATCAAAAGAAAACGGCGATAAGTCAGCAACCGTAATTGATTTTTTTTCGTGTAATTCTTCAACCAACATATCAACTTTTGAAGGCTCTAACGTCGCAGGAACAAATCCTAATAAACCCAATATAATCGCTTTATCCGTTGAATGCCCTTTGCCCGTAAAGGCAAGGGAGCCATATAAGCTAACCTGTATTGAACTCGCATTTTGATCATTTTTTTCTTTGATAACCGCCAAAAACCGTGAGGCCGCCAACATAGGCCCCATCGTGTGAGAGCTGGATGGGCCAATACTTACCTTGAATAAATCAAAAATACTGATAAACATAAGACATAGAATATCAGAAATTAGACAAAGTGAAAATGACAGATAATAATAGAATAGATGATTTAGAGATTATGGCAGCTCATCAAAGTAAAGTAATTGCCGATCTAAATGAAATTGTAGCTGCACAAGGGCAAGAGATTGATACTTTAAAAAAGTACATCAAGATCAAGCTCGATAAGATCGAAAACACCATGAATGATACAGACGGCGAAGGTGATTTTCAATCCGTCAGTGACGAAGCCGCCGCCAATAAACCACCACATTATTAAAAATAAAAAAATTTCTCATTGTTACGCTCACTACGAATGATATATTGAATAAATATTGACATAATAATAATATTGTGCTACGCTCGTCCTTGAATCACTAATGGAGAAAGTATATGTCTACAATAACTATGCTCAATACAGCACCAGACGGAAAAGAATATGAATTATCTAAAAACTTCACAGACTCTGTAACCGCAGATAACCTACCTTTATCATCGATGGATCTTCAATATAGCTATGCTATAGTAATTGAGAATGGCTCTACCGAAACTGACTATTATGTAGGTCAATTAGCTAGTGAAGAAGATTTACAAAAATTAAGAGGGCAAATAAGAGATACCGTACCTTCCGATCACCCGCTCGCATTAGAACTCCAAAAAGAAGAACCTATATTAGCAATAACAAGGAAAGGTGTTACTCCACTAAAAGAAGGAGTAGGGCTATTAAGTAATACAGCACAAGTTATCGTTCCCGCAAACCCTGGAGCAGGCCCCGGGTAAATTATCAACGCCCACGTTCTCTAACTTCAGAAAACTTAATATCTTTATAGTCCTGTTGCGCGCGATCAAGATCCCATGCATTACGGGCAAGGAAGACGGGCGTTTTATCACGATCTTCCCCTAAACTTGCACGGTTGGCATCAATAAAAGTTTTTAGATTATCGTTTTCACCAGATACCCAACGCGCGGTGATATATTGCGTATTTTCAAAATCAACATCGAGTTCATATTCATGTTTCAAGCGATCACGTAAAACATCCAATTGAAGCGTTCCAACCACGCCAACAATCCAATCCGCGCCCAACATCGGGCGAAAGACTTGCGTCACGCCCTCTTCTGCCAAGCTTTCCAGCGCGCGTTGTAAATGTTTGGCCTTCATCGGGTCACCGAGGCGCACACGGCGCAATATTTCTGGTGCAAAATCTGGAATGCCCGTGAACATAATATCTTCACCCTCACTCATCGTATCACCGACGCGCAATGTCCCATGATTGGGGATACCAATAATGTCCCCCGCCACGGCGTTATCGGCCAACTCCCGCCCTTGGGAGAAAAAGAATATCGGATTACTAACGCTTAATGTTTTAGATGATGCGGTATTGAGCAATTTCATTCCGCGTTTAAACGTACCCGAACATATCCGCATGAACGCCACACGGTCACGGTGTTTCGGGTCCATATTCGCCTGAACTTTAAAAACAAAACCCGAGACTTTATCTTCATCCGGTTTTACTTCACGCACTGATGTCTCTTGCGGACGGGGTACAGGGGCAAATTCTTTTAAGCCATCGAGCAAGTCTTTCACGCCAAAATCTTTCAACGCCGAACCAAAATAAATGGGGCTAAGATGCCCTTCAGCATAACTTTCTAAATCAAACGTGGGGCACAGGCCGCGCACCATTTCAATATCTTCCTTTAGCTTCTCATGAAGCTCCCCTCCTATACTCTCCGCCAACTTCGGATCATTAACACCTTGGCACGGTAGAATATCAGGGATGCCGCCACGCTTAGATGTTCCTTCAAACAAGATCATTTGGTCACGCACGAGATCATAACAACCTTTAAAGTCACGCCCCATACCAATTGGCCAACTTGCAGGCGTCACATCAAGAGCCAGCTTGCTCTCAATTTCATCAAGCAGATGTATTGGGTCCT
>CAZYHI010000014.1:0-18269 GCA_964647515.1 uncultured Micavibrio sp. | reverse complement strand
TTAAAGTCACGGCCCTGCCCCACAGGCCATGTCATTGGGCAAGTATCTAGCGCGAGTTTTTCAGAAATTTCATCTAAAAGCTCAAACGGATCACGCGTTTCACGATCCATCTTATTAACGAATGTTGTAATCGGTACATCACGCAGGCGGCAAACTTCAAAAAGTTTTTGTGTTTGTGCCTCAATCCCTTTCGCGGCATCAATCACCATCACGGCGCTATCAACGGCGGTTAAGGTTCGGTAGGTATCGTCAGAGAAATCCTCATGCCCTGGTGTATCAAGCAAGTTAAAGGTCACATCATCATATTCAAACGTCATGACAGATGTCGTCACCGAGATACCACGCGCTTGCTCAATCTTCATCCAATCTGAATGCGCGCGGCGACGGTCACCCTTGGCCTTCACATCCCCTGCCAAATGGATAGCGCCGCCAAAAAGCAAAAGCTTCTCCGTCAGCGTCGTTTTACCCGCATCAGGGTGAGAAATAATCGCAAAAGTTCGTCTTGTTTGGTAATCATTCATGGTGGTGTTTATAGAGGGAATAACGCCTAAAATCTATATCAAATTCGTCATTTCGAACACGAAGTGGAGAAATCTCCTACGTTTTATGAGATTCCTCGTCGCTCCGCTCTGTCGGAATGACGCATTTACCTCTATAGTAATTCTTCGTAAACATGCATCGTTTGCGCGACAACATGATCGGTATTAAAATCTTCTTCAACGCGGTTACGCCCTGCTGCGCCGTATTGAATACGTTTTTCATGATCATTCATAAGCAATTTAATCGCTTGCGCCAAATCTGTTGGTGATTGCGGCGGCACAAGAATCCCATTCACCTCATGTTCAACCGCTTCACGACACCCTGGTGCATCACACGTAATAATAGGACGACCGATAGCAGCAGCCTCCAACAAAACCTTTGGCACGCCTTCACCGTAATAAGAGGGTAACACCACCATCATAGAAGATGTTAGAAGCTCCGCCATATTTGTCACCTGCCCCATCCATTCTATAATGCCTTCTTCATCGGGCTGTCTAATTTCATTAATCATGAGCGAGCGCGGATTATCGCTGTAAATATTACCTGCCACAACAAAACGTGCTTTTACACCTTCATCTTTTAAAATACGTGCCGCTTCAATAAAATCTAAAATGCCTTTTTCTTTCACCAAGCGAGAGGTAAAAAGAATAATAGGTTCTTCGTTATTTTCTTCATAGGGGGTATAAGGAAAATCTTCTAAATCTACGCCAGAACCACGAATGAGCGCGGTATTTTCTAACTTTACAATTTTTGTATCAATCATTTTTTGACGATCATCAGGATTTTGAAAAATAATTGTTTTTCCCTTTCCACCAAAGGCAAAGCGCAATAATGGTAATACAATAAAGCGCATCATTTTCATTTTTAAACCCGGTGCGGTATAAAGACTGCCTAGTCCTGCAACTGTAAATGTCACAGGTTTATAGCGCATCAAGCGTGTTACAAGCCCCACATAAAAAGCGTAACGAATGGTAATGACATGAATAATATCAGGCTGCTCTGTCTTTATCGTTTTATAAACGCCTTGCATAAAGAAAATTTGAGATATGATATTTAATGAACTAAAGCGTGGTAGATCAAAACCTGTAACTTCAGCATTTTTAAAAAATTCTTCTTGATCAGCATCGTGTGCAGCAACAGACAACTTCCACCCTTTTTCTTGAATGGCTCTCGCCAATGGCAAACGATGTGACCAAAACCACGCCAGCTCATTCAATATCATGAGAAATTTCACTGACTTATCACTCATTATTTTTTAAAATCATGATTAATCATACGCTCAACCCCCTCAGCCAAAGTAAACTTCGGTTGAAACCCACTTGCATGCACTTTATCTGCATTCACAGTTGAATTTGCACAAAATTTTTGAATGCGGATAGAACTAATAGGAAAAGTTCTTCTTGTCAGGCGCGCTAAAACATCAAAAACATATCCTGCGATAAGACCAATAAAGTAAGGAAGTGATATTTTAGGAAGGCTTTTTCCCAACTGTTTATAAATAACACCGATCAAATCTTTCGCTTTAAAATCAGGGTTATCAGCATAATTAAACAATTCTATATTTTCTGTTGAACTTAAACGCGATACTAAAAAGGCTGCAACATTACCAACATAAGCCATCGATTTTTTGTTCTGACCTGATCCAATCATCAAAAATTTACCACCACTTATTTGCCGAATAAGGTTATAGACATTACCACGATTATTTTCACCAAAGACAACAACAGGACGGATAATTGTTGCCGCATGATCATTTGAGATAGCTGCCCACTTTTTCAAATTCTCCTCAGCTTCCAATTTACTCTTGCCGTAATCATTAAAAGGGTGAGGTGTATGCGTTTCATCTGCATGATTACTATCCATTGCATAAACAGCAACGGTACTAGTAAATATAATTTTTTTAATATTGTTGGCTTGCGCGGCTTTGGTAACGTTCTCTGTTCCCACACCATTGACTTCATAATATTCACTGCGCGGAAAAACATCATCACGGTGGGCGGCAGCCAGATGGTAAATAGCATCGCACCCTGCGCAGGCTGCATTGAGTTTATCTTGATGTAAAATATCAATCGGCGTGTCATGGACAATATCAATGATAGTAATTTCATGCCCAGCAGATTTTAATTCTTCAATTAAACGCGTGGCGATAAAACCCGATCCCCCTGTAATTGCAATTTTCATTACTCCATCCACTCCTTATGCCATGCTTGAAACATTAAAATTAACCATAAATCTTTTCGTGGTGGTTGAAAACCCAAATTATTTTGAAATTCATCCCATTGCGCTCGAACCATCGACACATCCAGCAAGCCTTGATCTTGCAAGCGATTTTCATCTAACAAATCCTGCGCCCAATCATTAAGGGGCCCACGAAGCCATTGATTAAGCGGTACACTGAAGCCCATTTTGGGGCGTTCATAGAGATGCTCAGGAATATGTTTTTTTAATATCTGACGCAATATCCATTTACCCTGCCCATTTGATATTTTCATCTCATCGGACAATGAAAAAGCATATTCAGCCAATTTATAATCCATCAAGGGTGCACGCGCTTCAATACTCGCCGCCATACTCGCACGATCCGTTTTCACCATTAAATCATTAGGGCGATAAGATAAAATATCACCAAAAATCATCTGATCTAAAAAATTCATATCCTCTGGCCAACCAGCTTTATCACGCAACGGAATCTCTGGCATAGCACCGTTTAGAACGGCCTTATCCCCGTCCTGCCACCCACTGACCAATGCATCATAAATTTCATCGGCATTATGAAGACCGAGCAAGTTCAACGTACGTTTCACCTGCACACCAAAATGCGGATTATCTTTTTTTAGTGAAGCATAAAATTCTTGCGGTAACATATTCATTGCAGAACATAGTGACCGTCTTAAACCATTAGGCATAGATTTAACTTTATTCCAGAGCGGTGGAATTTTTGTATGACGGTCATAACCCGCTAAAATTTCATCACCACCATCGCCAGTTAACACCACCGTTGCGTGTTCGCGCGCCAACTTGGAAATTAAGTAAGTCGGAATTTGCGATTGATCGGCAAAAGGTTCATCATAAATTTGTGGTAATTTGGGAATGACATCCAAAGCATCTTGATCGCTGATATAAAATTCATGATGATCGGTTTTTAAATATTGTGCTATTTTTTTAGCGTGCTCAGCTTCATTAAAGCCTTCTTGCTCAAACCCCGCTGAAAAAGTTTTAATCGGCTCTAATGATTGTTTTTGCATCAAAGCAACAACAACCGAAGAATCAATCCCCCCCGATAAAAAAGCCCCCAAAGACACATCGGATAACATTCTTTGTGATACGGCCCCCTCCAATTTCCCTTCAAATTCATAAATGATTTGATTTGATGATTTTTGGTTTATATTACTTTTTCCTTGCTCCGCCACATCTTTAAGCGACCAATATATTCTCATTTTACTAGCTAAATTTATATTGGTGTCTAACCCATCAAGACTTAATGTCAGCATTGAAGCGGGAAGCAACTGCCATATATTTTCAAAAATCGAATATGGCGCATGGACATAGCCATATTTCATATAGATAGCCAATGCATCTTGATTGATATTTTTTTCAAAGTCAGGATGTTGAT
This sequence comes from uncultured Micavibrio sp., assembly GCA_964647515.1. Taxonomy (GTDB): domain Bacteria; phylum Pseudomonadota; class Alphaproteobacteria; order Micavibrionales; family Micavibrionaceae. Next base: position 14,116 of record CAZYHI010000014.1, on the reverse strand, counting down.
GACAGGCTTTTAACTCCGAAGAAAAAAACAATGAGTTGCCAACCCAACCCACATAAAGCGGCTTTTTACCGAAACGGTCACGCACAAAGTGAATCTGTTTTTGTTTTTGATCATATAACGCAAAGGCAAACATACCATTGAGCTTAGATATAGTTTTTTCGATCCCCCATTGGTCAAACCCTGCCAGCATAACTTCGGTATCAGAGTTTCCACGAAATTGAACATTATAATTTTCAAGCTCTTGACGAATTTCACGATAATTATAAATCTCACCATTAAAGGTCACGATATAACGCCCCGAAGGAGAGAGCATAGGTTGTGCACCATCATCGCTTAAATCAATGATCGCCAAACGACGATGAATAAAAGTCAGTGGGCTATTTACATCTTGCCAGATATCTCCGCGGTCAGGGCCACGATGGATGAAAGATTGCGCCATGTTCTGCGCAACATGGAAATCTTCTTGTTTATTATTATCCGCACGACACGAATAAAATCCAGCTATACCACACATATGAAAAATAAATTCAACGTTATTTACGACAGTAAAATTCTATGCTTTTCAATCCATTAGCGCAATGCTGTTTGCATTTGTTGTACACGGGATGGCAAGTGAATTTGTAGCGTACATAAAATAGCACGATTGGCCATGTCTTGGCATTTTTGATAGTTATCAGCCAATTTTTGTGATGAGCTCTTGTAGATTTGTTGATTTTGCGCGTCAACGCCAATTTTTTCTAACCCAGACCATAACTGACCTTGCTGACCATCATTTTGCAAATCACTGACCAAACTTAACAGCTTGGATTTTGGTCGCGCAGTTATTTTTAAAGTATAAGAAGCCATCAATGGCGCGTCAGACACACCATCATGATAAGTAACATCAATCGGGAAAAAGGCCTTTGTTTGATCCAAAGTAAAGTTATGATCATACATAATCTCACCTTTATAACCAATATCAATAAAGCGCGGCATAGATATGGATGATTTTGATTTCTTTGCGGTTCGGTCACTGACCATCATCATATATTTTCCTGGTGGTACTAACGAGGCCACATAATAACCATCGAAAGCGGTACTGACCTCCATTGTTTTTTTCTTATCCCCTTGCCTAACAGGGTAAAGCTTCACCCATCCTTCGTTTAAAGCGGTCGTTTTTCCTTTTTTATCTTTCAAATATAATGTTCCTTCAACCTCGCCAGACAAATGAACGGGAAAATTAAGTTCCACAATTTCACCCGCATCAGGAAAAATAGAAACGCTTTGCTTTGCCGCAATCATATAAGGGTCAGGCAAGGTATCATCATCCAGTTCAATATCTGTGGCACGCCCCGTTGGTAAATCATGGATAAATGAATATCCTTTCTCATTTGTTTGCGCTTGCCGCTTCACATTCAATGTTTCAATGTTTGCATTTTCAATCGGCGTATCATCTGCATCATAAATTAAATTTCCATTCTTATCGTGATACACAAAAGAAGATATCAAACCACGAGCAATCACAGGGTCACTGGTCACGTAAGGTGTAACTTGGTGTGGTAAGTCAACAAGATTAAAGTTTAAATTCACCCCTACCCTAAATTCAAAATCATCGTCAATCTCCATAAAAGACGAAGTTCTTACATATTGACCAATATGATTAAGAGCTACGTTTAAATCTGTTTCATCATTACTAGGATTATGTTCGATCCGTACCTCCCCCGAAAGCGGACGTTCATAAAAATTATAATTTATTTGAGCAAGATAGCGCTGAAACTCACCAAACGGTTCAATATTATAATCAACACCGCCACGGAAATTAAATCTGTCATATTTTTTACGAAAAGAAAAACTATTATCAATCACGGTTAACGATTTGTTTCGAACAGGTTTAGTATCACGAATATTCAAATTATTACTCAGACTTAAAGATCCTGTCTGATACCCTAAACCAACCACCCCTGTTATTTGTTCGCTTGAATCAGCTTTCACATCATAAGCAAACCTAGAAACAAGGCTCACATTTTTTTGTGTTGGCGTTTTACTAGGTATTTTATTAAATGATTTTTGTACCCCGCCTGATAATTGAAACACATTGGGATTTTCATTATTATTAACCTTATAATCCTCATCTTGAATCAAAGCATTCATAGAGATATTCCAGTCTTTGATTTTTTTTCGAACAGTCACTTGTGCGGTAGCATCGGCATCTTGGTTCACCGCAATATTGGTATCAATCACACTATTGGCAATAACACTAGACATCCCTGTTGTTAAAAAGATCATATTCTCCCCTTCAACAGAGCGGCTACGCCCCCCAACATAGGCAAGCGTACGACCAATCAATTTATTATACCGCGCCGCAATATGCGGCGTTCCCTTATCCACATCCTCTATTTCATTTTGTTGAAAACTACGTGTTTCAGATAGCGATACCGATACATCATAAACACCATTTTGCGATTTAAACAAATCAGACGCAACAGGTACATTGACATCGCGCGTTCTTATTTCCCCTTGCGGACCATAAAAGAATATTTCAAACTCATTGTCATTGGCAAAAAGCTGTACATCAGAAAACTCGTAAAACCCATCATCCTCAACAATCAAACTATCTAATAAAATATTTTTACGATATAGTTCCACATCCCATCCAGGAATGGCATCACCGTTAATATCAATCGTTTGAAATTGATTTTGCGACAGACCCAACAAAGAGTTACTTGCACGAAAACCAAGTTCTTGCCGAGAATCTCCCGTTAAGGGAATATCAGTCGTATTAATATCGCCAAAATTATATTGGCGCGCTTGTAAAACGCCCAATAAGTCAGCCTCTTCTGATTTTTTGGATAAACGCGCAACCACACTGGATATTTTATTTTGACTATCGGCAGCAATCAAACTATACGCCTCATGTTTTAAAAATTGACCCGCCAACCCCAATGATGCCGAATATGATCCAAAAACGGAAGTGTCACTCCCGCTCCTTTGCTGTCCTCTAATCCTGACATTGGCCGCATTAATATCAAACCAATCATAGGTCAGTTTTTGCCGTGGTAATTTTGGAATATTATTATCTTGACGATAAATCTGATCAAAACGGCCACGATAATAACGCGCCACATCAGGCAAGGGATAAGGGCTATCTATTTCTATATATTGTTGCGCCGTATCGATTTGGAACTGCATATTAAAGACTTGTTGTAGCAAATCACCCCGTACAAGAAGTTGACCCTGTTCATAAAATATATGATCTTCGTGCAAATCATATATGTTTTTACGTGATGTAATAATTTTTTGCTTCACATCAATATTAAACACCCAATCTTCACGTAAAAACCAACCATGACCTATATCTTGGTTTTGATTCAGTTCAATCGCCAACCCCAATGTACGAATAAAATCATTTAAAGAATAATAAAAATTTGAACCTTGTTTAACGGCATAAATTTCATCTTCATAGATAATCCGATCGACGCGTGGCACGAAAAGAAAAGTTTTTGCTTCTGTTTTACTATCATTATTTGCAAAAACTACTTGGTTTGTGCATACCATTGAAATCAAAAAAGAAAACGTAAAATAAAAAACAACTTCTTTGTTTTTCAAAAAAATACGAAAAAATATTTGAAAAAAGAAGTTATATAGATTTTTTAAAAAACCCTTTATCTCAATCTGGATAAAGATTTAAACCCCTCCGTGTAACGACAAAAATAATATTTATGTAAGACCATCATAAGAACTGAAAATAAAAATTCAAACAAATATTTTAAAATGAAGTTTGAATTAAGAATGTTTTAATTAAAATCCTATGGTAATATTTCTATGGTTTCGCGTCCGCAAAATCTAAATCTAAATTTTAAGAATCACTAAATAAAACATGCAAAGAAAGGCATTCATCACGATGAAAAAAATTATGCAATCAAAAAAAATACTTATAGCGACTTGCGCCTTAACATTGGGCCTGTATACAGGTAATGTTCAAGCACAAACATCCAATATGACCGCAACCGCAACAGTTGAAAATGTTCTCACATTGACAACACCATCACAATTGAACTTTGGAACAGTTGTGGCCCTTTCAGACACCACGGACACAGCCAGTGTTACCATTGATACCGCAGGTAGTGTTACCGTAGCAAAGACAGGTACTGCTGCCCATACGGTTATCGTTGATGATAGTGCTGCAACAGCCGCACAAATAACACTTGCTGATGGTGCCGATGGTGCGGTCATCAACATCACAATTGATAACGTTGTTGATCCTCTCAATGGAACAACAGTCTTCAATCTGGATGATTTTTCAACCAGCTGGAACGGTGCCGCCGCCGATACACAAATCATTGGTACAACTTTCACAGAAACATTTTCCAATGCTTTTAATGCAGGGGTTAACACGCTAGATATTGGTGCGACAATCACCACAACGACGGCAGCTGCAGGACCATATGCCGATGGTACATATAACGGCACATACGATGTAATTATTAGTTATTAATCTATTTTTATTCCTTCAATAAAAACGAAAACTCTTCCTTGAATAAAGGGGGAGTTTTTTTATATATAAAAAATTTTTACGAACGAATGCCCCTGTATTCATTTATTTTTTTAGCTTTAAAAATATAAATTTTATTTATAATAAAAACTATAGTCCTTTGAATTTATTATGCTGAAAAGAATGAATAGAATATTTTTAACTTTATTGATATTTATTATAGCTTTACCAACACAGGCTTTAGCGCGAATAGATATTATTCCACAAAAAATTATTATTGACCCACGTGACAGAAACAGTGAATTCACAATTTTGAATTTATTCAATACAACGGGTAAGTTTCGGGTTGATATTGTCAGTTACAAACAAGATGAAAATGGGGTTTATAAAAAAATTAATGCGCCATTAGATATTACTTTTGATCCTAAAAAAATTGTACGTTTTTCACCAAGGCAATTTGAAATTAAGCCTAATGGACGACAAAAAATACGCTTATCTATAAGAAAGCCAAGCGATCTAGCCGATGGTGAATATCGTTTTCATATCAAAGCTATCCGCTTCGCCGATAGTAGTAGTGACGAAGAAGACACCGTCAATCTGTCAATGAATATGGGGGTGACGATACCTGTTGTTGTACGCCACGGTAAAATATTCAATAAATCTAAACTTACAAATGCCAGTTATATTCCACCACAGCAAAGCAACAAAAATAGACCAGAGGTTCATTTAGAAATTGAACGTAACGGTAATATTAGCTCTATCGGTTCACTCGATGTTTATCAAAATAAGAAAGGACAGGAGAAAAAAATTGGTACCATTAAAAACGCCAATATTTTTACAGAAATAGATAAACGCTATTTTAAAATTCCACTCACCGAACAACCTAGCGATAATAGCCATCTTATCGTTCGTTACTCTGACGGAAAGAAAAAGGGAATAACATTTGATGAAATTATTATTCAACCTTAATTTTTTATTCTGTATTTTTTTCTTTCATCACACTGCATTGGCACAGACAATTACGGTTAACAAGCAAATTGATTTTGGTCATTTTGCTTTGGCTGATAACAATGCGGAACGACGTATTATCTTTTCGCTTGGCAACACATACGCCTCAGACCCTCAATATATATTCTTTGATGAACCAGAAATGGGAGAGGTTACCCTTGACGATTTTCCACCCAACACACAAATAGACATCTCAATCGGAATTACAACTTTAGATCATAACGCTGTGCCCCGTTTTAATTTACAAAACACCTTCACAGATCCAGAAACCATCACAACCGACAATACAGGATCGGCGCTTTTTCGGGTTGGGGGCACGCTATTAAGCGATGGCGATGGTTCAACGCCTGCTGACGGTGGATATAGCGGCATCTTCACAGTTTCAATAACGCCATAAATCGATAATTTCAAAAATACGATATCAAAAAAATAACAACTTACATTTGACAGATTCGGCAAATCAACCAATAATTATCCTAAGTGACTCACTAAATTATCTGGTGAATCTTATCATAGGCAATTTCAATGAATGAAAGCGCAACCCCTTACCTTCTCCAAAGTAAGGGAAAAAAGACAATATTTATGATTTCCATATGTTTAGCTTCGCTAAATATAACAGGGTGCGACTTTGTCTATAACAAAATCTATCCCGACTTTAAAGCAAACAAACAAAAGACCATTGTTAAAGCTCCCCCGTTCGCACGCGACAATAATGATATATCAATTGAAAAAGTGCGCGATGTCGCACAAAAAATTGAGAAAAATGACACAGATTTCACAGTCAATCCTATCGCTATAAAACCTGATAATTTGGATGTGCGACAAGAACCTGAGAAAACACAATCTCACTTATTATTTAAAAATGTTACTTTAAGTAATGAAGAACGATTTACGCGTCTTGAAAAAACCGTTCAAAAACTATCCGATACTTTACAACGGATGGAGCCATCGGTGACAAAGCTCCTGGATATTGAAAGTGAGCTTGATGCGCTAACTTTTCAATTAGAAAAAATTGTTAATCAAAACAAACAGGTACAAAGCTCTCAAAATAACAATCAACAGATAACGCCCTCTACACCTCAAAAAATTAAAACTATTACTGACGAGAAAACAAAAAGTAACACCGCCATAAAAACATCCACCACCGCACCTCTCATTCATAAAGTGCGCTTGGGCGATCATAAAGGCAAAGCCCGTATTGTTATCGAAACAACAGAAAAACTCGCTTATAATTTACAATTAAATGGGAATACAGCCACGATTACCTTCCCGCAAGGTAGTTTATCTGACAAGACTAATTTAAGCGCACGTGGGTCACAGCTAGTACAATCAATACAACAAAGCACCATTGATGGCGGTGCAACAGCGATTCAACTAAGCCTCGCAAAAACATCAAAAATACTAAAGCAATTTCGGATGTCACCCGACAAAGATGTACGCAACAATCAAAGAATTGTTATTGATTTAGCACGCTAAGCTTTTTTGGTCGAATGATCTTCGGCTTCGATAAAGACCCGTTTCACAATCGGAAATTGGGATTTAATAGATTTATCTAACGTACTAATAATGCTTTCAAGCTTTCCTGTTTCAAGGCTATCAGAAAATTCCAAAGAGATATTAGCCAAAATAAATTCAGGCCCCATATGAAGGGTAAGCACCTCATTGGTTTTTTGAACGCCTTCTTGCCCTTCTAATATAGATTTAATACCATCAACAACTTCAACATTGGCACGCTCTCCAATCAGCAAGCCCTTAGTTTCAATCGCTAACCAAAAGGCTGTCACAGCCAAAATACAACCAATCAGTACTGAAGCCACACCATCAAACCACGCCAAGCCTGTTGATTGCGCTAAGAAAATACCGATAAAGGCAATAAACAGCCCCAGCATCGCGGCGCTATCTTCAAACAAGACGACAAACAAAGTTGGATCTTTACCATGACGCACCGCATCTAATGTTCCTTTTTTACCGCGTGCTTTATTAAACTCTTTCGCCGCAATCGCCAACGCAAAGCCTTCAAAAATTATCGCCAAACTCAAGACAATATAATTGATTGTTGGGTCTTTAATTTCACTTGGGTGTAAAATATGATGCACCCCTTCATAAATTGAAATCCCTGCCCCAACGGCGAAAATCAAAATCGCAACAACAAAACTCCAAAAATAAATTTCTTTCCCATGACCAAAGGGAAATTGTTCATCCGCTGGTTTTTTAGCCGCCTTTAATCCGTATAAAAGCAAGACCTGATTCCCTGTATCCACCAATGAGTGAACCCCTTCGGACATCATCGCCGAACTACCCGTTATGGCGGCGGCGATAAATTTTGTGATCGAAATTAATCCGTTACCGATTAATGCGGCTATAATTACTTTTTTTGATCCTGCTGCCATTTTATGCTGCCTCTTCCTCTGGTAAATCTATATGTGCACTTCGCGCAATAAATTCAGGGTTTAAAAATTTATCACTCTTGCCTAAACCATAGCGTAATTCATGGCCTTGTAAATCCGTAATAACACCACCCGCCGCATTTAAAACCGCATGAGCGGCGGCGGTATCCCATTCGCACGTTAAGCCAAAACGCGGATACATGTCGGCTTTACCCGCTGCAATCACGCACATTTTAAGGCTAGAGCCGCGTTGAACCTGTTTAGCCACCTTATAATGTGATAAAAACTGCTCCAACTTCTCCCCCTTACCGTGGGATTTACTAGATACAATAACAAAACCTTTATCCGCAGGCGGGCGCACAGATATTTCTTTTTCAACATCACTATCTTCACTCCACTTAATCGCCGTACCATCACCATGCGCGGCATAAAGCTCTCCATGAACAGGGGCGTAAACCACGCCCAATACAGGAACATTTTTATGAATAAGTGCAATATTCACGGTATAGTCCCCACTACCCGATATAAATTCCTTCGTACCATCCAGCGGATCGACCAGCCAAAAATATTCTGCCGCAGAGACATCAGGATTTTTATTTTCTTCCCCAACAATCAAAATACTGTCGTCAATGTTACGTAATTGTTGATTGATATAATCTTGCGCATCTTGGTCAGCGACGGTCAAGGGCGATCCATCCGCCTTCGCATCTGCCCCTTGATACCCCCCTTCATCAAAATGGTTGAGCGTAATATCACCCGCCGCAATGGCGATACGGCGCACTTGATGACACAAAGCTTTTCTATTTTCAGGGAGAAGTATTTTTTTCATGTTTATTTTTACACTATTTTTAACCACGAAGCCACGAAGAACACTAAGATTTTAATGATGTTGGAACACAATATCTGTGACAAATCTCCTTAAATCCATAAGTTTTGTTAGATACATCAATAAACTTACCTCCATTTTTTTCAATAACTCGCCTTGAAGCAGGGTTATCTGGAGAGCACGTTAACAACAACTCCTTTATTCCCATATTTTTTGCCCGTTCTACCGTCAACTTTAAAGCTAGGGTTGCTAACCCCTGTCCTGCTAAAGATGGAAGAATACCGTAACCAATATGTCCACCAAAATTTTCTAACATTTCATTTAATTCATGACGAAAGGAGACTTCACCAATAAACATATCTTCTGCGCTCAACCATAAAGTTTCATAAGGTACTTTTTGAAATTTTTCACCTGATGGTGTCGTGTAAGAGCCAATCGCAGGAGAATTTAATGAAGATAAATAATCTTTTGAATTTTGTTTGATCTGATGAATTTCATCTTTATTTTTAATGGGTTCGTTTCCTCTATAAAATCCCTCTTCAAGTGCCTCAATATAAGAAGCAAAAACTTTCATCGATGGCAGTTCTAAAACAACCTTATCTTTTTCAATATCACCCATCATCTTCGTGTCCTTAATATCTTCATGGTTTAAATATCATTCATCATCTTCATAGTTATTTCATAAAGACACAACACGGCCTTCTGATTTATGATTTTCGATATTCTCTAAAGAAATATTTTCTTTGATATAATTCACCACTTGGCGGACACAAGTTTCGATATCATTATTTTGCGTATCAACCACCAAGTCAGGGTTAATTGGCGCCTCATAAGGCGAATCAATCCCTGTAAATTGTTTAATGTCACCACCACGCGCCTTTTTATAAAGCCCTTTGGGGTCACGCCCTTCACAAGTTTCTAAATCCGCCTTAATATGAATTTCATGGAATATATTGGGCGCGGCGGCGCGCGCTTTATCACGGTCATCTTGATAGGGTGAGATAAAAGCGGACAAAACAATCACGCCTGAATTGGCCTGCAACGCCGCGACTTCACCGACACGGCGGATATTTTCCGCACGATCTTCGGGAGAAAAACCTAAATCAGAGTTCAAACCATAACGAACATTATCTCCATCAAGAACATAGCCGTTCATGCCTTGTTTGAAAATTTCTTGCTCTACCGCAACAGCCACGGTGGATTTCCCCGATCCTGACAATCCTGTAAACCAAAACACCGCGCCATAATGACCGAAGCGTTCAGCGCGCATATCGGGCGTCACAGAATGCGTTACTTTATAAATATTTTGCGACTTAGGTTCTTTACTTTGGCGTTGATCAGGATAACCCTCCATATTAATCAAGCCACCGCCGGCAACATCATAATCTTCATACAGCACCACACGCCCCATCTTGATGTTATCTTCATGTGGATCAATCGGCAACATATCACGCGCGCGCAAAGTTATTTCCGCGACGCAGTTACGCGCCACCTCAACAGCATTATCATTACTATCTAAATCTTGCGTATCAATGAGGTTATCAATCGATTGAACGCTCACCCGTGCTTCGGTCGTGCCATAGCGCACTTTATATGAGTTCCCCACCTTCAACGGATTATGCGACAACCAAAAAATATTAGCGCGAAAAACATTTGATAGCATCGGCATATTTTTTTCCGAGCTTCCTAAATGACCACGCTCAACAAAAATACGATCATCCAATGTGATACCCACAGACTGCCCTGCGGATGCTTTAACCAAACTTTCTTCTTCTGGCCAATTCTTAATGGACGTCACAACTGCTTTTTCATTAGTGGGAGAGAAAAAGATTGTATCTCCCTTATTCAGCGTCCCTGTTTCAATACGCCCCACCAAGATACGCTCTTCATCAAAGCGGTAAACATCTTGCACAGGAAAGCGAAGCGGTAACGCCACAGGTGGCGAAGAAATTTCAAACGCATCCAACACTTCGGTCAGCGTCTTGCCTTTATACCAGCTCATCTGCGTGCCGCGCTCGGCCATCATATCTCCCGCACGTGCGGATATAGGAATAATATAAGACGCGGTCAAACCAATGGATTTTAAATACTCGGTTGATTCTTTTGATACTTTTTCAAAAATTTTGGCGTCATAATTAACTTTATCCATCTTATTAATCACAACCGCAATTTGCTGCATCCCTAATAAATGGAGCATATAGGCATGGCGCTTGGTTTGTTCTTGCACGCCTTCGGACGCATCAACAACCAACACGGCGGCATCGGCTTGCGCTGCGCCAGAGATCATATTTTTCAAAAACTCACGATGCCCTGGTGCATCAATAATGACATAGTTCCGCGCCGTGGTTGAAAAGAAAATCTGCGTTGTATCAATGGTGATCGCTTGATCGCGCTCAGCTTGAAACGCATCCAGCAAGAACGACCATTCAAACGGCACGCCACGTTTTTCACAAATAGACTCTAATTCTTCTTTTTTACCTACAGGCAAGGATTGCGTATCATGCAATAAACGACCAATCAGGCTCGATTTACCATGATCGACATGACCGACAATAACCACACCCATTTGCGCGCTTTTTTGATTTTGTTTTTTATTCGTCATCACATATACCCTTGCGACCTTAGCTTCTCAAAACTATCTTCTGTTTCTTTATCCATCGCGCGGCCATCACGTTCAGACGTATCGGTGGTTTCCAGCTCGGCAATGATTTCATCAATTGTACTTGCGCTACTTGGCACAGGGAAAGTCAAATTTTTCTCTCCTAAAGAACGGTAACGCATACCATCTTTTGCAAAATATAAATCACATAGCGGGATATTTTCTTGCTTCATATAACGCCAAATATCCAGCTCCGTCCAATGAAGTATAGGATGAATACGCACATGGCAATCATCAGGCACTTCGGTTTTATATTGATCCCAAAATTCTGCGGGTTGATCTTTAAAATCCCATGACCCATCCAGCGAACGCGGACTAAACACACGTTCTTTGGCGCGTAAACCTTGCTCATCCCGGCGAATACCACAAATCACGCCTTTATATTTTTCCTTCTCCAGCAATGATTTCAACCCTTCGGTCTTACGCATCGCCGCGCGGGTGGCGGGTGGCAATGTTTGATCCATTTCTTCTTCAGGAGGGCACATATGCGTCACCACAGGTAAATCCCATTCCTGCGTCAGCATATCGCGAAAGGCATAAACCTCATCCATCTCCATACCCGTATCGAGCAAAACAAGAGGAAAAGGTACACGGCCAAAGAATGCCTTGCGCACCAACCACAACATCGCGGTAGAATCTTTACCAATCGACCATAACATCGCCATCGGATTCACACGGGCATAAGCCTCCCGAATGATATAAATGGAACGCGCTTCTAATTCTGCTAAATTATCTGACATAAAACACCTACTGTAAAACTACTCCCCTATCATCCCCGACTATAGAAAAAGAAGCAAGAGCAACAATGTTGATATAATACCCCATATTAATTGTTCTTTCCAAGAACGTTCTCCCCAAATTAAGGAACTTAAAACTAAAACAATTGGAATGATTGCGACTTGACCACTAATCACCACACTCATAGGTAAAATGGTAACCATCAAATAAAATTTTAAAAGCTCGCTAGCAGAAAACAAAGATCCTGCTAAGATTGATTCTTTACTCAACAAAATTAAACGCCACTCTTGAAGAGGGATTTTCTTACATAAAGTAATAAAAAGCATGACTAAGTTTGTAGATAATAAAAGAAAAAACCAATTCGTTTTTTGCAAAATCACTTGATCCAAAGTCGCCAAAATAATAATGACAAACACCAATTGTATAAAAATAAACCTTCCTGATTTTCCTAACTCTTGTATATGCCCACGCAAGAAAAATGCAACCCCCAACAAACAAAGACCAACAGCAGCGCCCCATTCCAGCGCTGTTAAATTTTCACCTAAAAAACTATTAATAACAGCAATAAAACCAAGTGCTGTTGGCATAAAAAAACTACTAGCTGACAGGCTTTTTTCTACCAGAACCAATCGTTTATAAAACAAAAACCAAATAAAGAACCCCTTAACAACTAGAATAATCACCAAAAAAGGGTAATTAATTGCATCATCTAACCCTTGAAAAAAAAGAGATTTATACGGAATGAAAACCAGAGCTAAACCAATTAAAACCCAAATTGCTGTATAAGCAGGGGCGCTATGATGGCTAAGTTTTTGACTGGCTAACTTATAAGCAAGTGCGCTGGCCGTCGTAAGCACCATAAGAACAACGAGAAGAGCATAAGAGGACAAAGCCTAACTGACCTTTCTTAACACATCTTCATCACCAGCAAGCACCACAGGGCGTCCAATCGACACATAATGAAAGCCTAGCTCACGCATGAGTTGAGGTTTATAAATATTACGCATATCAACCAAGCGTTTTACTTTCATTTGATCGGCGATACGCGACATATCCAGCGCCCGATATTCATTCCATTCAGTTATAATAATAACGGCGTCGGCACCTAGAGATACATCATAAGGATCATCAACCCAAGTCACATTTTCTAAATGATGGCTTGCTTCTTCATGCGCTTCAGGATCATGAGCCATAATATGCGCGCCTGCCTTTTGTAACGCAGGGATAATCACCAAAGACGGCGCATCACGTACATCATCGGTATTAGGTTTAAAAGCAACACCTAACACGCCAATTTTCATACCCGTCACATCGCCGCCACACGCATCAATAACGCGCTGTGCCATTTTCACTTGGCGGTTTTTATTGGCTTCAACGACAGCTTCGACAATTGTTTGCGGTGTACCGAGTAAGCCACCTGTATGTGTCAGAGCCAATGTGTCTTTAGGGAAACATGAACCACCATAACCCGGTCCAGCATGTAAAAATTTTGAACCAATACGGCCATCTAAACCAATCGCCTTGGCAACATGTTGAACATTTGCACCTGATGCTTCACACAAATCCGCAATTTCATTAATAAATGTAATCTTCGTTGCTAAAAAAGCATTCGCCGCATATTTAATAATCTCTGATGTTTCTGGCGTTGTAATCACCATTGGCGTTTCATTTAAATAAAGCGGACGATAAACTTCTTTAAGCGTTTCGACCGCACGATCACTTTGCGTACCAATCACCACACGGTCGGGGTGCATAAAATCATTCACGGCCGCGCCTTCACGCAAAAATTCTGGGTTAGACGCCACATCAATAACCGAATCTGGCTTTTTATATTTGGCTATAATCGCCTCAACTTCACGCGCTGTTCCGACAGGCACCGTCGATTTTGTTACAACAACCGTATAACCTTCCGCCAATTCTGCAATTTCCCTGGCAGCCGCATGCACATATTTAAGATCCGCATGGCCATTATCTTCACGTGGCGGTGTCCCCACGGCAATAAAAACAGCATCAGCGTCTTTCACGCT
>CAZYHI010000013.1:0-26284 GCA_964647515.1 uncultured Micavibrio sp. | reverse complement strand
ATGTTTTCTTATAACAACGCCTATAAAAAAAAGCCAGCAACTTAATGCTGGCTTTTAAATTATGTTCTCACTTGATATCGTCATTCCGACGTAGGTCAGAATCTTTTGAAAAAACTTCAGATAAGATCCCGTTCTACAACGGGATGACAGTATCGCATTATGCCGTAGCGCGTACGCGCCTGAGGCTGTTCTTAATTAAGCCGCTTGGTTTTGGTTATTTTTACAGCATTGTGCCGTGATTTGTTGTTGTGTTTGACCAACATTTGGACGACTTGCCGCTTGCGCCAAATCACCCATAGAAACAACACCAACAAGGCGTTTGTCACGATTTACAACAGGCATACGACGAATTTGCAATTCACCCATATTGTTACAGATTTCTTCAACATCTTGATCGTCATAACAATAGTAAGTCTTGGCTGTCATGCATTCACGTGCTGTACACTCTGCAGGGTTCTTCCCTTCTGCAATGGCACGGATTGTGATGTCACGGTCTGTGATCATACCCACCATTTTGTCATTTTCTGCCAATGGCATAAAGCCAGCATCCATGTCGCGCATTTGCTCAGCCACTTGTGAAATTGGTGAATCAGGTGCCATGAATTTGAAATTCGGGCTCATTACGTCTTTAATCTGTGTCATATTTTTAGTCTCCTTTTTTAATCCCCTTTGGGGAATCAATTGTATCATTAATGGCGTTATCCTAGAGGAAAAACCTTTAAAATACAAGGAATTCCGCTATTTTTTGGTGATTTGTAGAAATACATCTTCTAAATCGCTCTCATCTGTTGTGATATCAATGATAGGGTTTTGCTGTTGTTGGACAGCATTTAATATCTCGGCGATAGCTTGATCTTTTGGTGAATATTTAAAGACCAATGTGCGTTGTCCTTCCTTTTGTGGGTTAAAACGGGTCAATGTATCGGGGATGGATTCAACTTTATCTTGAAAGCGGAAGCGGACTTCCTTGGCATCAATCTGTGAAAGCAAGGTTTCTTTGTCGTCATTTGCAACAATGTTTCCATTATTGATAATGGCAATACGATCACACAGCTCTTCTGCCTCTTCGAGGTAATGCGTGGTCAATAAAATGGTAACGCCTTGATCATTTAATTTGCGTACGTTCGCCCATAACATCTGACGAAGTTCAACATCGACGCCCGCCGTTGGCTCATCCAATACCAAGATGGGCGGTTTATGGACAAGTGCCTTAGCAACCATGAGGCGGCGTTTCATTCCGCCTGATAGGCTGCGTGAATGGCTATCTGCTTTATTTGATAAATCAACCATCGCCAATAAATCATCCGTCCAACGCTCACTGGCAGGTACACCATAGAGACCCGCTTGGATTTCTAAAATCTGACGTGGCGTAAAAAAGGGATCAAAATTAATCTCTTGCGGAACAACGCCAATCGCCGTTTTGCTGTTGCGCGGGTTTTTATCAATATCGGCATCCCAAATCTGTACATAACCTTCGGTTTTTAAAACCAGCCCTGCCATGATATTGATAATGGTGGATTTGCCCGCGCCATTTGGTCCCAACAACCCAAAAATAGACCCTTTAGGAATATCGAGATTAATACCATGCAACGCCACTTTTTCGGGTGACTTCCCATCAGCGGCATATGTCTTGCGTAAGTTTTTAATTTCAATCGCGTTTTTCATGGTTATATTTCTACGTTACAAATATTAGAAGACAGTGTGCCTTACGAATACACAACATCAAATGCTAATCACCGGACAAAATAGGTCTTTTCCACAGACGGGGAAATTAATATCTCATAATGTTGGATTTGCACGTACGAATATGCGAATCATTAATTATCGAAAAAGCAATTCTGCTTTTTGAACTAAATTAATCAAATCCCTTGATTTCAACATCAAACCTTGCGAAAAATAACCTATTATGGATGAAGACGATAACACTTTGAGATATGATAAAATGGTTGAAACCGCATTGCGCGGTGTTGTGAAGCAGGCCGTTGAAGAAGTCATGAAAGATGGGCTGATTGGCGATCATCATTTTTACATCACATTTTTAACCGATCACCCAGGTGTTAGCATTCCTGATTATTTACGTGATCGTTATCCCGGTGAAATGACCATTGTTTTACAATTTCAATTTTATGATTTGGATGTTGACGATGAAAAAATGCAAGTGACATTGTCATTCAATAATATTCCTGAAAAATTAGTCATTCCATTAGCGGCGATTACAATCTTTGCCGATCCATCGGTTAACTTCGCATTACAATTTCAACCGTTGGGTGATGATATCGAACCTGATTTTGACCCTGATGATCATGATCCAAACGGCGATGATGATTCAGATGGTGACAACGCCCCGAAAGGCGAAGTTGTTTCCCTCGATAATTTTCGTAAAAAATAGTGTCCGAATTCTGGCATGACGACATTGATCCCGACAATCTTCCTTTAAAGGTCATGATTGAGCGTGACACGCTGGTTGATACATCACGCAATGATCGCCCTGTTAAAATTAAAGTTTACTATCCTCTTTTAAATTCCGATACACACGCAGGCGCGGTATCGAGCGCTTCTAACAAGCTACCACTTATTATATGGAGCCACGGCCTAGGCGGTAGTGTCGATGGCGCGGCCTTTATCTCTCGATTTTTAGCAGGGCATGGCTTTGTTATTTTGCACGTCCAACATCACGGCACAGATAGCAGTCTTTGGGAAGGCAAGCCCGGTCACCCATGGGATATTATTCGCGCACAAAAAATTAACCGTGCCGCAACATTAAACCGTTTTATCGATATCCCTTTTGCCCTCGATCAATTTCCTGTATGGCTTAAAAATAATCCACAAATACAAAACATCACCGACCTCAACACAATTGGTATGTCAGGACATTCCTTCGGCTCACTCACGACACAAGTTGTCGGTGGTATGATGTTCCCTGATGAAAAAGGGGTCTTACGCCGTAACCGTGAGACACGTTTAAAAGCGGGAATTTTATATAGTCCAGGGCCTATCGATCACTTAGGTTTAGATGTGCCTGAAGATATTTATGGCTCTATTGATTTACCGATGTTTCATATAACGGGCACAGATGACAGCTCCCCTATTGAAGATTGGGATTATACCAAGCGTCTTGATGTTTATAATAACATCATACAAGCCAAACAGCATTTATTGGTGATTAACAATGCCGACCACATGGTGTTTAATGGCTCGCGTGGAAAGCTTGGTCAAAACCCCTATCGTGAAAAACATGAGGGCATTATTCAAATTGCCGCGTTGGCCTATTGGGAGGCAACATTAAAAAACAATCAAGACGCGCAAAATTGGTTAAACGATGGCAGCTTTAAAAATTGGTTGGGTGACGAAGGAGTTTTTAAATAATTATTTCACGATAATATTACGGGGCGCAAACCTATAAAGCTATTGGTTAGGTAAATTTTATCGGCAGTGTGTAGGCGGTCGAGTGAGATTGATTCTTCTTTAACCTCACGATCTTCAATTAATTTACGGCGAGTGACGCCAGCCAAAACACCGTCAGTTAAAGGTGGGGTAATGAGAATTCCATTTTCTTCAATAAAGATATTACTGGTCGCACCGCAGGCGATATTACCATCGGTGTTGGTGATGATTGCTTCATCTGTCCCTAACTGTTCAGCTTTGCGACGAGCGGCGTAACTGCACGTGTAATCGCTTCGTTTACAATTTTCGAGGATACAGCCCGCAATGCGAGGGTAATCCTTTATCACCGCGCAAGTGATAGGTGTGTTGGGCGGCGGCGTACAGGCTGCCGCATCAATAAGAATCGTCGGTGTTGTCGCAGGGGCGAGAGGGGCCGTGACTTCACCGCCTGTCACGGTGGTACGAATGCGCGTATGATCAGAGGTTAAATTATTTTTTTCTATGAGTGTTTGGATAGCATGTTCAAAATCATTGAAAGATAAGGGAAGCGTCAACCCCATAATTGTCTGAGTGTCGTAAGTAATACGCTCAAAATGCTCGGTGATGTGTTGTGGTTTTCCATCAACGCAAAGCATGGAATCAAAAATACCAATGCCTGTTGTAAAACCACAATCACGGTGAGAGATAAGTGGTTTATTATCTTCGGTAAACTCGCCATTAATATAGATAATACTCATGCTGCACTTTCTTTGTTATCTTGTCCTTCAAAACTTTCGAAAATTTTAGCAGCTTTGTCGAGGCTTTCTTGTAGTTCTTTTTCAGGTATAGAGTCACTAACGATGCCGCCACCTGTTTGAAGGTATGCTTTCTCATTCGCGTACACAAGCGTGCGGATGATGATGTTCGTATTCATGTCACCGTTAAAGCCGATATAACCCATCGCGCCACAATATATGCCACGACGGGTTTTTTCCAATTCTTCAATAATCTCCTGCGCGCGGATTTTCGGCGCACCCGTGATGGAGCCACCAGGGAAGCAATTACGTAATAGATCAAGCGCGGTTTTATTTTCTTTTAATATTCCCGTCACAGTAGAGACAAGATGGTGCAAGCCTTCAAATGTTTCAAGATCGCAAAGCTTTGGTGTTTTAACACTGTGATAATCACATGTTTTGGATAAATCATTACGCAGTAAATCAACAATCATAGTGTTTTCAGCAATATCTTTTTTACTGTTGAGCAGTGTTTGCGGATTTTCAGATGATGGTAGAGTTCCTTTGATAGGGCGCGTTGTCACATTGTCCTTCGTGACTAATAAAAACTGTTCTGGCGAACAAGAGGATAGTTTGAGATCACCGAAATTCATATAAGATGAAAATGGCGCAGGGTTTATTTGGCGTAAATGTTCGTAATGTGAAAAATGATTGAAATTTTGTGGCAGCATGCTTTCAAAACGACGAGAGATATTGGCTTGATAAATCTCACCCGCATAAATATAATCTAATGTTTTTTGAACATTGGTGAGATACTCACCTTCTGATATATTGGTTTGCCATTTGAGATTGTAATTTTGGGTAGAGCGAGGCGTGTCTTTTATGTCTGGCGGTGTATCACCGATAAACCACGCTTCATCATTGGTGTGATCGAAGGCAAGAACATGAGTGTAAATACCGATGCAAGCGTCAGGCGCACCCAGATCATCAATTGTATCATCGGGCAAATTTTCAATTTGTCGTCCTAAATCATAACCAAAATATCCAGCGGCACCGCCCATAAAGGGAATGTCGTTTGTATCATTAAAACTATATTGATCAAGGCGTGATTGTAAAAATTCAAAAAAATCTGTTTCTTGAATGGTTTTTCCATTATGCGTGATGCTACCATTTTTTGTTTCAATGGTTTCAACAGGATCAAAACAAATAAAGCTCCACTGGTTTAATGAATGTTCTGGACGGTTGCTATCAAAAAAAATCGTATAGGGCTTGTCCGCCAATGCACGCACGCAAGTGATGGCATCTACCCCGTCCCATTTTTGAATATTAAGTTTCATCAACTTGTTGTAGGAAATCTTGGATGTTTTCGCAAGCTTGCTTTATGTCGCGTTGGTAAGTTGGCGTCCAGTACACGCAGTTTGCTGGCTACCAGGGGGGTGTAAGTTTAGATGTTTACAGTCTTTTGGAAGAAATATTTCTCCATGAAATGATCCAAATACTGTAGATTTTTTTCCTTTTTTTCCAAAGGTTTTAATAGCGTTTATAGAGGATAAGGCGGCTCCTATATTGACATCGCAATCATCATTTTTAAAACATGATGGCAATAATGAACCAGTAACACAAATAATTTTAGATTTTTTTAGGTCGCACTTATCAAGAATTCTCACCATATTAGGAATCCCAAATGTTCCACATGAAAGAATAACTTGTTCATTATCAATAGAGTCAATGAAGTCAATTAAAAATCGGACGTCTTTTTTTGTGATATCGCGGCTATCTTTTGTTAATAATGATAGATAAGAAAAGTCTTTATTTGCAATATGGAACGCCTTTTCTAATTCATGAATTCTTTCGTTAATAGGATTATAGGATGAGGGGTGAATTGTTTCCTCATTAAAGTAGTATGAAGATGATATTGTTCCTCCAGCACCAATGATGGCTAAAGTACTTTTATTGTTACGAAAACCACCTTGTCCTACTAAAGCAGTCACGGCAGGTTTTTTTAAAATATCTTTAGGCTTGTAGCCTTTAAATTGCTTAGGTTTCATATTTTGCATGTGAGTATAATACAGATATTATTCATTATGTCAATATAAATTATTATTATTTATCAATGGTTTGAAATTATATTAACCTAAAAAATCTTGGATGTTTTCGCAAGCTTGCTTTAGGCTCATGCGCTCAATCTCTATGCCTTCGGGAAAGGCGCCATGTAGGCGCGATGGCATCGCAGAATCCAGCATGACAAACACGCCTTTGTCATCGTTACGGCGGATAAGGCGGCCAAAGGCTTGCTTTAATTTAAGGCGCGTCAGCATGTCATCATATTGTTTGTAACCGAAAGCTTCACGGCGGGCTTTGTGAAGGATGTTGGGGCGCGGCCATGGCACGCGGTCAAACGCTAAAAGACGTAAAGAATTTCCCGGAACATCAACGCCATCACGAATGGCATCCGTGCCGAGTAGGCAAGCATTTTCATCTTCGCGGAAAATATCAATCAATGTGCCTGTATCCATGTTGTTGATATGTTGGGCGTAAAGCGGAATGTTTTTATCATTCAAAGGTAAGTTTATTTTATCATGTACAGCGCGTAAGCGAGAGATAGCTGTGAACAATCCAATCGCCCCACCGTTGCTGACGGTAAACAAAGCCTTGTAAGCGGTGGAGACTTGCTCCAAAGAATTTTTATCAATGTCATTAATGATAAAAATTTTGCTTTGTTCTTTGTAATTAAAAGGCGAGTTGTAACTCTCCTGAATAACATTATCCGATAGATATGTTGCGCCAGAGCGTTGCCCTGCCACTTGCCAGTTTTTTTCAATATCATCAGTGCCATCACGTAATGTTGCCGAAGTCATGACCACACCATGGGCATGTGGCTTTAAGGCGGTAGAAAAAGGTTTCATCGGGTCAACCCAATGACGGTAATGCCCAATATCAACCGCGCGCCCTTCAAAGCGTTCAATCTGCATCCAATCAACAAACTCTTTATTTTGTTCATTGCTTTGCAAATTTTCCAGCATATTAATCCACGCGCCGAGGTTTAATTGCGCGCGACGTTCCAACGCGCTTTGCACGGCATCAAGGCGTTTTTTTGTATCGCTTTCTAACGTATCGGCATGGTCATTTAATTTTTTACGAAACAATGCGGCCAAAGCCAACATAGGTTTTTGCAAATCTTTTAAGGATTGTTTTAGCTTGGGAATAGTTTTTGTCACATCTTCATGTAAGGGGAAAACGCCTGTTTCCAAAGAGTAAGGCATGTTGGTGTTATTTGAATTGCGGGTGAGGACCTGGTTATAAACTGAAAGGATAAATTCTTCACATTCGCCTTTAGGTTTGTTGTCTTTAAGGCGGCGTTGCCAGCCATCACTGGTGAGGTAGCGGGATTTTTCTAATATATCTTGTAAGTATCCGCTTGCTTTTTCATCGCCACTGACGAGGTCTTCGGCGCGAGACTTTAAACCGCGCAGGCGGGTCTTGGTTGAATTTTCTGCACCGCGTAACCAACGGCGGAGATCATAAGTCTCACGTGCGGTGAGATGTCCCGCAAAGGCACTATCGGCGGCATCAAAAAGATGATGTCCTTCGTCAAAAATATAACGCTTGGGCAGGTCATCGGGGTTTTGATTAATCGCGGTTTGAATCATGACAAGTGCATGATTGGCAACAACAATAGAAGCGTGTTGCGCGCGGCGGACGGATTGTTCCACGAAGCATTTGTGGTAATGATCACACGCGGAATAAATACATTCACCACGACGATCAGACAGCCCGCCTGTATATTTGTATCCCAAAATATCGGTAAGCCAGCCTGGGAAATCTGCGCCACTAATCAGGTCGCCATTTTTGGTGGCCGCCGCCCAACGCACCATGATGCCGAGCGCGATGGCTTGGCGTGGGTCACGGGACAATGCGGCACCAGCGGCGACATCTTCCAAGTTTAACAAACATAAATAATTTTCACGCCCTTTACGAATGGCGATTTTATTATCTTTTAAATCTTCATTGGGGTAGAGGCGGTCAAGTTCTTGATCGACTTGACGTTGTAAGTTTTTTGTATAGGTGGAAACCCAAACTGCGCCGTTGTTTTTCTCTGACCAAATAGAAGCGGGTGCTAAATACCCCAATGTTTTACCGACGCCTGTTTCGGCTTCGGCCAGAACAACATGCGGTTCATCAGCTTCCTCTTTCGGGGCAAAAGCTTGGCTGAGCAATTTAGTGTAATCAATTTGTTGCTGGCGTTTTTCTGAAGCCGTGCCGAGTAAATCGAGAAGGCGCATTTGCGCTTCATCGGCGCTGACACCATGGTGAGAGGGCGGCGGCGGCGGTGCTTCTTCTGACCATTCGGGTAGGTTTTTCCAGATGTTCAAATCGGTTTTACTGATGACGGGAATACGAACGTCATATTCTTCACCAAGAGCGTTAAATATGAATGGTGTCCAATTCCAACCCTGACCCTGCCTACCCATAACGCGCGCGATATTGAGCGGATTGGCTTTGGCCTGCCAGATGTCGGTGCGTAAATCCGACAACAACGCCTTGGCACACTCCATAAGAATGAAAGGATAATCATCGAAAGACATCGGAGGGGTAAGACCCAAGGCGGCAGATAAACCGACGGGTGTGGGTACGCAGAACTTAGCAGGATGGACAAAGGCAAAAAGCTCCAACAAATCAAATGGATTAATATCTTTAAGACCTAAAGTTTGTGTGGTGTAAGGCGCATGACAGAGCAGAACCGATTGCTTGTTGAGGTCTTGCGCGGCTTGGTCATGTTTTAGTACGCGAATTTCACCATCAGTGGTTAGTAACACCGCTTGCCGTGCGTTGATCGCCACCGCAGGGATATCGGGCAGGGTGATGGCGCGTTCTTTTGGCGTGTTGTCTTGTTGAGGTTGATTCATGGGTGCATTATAGTACAAAAAACACGTCATTCCGAACTTGTTTCGGAATCTTTTTGTATCGTATTAAGACCCTGAAACAAGTTCAGGATGATAGCGTATTTATATCTATACAAACACCTAAGAATCATAGAAAATGAACGTATGATGAGCTTAGTTTTACTACATGATTTAGAGGGTGAAGATGTATTGGTCAATTTAGACAACATTAATGCCGCCACGCGTAAATACCCCGATGAAAACTCGACAATCAAAGACCCGTTTACGAAGCTTTACTACGTGCATCGCGAAAAAGGGATGGAAGGCATCGGTTTTCCTGATGTGGTGAAAGAGTCTCCGTCCGAGATTTTTAAATTACTAAAGAAATAATATAGTCTTTAACTAATATACCAAAAACAACTGCTCTCTATCACTGCCCCATCGCAGCATCCACAGCGCGAGTAATATTTATCAAATCATCAAATGACCCTAAAATTGTACCGTCTTTTTTACCGTAGATACGATCTTCTATTTTAACTTGTACCATCAAAGCATGGTGAGAACTTTTGAATAATCCCCACTCTTGCATAAACAAACAGCTATAGCTTTTATCTAATTCTAACCAGCCCTCTTTTTCAACACCTTCTAACGTAATGCGTCGGTGTAACCCACCCTCGGCCTGTTCATCAGCATATCGTTGCACTTTTATTTCGGATATGACTTTACCACTTTCTTCTAATAAAGCATTAACGCCTGCGGCGCACCCTTTAGCCATTTTAACATCGGCTTGATTTTGATTAACGCAGCCCATCAATAAGAGTGATAATAAAACGACGAGCAGATAACGCATGATTTAATAATCCTTTAAATCTTATCAGGGCCGCGCGAAATCGCGGCCGCACCCGTACGGCTGATATTAACCATACCCAATGGCCCCATCAACTCAATAAACGCATTCACTTTTTCCGTTGAACCCGTCACCTCAAAAACAAAAGATTCTTGCGTTGAATCCACAACACGTGCCCGAAATATATTGGCACTACGTAGAGCTTCAATTCTTTGATCGCCGGTACCGACTACCTTTATCAACGCCAATTCACGTTCCACATGAGGACCTTCTTCGGTTAGATCATTAACCGTATGAACAGGCACCAAACGCTCCAACAGATGTTTAATTTGCTCAATAACACTTGGCGTTCCATGCACAACAATCGTCATGCGCGATTGATTTAAACTCTTACTAACCTCAGCAACTGTTAAACTTTCAATATTATAACCACGACCAGAAAATAAGCCAATAACACGTGCCAAAACACCTGGCTCGTTATCAACCAAAACCGACAGCGTATGTCGATTGATACTTAAAGCCCCTGGGCCATCACCATAAACACTAATACCTTTTTCTTTTATAACCATATCTTACACCAATTTCTTATCAAATTTTTCTGCATCCGCAGCCAATATCATTTCATTATGCGCCTTACCTGATGGAATCATCGGGAAACAATTCTCCGACTGACAAGTACATACATCAACAATCGTCACTTTATCTGTCGCCAACATTTTTTGAATCACATCATCTAACTGATCAGGTGTTTCAGCGCGCAAACCAACACCACCATAAGCTTCGGCAAGCTTCACAAAATCAGGCAAGCTTTCCGTATAGCTTTGTGAATAACGCTCCCCATGAAGAAGTTCTTGCCATTGCCTGACCATTCCCATCCATTGATTGTTCAAAATAAAAATTTTAACAGGAAGATTATATTGAACCGCCGTACTCATCTCTTGAATATTCATGAGGATCGAAGCTTCACCCGCAACATCAATAACCAAACCTTTAGGATTACCCAATTGCGTTCCAATCGCCGCAGGCAAACCATAACCCATTGTTCCCAAACCACCAGATGTCATCCATCTATTGGGTTTATTAAACGGTAAAAATTGCGCTGCCCACATTTGATGTTGACCCACTTCGGTTGTAATGAAGGTTTCTCGTTTATCTTTATTTAAAAAATGCTGCAAACGCTCCAACGCATATTGCGGCTTAATAATATTATCCGTCTTGGTATAAGCAAGACAATTAACTTTGCGCCATTTTTCAACTTGTTTCCACCACTTGGCTTGCGCCGCTTCATTGGCTTTATATTTCTTCGCCTTCCACACTTTTAACATCGCCGCGATAGCTGCGCCAGCATCGGCAATAATTGGTAAGTCAACAGGGATAATTTTATTGATTGAGCTTGGGTCAATATCAATATGAATTTTCTTAGAATTAGGTGAGAATTTTGTTACATCCCCTGTCACGCGGTCATCAAACCGCGCGCCAATACAAACCATCACATCACAATCATGCATCGCCCAATTGGCTTCATACGTGCCGTGCATCCCCAGCATGCCAAGCCACTGATCCTCATGGGCAGGAAACGCGCCCAGCCCCATCAAAGTTGAGGTAATGGGGTGCCCTGTTCTTTTCACAAAATCCGTTAAATCTTTGGAAGCCTTCGGCCCTGCATTAATGATACCACCACCTGTATAAAAGACAGGCTTTTTCGCATTGGCGATCATCTTAACCGCTTCTTCAATCGCCATCATGTCAGGCTCGGTCTGCGGTTGATACATATGTGTCACAGCCTTGTTTTTAACCACATAGTTCCCTTCAGCAAATTGAACATCTTTAGGTAAGTCAATAACAACAGGTCCCGGACGACCTGATTTACAGACATGAAATGCTTCATGCAACGTATTGGCTAAATCATTTACATCTTTAACTAAATAATTATGTTTCGTACAAGGGCGCGTAATCCCCGTTGTATCAGCTTCTTGGAAAGCATCATTACCAATTAAAAAAGTTGGCACTTGCCCTGTAATACAAATAAGTGGAATAGAATCTAATAACGCATCGGTTAACCCCGTTACCGCATTGGTTGCACCGGGGCCACTGGTCACCAAAACAACACCAATCTTTCCTGTTGATCGAGCATAACCCTCAGCAGCATGCGCGGCGCCTTGTTCATGACGGCACAATACATGCTTTATTTTCTTTTGTTGAAATAACGCATCATAAATCGGTAAAACCGCACCACCCGGATAACCAAAAATTGTATCAACCCCTTGCTCCACCAGTGCCTCAATCACCATATCCGCACCGGTCATAGTTTTTGTTCTTCCAATTTTAATTGTTTTGGTTTTATCTTTTACTGCGTTTGTCATTCTCTTTTATCCGTAAAATCATATTCATTATAATAAAAAACCCCGAATTTGCATTCGGGGCGCTTACCTTCATCATCAATAGCAAAAAGCCATATTAGACTGGTAGCGCCCCCCCAAGGAGCACCACGAGCACTAAGACCACGCTGTTAACAATATTCAACATAGGAATATAATTACGATATAGTTTGAATCTTTGCAACATTTTTATTTTCTTTTATTTGATGGCGGAACCACGTGACTTGGCGTTTGGCGTAATGGCGTGTATCCGCCTGCCCACGTTCAATCGCCTCTTCTTTCGTCTTTATCCCTTGTAAATAGGCCGTTAGGGGTTTCACCCCCAAGGCGTTATTCAGCAAAGCCTTATCGGAGATATCACCATTTTGCTTGGCTTTATTAAAATCTTCTAGCTCCTCTAACGCGCCATTATCCAGCATCCAAATAAAGCGTTGATTACAACGCTCATAAAGCACTTCACGTTCTGGCATGACTAAGCTAACCTCACATTGCCAGTTTTCAGGCGGAGCAAGGCGCGGCATTTCCTGCCATTCAGACAGGCTTTTACCTGTAGCCTCCAACACCTCCCACGCACGAACAAGACGTGCCGTATGGTCAGGATGAAGACGCGCCGCCATCACAGGATCACGCTCTTTCAAGGCTTCATAAAAAGCAGGGTTGCCCAATTCTTGCTGTAACGCACTCGCTTTGCTCCGCACATCATCGGGAATGTCCGCTATCGGTGATAAACCTTCAATTAAGGCCTGAATATATAGCCCCGACCCACCACATATAATGGGAGTTTTGCCTTCAGACAAAACATCCTCAATCACAGGCTCAACCATTTCACGCCAATTACCGGCTGAACAGGCCTCGTTCGGATGTAACGTACCATAGAGCAAATGTGGTGCTTTGATTTTATCTTCAGCAGGCGGTTGTGCCGTCAATATTGGCAAACCATCATAAATTTGCATGGAATCCGCATTGATAATCACGCCATCATGCGCCGCCGCCAAATCAAGAGCATGAGCGGACTTACCGCTCGCCGTTGGTCCACCAATCACATAAATTTTATGCATCATGGTAAATAATATAAAATTTCAGAGAATTGCGTATACCCCGCATCTGCATTTAAATGCCCACCATTTTTTATAATATGAAGTGGTGCATCAATGTAATCGCTTAACTGCCGCGCATGATCAACAGGAACATATGGGTCGTCATCGCCATGTAAAACAGTAAGTTTTGTCGGCGCAGATTTAATCTTATCCCAATCAAAGCCATCATTAATAAAGCTACTATTTAACAAATCATATTCTTCATTGTTAATTTTTTGGATAACAGGACTAACCAATACAGCATTTGTCGGATTAATTAGTTTTAGCTCAGTAAGCCGCAACACAAGCGTTGCGCCCAAGCTATGGCCAATCAAAAGATCTGCGTCCTTGCCTTGTACAACGCCAATCCAATTTTTTAAAGATTGCTCTTCAGGTGTCGGAAAGACTGGAACATCGACACCCCAGCCCTTTGATGTTAATTCACCTTGCAACCAAGGAAACCAGTTTCCATCAGGTGATCCCATTGTTCCATGAAAAATAAGCGCTTTCATGGAACACATCTTTACTTATCCTCAAGCTTCAACGCGACAAAACGTACATCACCTTCACGGTTCACCAAAAGCAGAACGTGAGATTTTTCTTCTTTTTTAGCCTGTTCAAAAACATCAACCAAAGCCTTAGGATCAATCACAGCTTTCTGTTCAGCTTCAACAATAACATCACCTGTTGTAAGCCCGCGCTTCGCGGCCTCACCACGAGGAGTAGCTTCTCTCACCAAAACACCATCAACATCATCAGGCACATTAAAGTTTTTGCGTGAAATTCTATCAATACCAGTAACGGTTAAACCAACACTTTCAATTGTTTTTTCTTTGGCACCTTTAGGCTGCGGTTCTTTTGTATCTTTTTCAGCCAGCAAGCCCGTATCTTCAGCTTTTTCAAGCTCACCAATTTCAACTTTTGCCTTACGCTCTTTCCCATCACGCCAATATTTCAATGTCACTTCTTTATCAATCGGTGTTTCAGCAACAATGCGTGGTAAGGCGCGCATATCGCTGACGTTTTTACCATCAAATTCCAAGACAACATCACCTGCTTTTAACTTCGCTTTTTGTGCAGGGCCGCCATCTGTTACGCTGGCGACCAAAGCGCCGCGTGCCTTATCAAGACCAAGGCTTTCGGCAATTTCATCCGTTACCGTTTGAATACGAACACCCAACCAACCGCGTTTGGTACGACCATATTTGATTAATTGATCAATCACAGGCTTGGCCAAATTTGATGGAATGGCAAAACCAATACCAACTGAACCACCCGTTGGAGAGAAGATCGCCGTATTAATACCAATCACGTTACCCTTCAAATCAAACATCGGCCCGCCTGAATTACCGCGATTGATGGAAGCATCCGTTTGAATATAATCATCATATGGGCCAGAATTAATATCGCGCTGACGCGCAGAGATAATCCCCGATGTCACTGTACCACCCAAACCAAATGGATTACCGATAGCAACAATCCAATCACCCACACGCATTCTATCACTGTTACCGAACTTCACGGCGTGTAATTTATGTTTCTTCGTATCAACTTTTAAAACGGCGATATCAATTTTTTCATCACGACCAACAATCTCCGCAGGAATAGTCGTATCATCATGCAAGGTAATGCGTACTTCTTCGGCATCACGAATCACATGATTATTGGTAATCACATATCCATTCTTCGCATCAATAATAAAACCCGACCCTAGTGAGGCCGCAGGCAATGCTGGCTGTCCACCACCTAAGCCGCCACCTTGTCCGCGCTTACCCATAAAATCTTCAAAAAAATCCTCAAAAGGTGACCCTGGTGGGAATTTTGGCATTTCTGGTAAATTATCATCTTGTTCAATTTTTTGTGTTGAAGACACATTCACAACAGAAGGAGAAAGCTGCTCCGCAAGATCAGCAAAAGAATTTGGCGCATTGGTCAGTGGTGTTATTTCCCGCGCTTGCACGAATGATGTCGACGTCGCGACACCCATTGTTACACCAACCATTAAAACAGCTAAAAGCAAATTTTTTATTTTCATTTATAGTCTTCCTTTATGAATAATTCATCAAAGCATCGCTTAAAAAAATGGCATAAACGCGGCGTATATGGACAAAAAATAGGGCATCAATAATTTTAATGCCTCAATTCTTAATCAACGTTTTCCTTCAAAGTACTTAAAGAAATCGCTGTCAGGGGACAAAATCAAACGTGTATCTGAATCCGCCAATGTATTTTTATAAGCTTCCATAGATCTTATAAATCCATAGAATTCTTTGTCTTTATTAAAGGCATCGGCATAAATTGTAATGGCTTCTTTATCGCCTTCCCCGCGTAGAATTTCTGAATCACGCGAAGCATTCGCCAAAAGAACGGTGCGCTCTTTTTCTGCTGTGGCACGAATTTCTTTGGCACGTTCTTCACCCTTCGCGCGCGTTTCAGTCGCCCGTTCTTGTAACTCCGAAATCATCCGTCGAACAGTCGACGTACGCAATTCTTTCGTCAGGTCGGCGCGAACAATACGCACATCAACAATTTCAATCCCAAGCTGATCTTGTGTAATTTTGCGATTCACACGGCTACGAATATCATTCATAATATAAGAACGCTCTTCAGACAAAAGCTCTGGCAAGGATGTCTTACCCAAAACAGCACGCGTGGCATCATTCAAGATTGTTTCAAGACGCTGATTGGCTTTTGAAACGTTGCTCAATTTTTTCAAAAATTGTAACGGATCAACAATTTTATAACGAGCAAAGCTATCAACAATAATTGGCTCCCCGCTTACATTTTCAATCTTAGGACGCTCTGCGACAATACTAGGTGCCTCTTTTTCATCCTGCGCACCCTCTTCGCCACCTTCTGCTTTTTCTTTGTCCGCAGCGGCTTTTTCTTTGGCCATTTCTTCACGTGATTTATCACGAGCAATGGCAGAGCTAGCAATAACCACCTGTTCTGGTCTGGGGTCAACAGATAATATACGTCCATCAAAACGCCGAACTTCTTGAATGAAAGGGATTTTAAAATGAAGCCCAGGTGCGCGCGGCTCACCAACAGGATTACCCAATTGCAAGACCAGCGCTTGTTCACGCTGTTCAACCGTAAACAACGCTTGAGAAACAATAAAAACGCAAATCAGCGCGACGATAACAAGTATGTTTATTTTATTTTGTGTCATCGGCTGATCCTTAATTTTTCTTTTTATTCGATTGCAATTCATTCAACGGTAAATACGGCACCACGCCTGACTTACCGCCATTATTATCAATGATAATTTTTTGTGCGTTACCCAAAACATCTTCCATTGTTTCAAGATAGATACGTTTTTTGGTCACGTCCTGCCCTTTTAAATAAGATTCATAGATTGAGTTAAAACGCTCCGCGTCACCTGTTGATCTGGCAACGGTTGATTGTTTATACGCTTGCGCATTTTGAATAAGCTGAATCGCCTGTCCACGTGCCTTTGGTAAAATATCTTCACGGTACGCACGCGCACGGTTTTGGACATCTTCGGCATCTTGCTTGGCGCTTTGAACATCTTGGAAGGCTTGCTGCACATCGGGATGAACTTCGGCACGTTGAATCAAAACCTGATTAATCAAAACACCAGAATTATATTCATCTAGATTTTTTTGAATAATCTCTTTGGTTTTTTGTGCCACTGCGCTTCGTTCGGTTGTAATAATGGGAAACATATTGGTTTGACCCACTTTTTCACGTATCGCACTCTCAACAACTTTTTTTATGGTGGCTTCTTGATCTTTAATATTAAAGACAAAATCTTCGGCCGATTTAATACTCCACTGAATTGCTAAATCGACGTCAACAATATTACGATCAGACGTTAGCATCAGACTTTCCTCTGGAATATCTTGCGCCTGTGACCCACCGCGGCCAAAACGTTCAATAAAACCAATATTCATTTTACGAACGGCTTCACGGTCAACTTTTGTTAGACTTTCGATAGGCCATGGAAATTTAAAACTTAAACCGGGATTATCCTTTGTCCGCTCCCACGCCCCAAATTGCTGGATAACCGCGCTCTCACCCGGTTTAACAATATAAGTACAGGTGGTAATAAACAAAAACAGCAAGACCACCCCAACGACAAGACCTAAAATACCGCCACCAAAATTACCAGGGATCATATCACCAAAATCATTCTTGGCACGGCGCATCATTTTATCAAAATCAATCGGCTCATTTCCACCGCCGCCGCCAGAGGGGCGTTTTGGCGGACGACCAGAACCTGAACCACCACCAGAAGGTTTGCGTGACCCATTCCCTTTGGCGTTACCCCATGGATTTTTATTTTTATCTGACATGCGAGTGAAATCCTTGCTTTTTTATTTCAATGAATGCTTATTAATAGGCGTTACCTTAATGAATTTAACGTGAAGTGCAAGGTTGTTTACGCCATAATGAACCAGCTTATTAAACAAGATATATATGATGCTCTACAAGGTGTTGTACCCCACGATCAGATTCGCGGCTTGAACATTAATGAGCACAATGATGTGTTGTTTTCAATAATAGTTAACCCGACGCAAGGCGCTGCTATGGAAGATATGCGTCAAGCAGCAGAAAAATCTATCAACGCCCTGCCCGACATCGGCAAAGTCACCATTATTCTCACGGCGGAAAAACCTACTCAAGCCACCGCTTCTGATCCACATGGAATGAGTAAAAATCCAAAGCTTAACTTACCGATTCGTAAGATTATCGCCGTAGCTTCTGGTAAAGGCGGGGTTGGGAAGTCAACGGTGGCTGTTAATTTGGCCGCCTCAATCGCCAAAACAGGCAAAAATGTCGGCTTGCTGGATGCGGACATCTATGGCCCCAGCGTGCCAAAACTGTGCGGCTTGCCTTATAAAAAACCTGACATGAACGCAGATAAGCAAATAATTCCCTTTGAGGCACATGGTTTAAAAGTCATGTCGATTGGGTTTATGGTCGATCAAGACACTCCCATGATCTGGCGCGGTCCCATGGTGCAATCGGCGATTTATCAAATGTTACGCGATGTTGAGTGGGGAACGCCCGATGTCCCGCTTGATGTACTTGTTATTGACATGCCGCCTGGTACAGGCGATGCGCAGCTGACCATTGCACAAAAGATTGATGTTGATGGTGCTATCATCGTCTCAACACCGCAAGATCTTGCGTTATTAGATGCCGTCAAAGCCATTGAAATGTTCAAAAAAACAGACGTACGCGTCTTGGGTTTAATTGAAAATATGAGCACCCATATCTGTACGCATTGCGGGCATGAGGATCATATATTTGGAAATGATACTGTTGAGCGCGAGGCCGAAAAACGCAATATCCCTTATTTAGGAACAATCCCCTTACATAAAGAAATCCGTGAAAATTCAGATGCTGGGAAGATCAGTAATTTAGAAAATTATACGAAAATGGTAGAACAGCTTTTAACCACGCTCTAACGTCACAAAGCTAAAACCATCATGGCGATCAATATCTTTTTCAAGCCAATGCGCGCCAAACTCAGGGAAGAACGCATCGCCCTCTGGTTCTTGGTGTACGCGTGTTAAATAAATTCTATCAGCGATAGGTAGGGCTAATTTATAGATTTGTGCGCCACCGATCACCATAATTTCATTATCATTGGCTTCGGAAATATAAGCCTTGGCCAGCTCAAGTGCCTCGTCCAAAGACGTTGCTGTAACCGCACCTTCATGTTTATAGCCTGAACGACTCACCACAATAGACGTACGGTTCGGCAAGGGTTTACCAAGTTGCTCTAATATACTCTCATAGGTTTTGCGCCCCATAATGCAAGGCTTACCCGTCGTAATTTCCTTAAAATGTTTAAAATCTTCAGAAATATGCCACGGCATTTTATTATCTTTACCGATAACATTATTATCCGCCACCGCAACGATGAGAGAGAGTTTATGTGTCATACCGCAATCGGGGCTTTAATATTCGGGTCGGCTTCATAATCAACCAATTCGAAATCTTCAAATTTAAAATCAAAAATGGATTTTACATCAGAGTTAATATTCATCCTTGGTAACGCCTTTGGTGTACGTGCCAATTGCTCTTTGGTTTGTTCCAAATGATTACTATATAAATGCGCATCACCAAAGGTATGAACAAAATCACCCGCCTCAAGCCCGCAAACCTGCGCCATCATCATCGTCAGTAACGAATAGGACGCGATGTTAAAAGGTACGCCCAAGAATATATCGGCAGAGCGTTGATAAAGCTGGCAAGACAGCTTGCCATCAGCAACATAAAACTGAAACAAAGAATGACACGGTGGCAAGGCCATTTTATTCACTTCGCCAACATTCCAAGCCGACACAATCAAACGGCGTGAATCAGGCGTGTTTTTAATCTGCTCCACAACTTGAGTAATCTGGTCAACTGTCTCACCATTTTGCGTTGGCCAACTGCGCCATTGATGTCCATAGACAGGGCCAAGCTCACCTTTATCATCGGCCCATTCATTCCAAATACGTACACCATTATCGTTTAAATATTTGATGTTGGTATCACCATCCAAAAACCACAGGAGTTCATGAATGATCGATTTGAGGTGAAGCTTCTTTGTTGTCGTGACAGGAAAGCCTTCAGATAAATCAAAGCGCATCTGATAGCCAAAAACACTGCGTGTTCCTGTACCTGTTCTGTCTTCTTTGACGGCACCATGTTCCAAGACATGGCGCATTAAATCTTGATATTGCTTCATCTTCACCTCCGCGCAAATTATATATATTTCAAAAGATAAATGATTCTCTACCCCTAGTCGAAGAAACAAATGAATTTTACACGGCATAATTGCTTTTATTTAACCACGCAAAACACCACCCGTTTTGGCAGCGACGGCTTCGATTATCTTTTTGCTCAAACCGTCAATTTCAGCATCGGTCAATGTTTGCTT
Source organism: uncultured Micavibrio sp. (assembly GCA_964647515.1). Classification (GTDB taxonomy): domain Bacteria; phylum Pseudomonadota; class Alphaproteobacteria; order Micavibrionales; family Micavibrionaceae. The sequence continues at coordinate 6,102 of CAZYHI010000013.1, read as the reverse complement.
CACAGGTTGCAGCACCACATTAATCGCGACAGATTTTTTACCATCGTCAACACCTTTGCCCTGATAAATATCAAAGACAGAAATGTCAGAGATCAAGTTACGCTCCGCGCCCTTGGCCGCACGGGTGATGGCTTCGGCCTCAACATTTTCATCAACAATAAAGGCAAAATCACGGGCGACAGGCTGAAACGTCGATAGCTGTAACAGGGCCTTCGCACTGCCTTTTTTCTTTGGCGCAGGGACATTATCAAGGAAAATTTCGAACCCAATAACATTGCCTTTCACATCCATACCGTCCAAAACGGCGGGGTGAATCTCACCAAATTGAGCCAAGACATTTTTCCCCATTTTTAAAACACCAGAGCGACCAGGGTGGAAATAACCACTTGCCTCACGCGCCGTCTGTACGCTTTGCGTATTCAACCCAATCGACCCCAACACATCAAGCGCATCAGCCTTGGCATCATAAATATCATTGGGGCGAGAGGCGTCCTTGCCTTCCCAATGACGTTCACCAACCATACCAAAACGAAGCCCCGTCGCCACCATGGATTGCCCATCATGTTTAGATGTTTGGTACGTTGGCCCCACTTCAAATAATTTGCTATCGCCATTTCCTTTATCAAAGTTATTGGCGGCGGTCATGATAAGATTACCTAAAATGCTCGGACGCATCTGATCCATGTCACTACTGATCGGGTTGGTAATATGCAGGCTGTTATCGTTTGAACCAAAATAATCCGCCATCTCACGTGACATAAAAGAATAAGTCACACATTCATTTAAACCACGCGCCGCCAAAGCCGCACGCGCCAAACGAATCGAGCTGACCCTCGGTGTTTCTGCACCTGTCGCGACAACATTATCCGAACGAATAGAAACCGCAGGGATTTTATCAAAACCATAAACACGAATAATTTCTTCAACTAAATCGGCCTTACCCAAAATATCACTACGCCATGACGGCGGAGAGATTTTGTTACCGTTCACGGTAAAACCTAAATCTTCTAAAATCTGAACTTGTTCGCTTTGTGGAATTTCAACACCTGTACGTTTTTTTGTATAGTCAAAATCATACTCATATTCGCGTTGCCATTCAGGCACATCGCCCGCCTTGACAACATCACTGGCGTCACCACCACAAATATCAAGGATAAGCTGTGTTGCCAGATCAATCGCTTGCACGGTAAACTCAGGGTCAACGCCCCGTTCAAAACGATAACGCGCATCAGATTCAACACCCAGCGCACGCCCTGCGCGCGCAATGCTCATCGGGTCAAAATAGGCACATTCTAAAAATACATTTTTTGTACTTTCGGTACAACCTGTTGAAACACCACCTACAATACCACCAAGCCCAATCAAACCACTCTCATCGGCAATCGCGGTCATGCCCTCTTTGGCTGTATAAGATTTATCATTCAACGCTTCAAATTCTTCACCGTCTTTTGAAAGACGTACAGTAATATCGCCTTTTAATAAATCCGCATCATAAACATGTAACGGACGGCATAGATCCAAAGACACATAATTTGTAATATCAACCAGCGCAGAGATAGGGCGCAAGCCCACCGCTTTTAATCGGTTTTGCATCCACAAAGGAGAGCTTTTATTCTCAATATTTTTAATCAAACGCCCCATAAATAAAGGACATTGTTCTTTTGCTTCGATATTGACGTTCACTGATGATGTGCCATTACCTGTGATACTCGGAATAGTGAGCTCTTTAAGTGTTCCCATACCTGCCGCCGCCAAGTCACGCGCAATACCACGTACACCCGCGCAATCACCACGGTTGGGAGTCAACGCGATATCAATAATTGGATCATTCATATCAAACACATCTGTTAAAGGTGTGCCGATTTCCAAGTCATCCGCAACCTCAATAATACCATCATGCTCGTCAGATAAATTCATTTCGCGCATGGATACCAACATACCGTTTGATTCCTGTCCGCGAATTTTTCCCTTTTTCAACGTGATATCACTGCCTGGAATATAAGCGCCATTCGGGGCGAAAATCCCTTTCATGCCTGTACGTGCATTGGGCGCACCACAAACCACTTGAATTTTCTCTGACCCTGTATCCACAATACAGACATTCAAACGATCCGCATCAGGATGCTTGGTCGCACTCTCAACATAAGCAACCTTGAACGGCGCATAAATCTCTGTCGGATCGGTCAGCTCTTCCAGCTCTAACCCCAACGCGGTGAGCTTATCCGTAATCTCTGTTAAAGAGGCGTTCGTTTCTAAATGTTCTTTCAACCAGCTTAATGTGAATTTCATCGTCTTATTTCCTGCTTATCTTTCTTATAGGTCTTGTATCATATGTAAGCTGAAATCCATTTTGATTCCAACTGTTTTATAGAGATTTTGCGCTGCCACATTGTTATTTTCAGCAAACCAATAAATTCGTGCCCAATTTTGCGTTTTTTTCAAATCTTGGAGCTCCCATAATAACCGCTTGGCCAAGCCCTGTTTTCGATGATCTTGCGTAATAAAAATATCCTGCATATAGCAGACATGATGAATAAAACCTGTTGTTGGATGCACAACATAATGCAGCAATCCAATCATCTTATCATCGGGTGTAAATACCCCTAAACCACCAACGCTTTCTTTCGGGTGCGTTAACCGTCGCCATGTTTCAGCCGTAATATCATCAGCAATTTTATGCGCGCAATTTTCCTGCCATAACGGCAACCATTGATCGTAATCTTTACGTTCAAAGCGACGGATTTGCATCGGCACTAATCTTTAACGGGTTGGCCGTTGGCACGGTTGGGACGATGAAGCGGATCAAACCCATAGTGATTCAACCAGCGTGTATCTGTATCAAAAAACGTACGCAAATCAGGAATACCATATTTTAACATCGCCATACGGTCGATACCAAACCCAAAAGCAAAACCTTGATATTCATCAGGGTCAATCCCACAATTCGACAGCACATTTGGATGCACCATGCCAGATCCACCGATCTCCAACCAATCATCACCCGCACCGATCTTCAGACCTCCTTCTTTGCGAGAGCAACCAATATCAATTTCTGCACTTGGTTCTGTGAAAGGAAAGAAGCTGGGTCGGAAACGTACAGGCAGATCATTAACACCAAAAAAAGCGGACGTAAAATCTTGTACGCACCCTTTTAAATGCCCCATATGTATGCCTTTACCAACAACCAATGCTTCAACTTGGTGAAACATTGGTGTATGCGTTAAATCATAGTCATGGCGGTATACACGCCCAAGACTAATGATTTTAACAGGTGGCTTGTTGTTCAACATATGCCGAATCTGAACCGCCGATGTATGCGTACGCAAAACTTTCTTTTGCTTACCTTCTTCGGCTTCAGGATCATCAGGCAAGAACAACGTATCTTGCATTTCGCGTGCTGGATGCCCCACAGGAAAATTCAACGCGGTAAAATTATGCCAATCATCTTCAATATCTGGCCCATCAGCCACTTCAAACCCCATAGAGGCGAAAATAGTGATAAGTTCTTCCATCGTTTGGCTAATCGGATGAATTTTGCCTTTGGCTTGTTGACGAATGGGCAAGGTGACATCCATCGTTTCTGTCGCCAAGCGTTGCTCTAACTCTTGGTTCTTAAGCGCGCGTTCTTGACGTGCGATAAGCGCGGCAATCTCATCTTTAAGGATATTCAACGCCGCACCCGTTGTTTTACGTTCTTCAGGATCCATGCCGCCCAAAGTCTTCATCAGGCCTGTAATCTTACCTTTTTTACCAAGGGCGCTCACACGCGCGGCCTCCAAGGTCGTCAGGTCATTTGCCGCCTCAACAATTGAAACAAGTTCTTCTTTTAATGCATTTACGTCAGTCATTTGATTTTTTTAGCATGAAGCAACGCCGATGCGAAGGGTTTTTTATAATTCCCACTCGCGCTTTAAAATATCAATAAGCGCCCCTAAATCATCAATAACATAATCTTTTTTATATTTTTCTAAACGTGTGGGTGACAACATCCCCCCTGCTATAGAAATTCCAAGGATATCAAGCTGATTCGCCAGCTCTGGCTCTTCGTGGCTATCGCCAATAATAAACGTCTTATCAGGGGCAAAATCATGCAAGGTCATATAATCACGCAACCGCTCATGTTTATTCGTGTGGCTGGTGATGGCTTCTCGGTCTTGATTACCCAATATAGCATCAAAATAAAGATTAAGCTCAAAACGGGTGACATCTGTTTCCAATGGTTCTTGGTTATAATTGCTTAAAATAATCATATGCATTTGATGAGTTTGACAAAAATCTAATACCTCACATGCGCCCTTCATAAGTGAACATTCTTTTTTCAACTCATCATATTTTGCATGAAAGATATCAGAAAGCATTTGCGTATTTTTAAGATAATCATCCGTTTTTATGCCCGCTTTTTCGTAAAAATCAGTCAGCGGGAAGGAAAATATTTCTTGCTGCTCGGTTAAGCTCATCGGAGCAATATCAAAAACAGCCAAACATTCATTGGTCGCTTGAGACATGGCCTGCACATCATCAAACAATGTTGAATTCCAATCAAAAACAGCAAGGTAATCTGAATCAGGCATCTTTATTTTATAACGGAGTTTCGATGAAACTGTTATCAGCCTTTTACAAAAACAAAACTTCTCCCCGCTATCCACAGGCAAAAGACTTAAATTAAATATACATTACAGTTAAAAAAGTAAAAAGAACAAAAAAAGAACAAATAATGCTTGCCCTACATAAATATTCACGTTATGTTCTCATTATAAGTTTTAAACAAACAAGAAATGAGAACAAAATGATCGCCTATATAATAGCCAGCTCCCTTATGACCTATCTTCTTTACCGTTTGGTGTAAGATATATGCGTTGTACAGCCTATTTTCACGATGAATTTTTTACAAATTCGACATCCGAACTAAACAGAACCCGCAGAAATTCTAGGTTTTTGTTTTTAAATAATTTTCTAAATGGGAATTCATAATGGCAAAATCAACCAAACAATATAGCTGTGGTTCTTGCGGCGCAGTGACCTCTAAATGGTCAGGTAAATGCGAATCTTGTAATGAATGGAACAGCATTACCGAAGAAATAGTTGAATCTTCCGCTCCCAAAGGTCTTGGCAACAGTAGGCGTAAAGGCAACGCCATCAATTTTGTGCCGTTAAAAGGCAAAATGTCTGAGAAAAAGCCACGCCATGTAACGGGATTGGCTGAATTTGACCGTGTCACTGGTGGTGGACTGGTTGATGGTTCTGCCCTTTTGATTGGCGGAGATCCAGGAATCGGTAAATCAACATTACTCTTACAAGTTGTTTGTAAGCTCGCGTTGGCGGGAAAGAAATGCCTGTATGTATCTGGGGAAGAAGCCGTTGACCAAGTCCGCCTGCGGGCGCAACGTTTGGGGCTTGATAATGCACCTGTTGATCTAGCGGCGGCAACATCTGTACGTGATATCATTGCTTCTATTGATAATGGGCAGGATAATCCTGACTTACTCGTCATTGATTCTATTCAAACCATGTATGTCGATACGGTTGAAAGTGCGCCAGGGACGGTGACGCAAGTTCGGACGAGCGCGCAAGAGCTGATTCGTGTGGCTAAACGACGCGGCATTGCCATTATCTTTGTGGGTCATGTCACCAAAGATGGGCAAATTGCAGGGCCGCGTGTGTTGGAACACCTTGTTGATGCCGTTCTTTATTTTGAAGGGGATCGCGGTCATCAATTCAGAATTTTACGTACCGTTAAAAATCGTTTTGGTCCTACCGATGAAATTGGTGTATTTGAAATGGCACAAGAAGGGCTGGTTGAGGTAGCCAACCCGTCCGAGCTATTTTTGGCGCAACGCCAAGAAAATGTTGCGGGAAGTGCCGTACTGGCTGGCTTAGAAGGCACACGCCCCGTTTTGGTAGAGGTACAGGCTTTGGTCGCCCCTTCGGCATTGGGCAATCCGCGCCGCGCGGTTATTGGCTGGGACTCGAACCGTTTGGCGATGGTCTTGGCTGTGTTGGAAGCCAAATGTGGCGTGACATTATCCGATAGTGATATCTTCTTGAACATTGCAGGCGGTATTCGTATATCTGAGCCCGCCGCTGATTTAGCAGTCGCAGCGG
>CAZYHI010000012.1:0-26679 GCA_964647515.1 uncultured Micavibrio sp. | reverse complement strand
GCGTCGCCACCAAAATTATTAATGAGGTTAAAGGTATCAACCGCGTGACCTATGATATTACCTCCAAACCCCCAGGGACAATTGAGTGGGAGTAGGAAATGTTTACCATACCTATTGAAGATTTGCAGGTCAGTGACATTGAAGCGTTAGTGAACACCACCAAACTGTCAGAAAATGATAGAATTGAGTATAAAGAAACTTTGCCAGCGTTAGGTACGAATTGTGATAATTGGATTAATGGTGAAGATAGCATTGGTGACTATGCTTTAAAAAAGATAACTAAAGAAATTGTAGCATTTTCAAACACACACGGAGGAACCTTAATTATAGGAATTGCAGAAGATGGAGGGTCCCCTCCTCGCCCAGATTCTATTAATTTTTTACCTAGATGTGAACAATTAGAACAAAGACTTATGCAGTCTATTGCGGATCGTATAGAGCCAAGGCTTGATAACCTTCAAAGTAAATCAGTACTTAATGGTACAGAAGGAGTTATAGTTATTAAAATTCCTCGTTCGGAACATGCCCCGCACAGGTCTAAATCAGATAAAGAGTTTTATGTAAGGGAACGTGATCAATCTAGAACAATGACACCGTACGAGATAAAATCACTTTCTATTAAAAGGTCTAGGCAAAAAATAGAAGCTTTGTGGTCTGTAGTTTTTAGCATGCAAGACACCGAAGATGTGAATGGTGGAGTGGTAATATTTGAAGAAGGAAAAATTTATGGGGGTGATAGCCAATATTATTATCATGGAATTTATGAATTAATTGGAGATACTAAAATATCAGGGTATTTATCAGTTAATCATTACCATGGACCAGTTTACACGGCCTTTGGGACGGCTGAGTCTAACATATCAGTAATAGTTCAGGGTGATTTATTAGATGATACTGTTACTGGACAAATTACTCATTCAGCAACGGGTGGATCTATCCCCTTTAGAATGGATAGAAAAACAAATTTAATTTGAATGACCAATAAACAAAAAATTATAATCGCTATTGATAGCCCTGCGGCAAGTGTATTTTCTTCACAAAACTAAAAACTAATCTTACCTTTAATGATTTTACGAAGCGTATCAACATAAAATGGAGGTTCAGCGTCTTTGACTTTGTTTGCAATGTCGGTGACGTTGTCTTCGGGTGATAAAGCAATATGATTTTGCGCTAAAATTTTTCCTTCGTCATATTTATCATTGACCACATGGATGGTTGACCCTGTTGTACTATCACCATTATCTTTGACGGCTTGATGCACATGGTCACCATACATGCCTTTACCGCCATATTTAGGGAGAAGTGCAGGGTGAATATTTAAAATTTTACCCTGTACGGCATCAATAGTGCGTGGCCCAATAAGCTTCATATAACCAGAACAACAGACGATATTAATTTGATGATATTGCAATTTTTCGGCAATGATGTGGTCAAGTTCTGTTGGATCAGGGTGAGATTTACTATTTAGCACAGATGTCTTTAACCCCTTATTTTCTGCCCATTCTAACGCGGTGGCATTGGGGTTATTGGTGATGAGTAAGACAGGCGAGGCAATCAAATCACCATTTAAACACGCATCGGTAATGGCATGTGCGGATGAGCCGTTATAAGAGGCAAAAAAGGCAATATTCATAAGGTTGTATCCATAAGCTTATATCCAACTCTTTAAATTTTTAATTGGCGTATTATTTTTGGCGTATGTAACGCCTTTATAAAGACGATAGATAAAATATAAAAAACTAGGGCCAATGGTCAGCGCGAAAACAAAGAAGTTGTTTTGAAGATAGTTTGTTAGAATATTTTCTAATTCAGCTTCGCTTGCCATGATGCCATTTTTCGCATTATCAATTGTATTTTGAAGGGCTGTATTATCAGAAAATAAACCAGCCAAAATAATGCCAATCAATAAGAACAAAGAAAATACCCATATTGTTTTAATGATATAATGCGAATGAGAATTTTGTAATGTTTTTTCTTCAGATTTTGCGCGGTAAATATAAGCGGTTATTAAAAGAACGAGAAAAAATATAGAACCAAAAACTTGTGCGCTAGTGATAGGCACAAAATTTAAAATAGTGCTGATAATAAGACCAATATACAAAGTCATGATATTGGTTTTTTCTTTATTTGTTGTATTTTTAGTCATTTTTACCTTTTCTTTCATCGGCGTCCAAAAAGTTTTTCAATATCTTCTAATTTTAACGTGATATAGGTGGGGCGTCCATGGTTGCAATGGCCAGAATTATTGGTTTGTTCCATTTGACGCAAAAGTGTGTTCATTTCTTCGGCATTCATGCGCCTTCCTGACCGGATAGAGCCGTGACAGGCCGCGCTGGACAACACTTCGTAGAGGGATTTCTTTAATTTTTCGGTTGTTTCATGTTCGGATATTTCATCAATAATATCATGAACAAGTTTTTTAATATTTACTTTGCTGCCCAAGGCCGCAGGCAAGGATTGTACGCAGATTGAATCAGTACCGAAATTTTCGATGAATAGGCCGAATGAATTGAGCGTTTCTTTATGTGTTTCTAACAAAGCCATTTGTGTATCAGGTAGGTCAATTATTTCAGGGACGAGTAAGCCCTGTGATATAACATCGCCTGTATCCATTTGATCTTTTAACTTTTCGTAGACAAGGCGTTCATGCGCGGCATGTTGATCAACAATAACGAGCCCGTTATCACTTTGTGCGATGATATAATTTTCATGTATTTGCGCCCGCGCCGCACCGAGGGGGTAATTTATATCAGGCGCGTTATCTTGAAATTCTTCTGCGCGCGCCGAAGGTTCAATTTGATGGAGTTGCGTTTGTGCGTCAGCATCTAAAGGAGCATAAAAATTTTGAACATCTTCGGATAAACCACGATGATGCGCGTAGCTGGAAGGCACAGCGGGGGAGTTGCCACGCCTGTAAGGCAAGCTGGGGGCATTATTATTAGGTGCCATTTTACCCAATGTTTGGGTCGATAACGTGGATGAGGTGATATTCGCGCCACCTTCTAATAGCCCTGCTTTTAAGGCCGTAATAAGAAGCCCACGAATATGCCCTGCCTCACGAAAGCGCACTTCGGATTTGGCGGGGTGGACATTAACGTCAACCATTTCAGGGGCAAGATCAATGAATAGAGCGCTTAAAGGATGCCGTCCGTGGTGTAGAACATCCATGTAGGCGGCGCGAACGCATCCCAACAACATACGGTCTTTAACAGGGCGGCCGTTAACGAATAAAAATTGATATTGGCTGGTAGCACGATTTAAAGTGGGTAGTGAGCTGTAGCCAGAGATTTTTATACCTTCGCGTTCGGCCAAAACAGGAAAGGAATTTTCACCAAAATCTTTTCCTAAAATCGCTGAGAGACGTTCTCTTCTTTGGTCTAATAAATTTCCTTGTTCTGGTGGGAGATTCATTTTGACCGCACCATCATGGGAGAGTTTAAAACCGACAGCCGGAAACGCCATGGCAATACGTTGGATGGTATCTTTCACGGCGGCATATTCACTGCGACTTGTTTTTAAAAACTTTAAACGTGCAGGCGTGGCATAAAATAAATCACGAACCTCTATCGTCGTTCCATCGCTATGGGCTGTGGGGGCGGGTTTATGTCTTTGCCCGCCTTCAATGAGAATTTCCCAGGCATTATCATTCTCATGCGGTTTTGATTTGATGTTCAAACGACTGACAGAACCGATGGAAGGAAGTGCCTCACCACGAAAACCTAGATGATTGATATTGACGAGATCATCATCGGGGAGCTTGGATGTGGCGTGACGTTGTGTTGCGGTTTCTAAATCTTCAGCGTTCATGCCGCATCCATTATCGCGTATCAGGATGAGGCTTTTACCACCATCACGCAAATCAATATCAATTTGGGTTGCGCCCGCATCAATGGCATTTTCGACCAGCTCCTTAACGGCCGCCGCAGGGCGTTCAATAACTTCACCAGCGGCGATTTGATTGACTAAATAATCAGGTAAGTGACGGATCTTCATAATGTAACGAGATTAGCCTGTATTAAGCGTCAAGATCAATCAAGAATTGCGTCTTGTGTGTTGGCCAAAGATAAATCGGCTTGATCAAGTATCGCGCCTGTTAAATCAGCTTTACGCAGGTCGCATCCTTGTAGCTTTGCGCCTGTTAAATCAGCGCCCATTAAGATTGTATCTTGTAAATCAGCATTGGTGAGATCAGCATAGCGGAACTTAGAACCGCTTAAATTGGTACGTTGTACGCGTACACCAGAACCATCAGGACTATCGAATTTTAAGCCAGATAATTTTGCATTAGTAAGATCTGCGCGGTTAAGAATCGCATTTTGAATAGAAGAGCCGCGTAAATCCGCCTCCATCATTTTACAATCACGAAAGGTTGATTCGTCCAAGGTTGCGCTTTGTATAGCAATTTGTCGCAAGTCTTGATCCATAAAATTTGCACCAATGGCTTTAATGGCTGTTAAGGGATAAAGGCGTAAATTTTCAACATCGCGCAAATCAATGCCACTTAAGTTCATTTGTTCACCTTTTTGACCAGCGCTTTTGATCCATTCTTTGTGGTTATTGAGTAAGTCTTCAAGATCTTTTCCGCTACTTTCTAATGTACTGCCCATATCTTCATCACTGATAATGCTGTCGGTCTTGGCACCACGCATTTCGGTTGAGGTTAAAACAGTACCGCTCATCACTGTATCCATTAAATTGGCGTTAGATAAATCAGAGCCAGATAAATCCGCATTGGTCAAATTTGCCCCTTCAAAGGTAACACCCTTTAGATCAGCTTCATGCAAACTGACCCCAGTCATGTCGGCATCGGAAAAATCTGCGGCGACGGCCTTAACACCAGATAAATTCGTTTCAGTTAGTTTTGCTCCCGTGAAAATAGCATTAAAAGATGTTTTTTCCTGCCCGTCATGGGTGCGGTTGTCTAACCCCCCATCTGTGCTTTGGTTCATAATTTTACCTTCGCGCAAATCAGCAGAATCAAGATCTGCGCCTGTCAGGTTTGCTCCCGCAACATACGCACCACGAAAATCAGCACGTTTGAAGTTTGCTTGTTCTAAGTTTGCGTTGCGCAAATCACAGGCGAAAAAACAACAAGAGGTAAAAGTACCATTTGATAAATCAGTATTTGTTAAGTTTGATCCCGTGAGGTCTGATTGTGACAAATCGACGCCTTTAAGCGATAGGCCAGAAATATCAACAAACTTCAATATAGCGCGTTGTCCGCCTTTTTGGCTGAGGTTGAATTTTTTGTGTTTTAAAACAATTTCATCCAGCTCGCGCTGGGTTAATCGTTTTAAATTGTTGGGGTCGCCAAGAGTCATGTTTGCAAGGATATATCTATTTGTTTGATTTGTGAATAAAAGAATATAATCCTTTTGTAGAGGGGTCAGCGCTTGATAAGTCCTGCTTTTCTAACTTTCGGGATAGGTCTTTGCCCAATTCAACGCCGAATTGATCGAAGCTATTGATGTTCCACACAACGCCTTGGGTAAATGTTTTATGTTCATAAATGGCGATGAATTGCCCTAAAGAAAAAGCATTAGACTCTTTTGTCAATAAAGTAGAGCTTGGTTTATTCCCTTTAAAATAACGATAGGTTTCACCGTCGTTGTAAGGGGGATTATGTTGCCCTTGCATCATTGCTTGGCCTTGTGCCAGCATATTGTTAAGTAATAAATCATGGTGATGCGCAATATTATTTTTATCTTGTACGAACCCTATAAAATCACAAGCAATGTCTCCGCTCCCTTGGTGAAGCAATTGGTAAAAACTATGTTGCCCGTTGGTGCCAATTTCACCAAATAAAACAGGTGCCGTTTCGTAATTTGTAATTGGCTGACCGTCATTATCAATGGTTTTTCCGTTTGATTCCATTTCTAATTGCTGTAGGTAAGCGGGGAAATATTTTAAGCTTTGGGCATAAGGTAAAATGGCTAAATGCGGCAGGTTTAAAAAATTACGATTCCACACACCAATAAGCGCCATGAGGACAGGAATATTTTTATTGAGCGGTGCATTCAAAAAATGTTCGTCCATCTGACGTGCGCCATCTAACAATTCTCTAAATTTTTGAAATCCATGTTGCAAGCAAATAGGAAGGCCAACGGCTGACCATAGGCTGAAACGGCCATTGACCCATTCCCACATCGGAAAAATATTATCTTTGGAAATACCGAATTCCTCAACGATTGCAATGTTTGAAGAAACAGCGATAAAATGCTTTGATATGTCGGCGCCATCAGGTAGGTGATCTATCATCCATTGTCTGGCCGATAGACCGTTGGTCAAGGTTTCCTGCGTGGTAAAGCTTTTCGAAATAATAACGAATAAGGTTTGTTCGGGATCTGTATTACGAAGTGCGGTTTTCAAATCGTGCCCATCAATATTGGACACATAAGATGTGTCAATAATTTGGTCGTTTTGATTAGCATTGATAGATAAAGCATCGCTGATAAGGCGTGGTCCTAAGTCTGATCCACCTATACCGATAGAAATGATTTTAGTGATTGGTTTTCCTGTTGATCCAAGATGTTTACCGTTTCGGACGTTATTTGAGAATTTTTCTATTTTATCCAATGTGCTATGAATTTGTGGTATTACATTCTCATTATTGACACGTACATTGTCATCTTTTGAACGGCGTAAGGCGGTATGTAAGACCGCCCTTTTTTCTGTGTGGTTAATAATTTTGCCATCAAACATTTCTGCACGTTTTTTGTTAAAATCACTTTTTTCTAAAAGCGCAATAAGTGCAGTGATGGTTTTTGTTGTCACACGTTGTTTTGAGTAATCAAAAAATAGGTTATCGACGGTTAAAGATAGATCGTTAAAACGTGTTGTATCTTCTTTAAATAAATCATTCAGGTGAACATCTTTTAAGTCATTAGAAAGTTTTTCTAATGCTGCCCATTCAGATTTTTGTGTAGGGCTATTCGACATTGGGTAACTCGGTGATGTTGATAGTGTTATTGATATTTTCTGGCTTTCCAACCAAAATTGTCAGCAAGTCTTGTGGATTTAGAAGTTCATTAGATAATCTTTTTAGGTCTTCAATAGTGATGCCTTCAATACGGTTTTGATAAGTATCTAAATAATCAATCGGGCGGTTATCAAGCTGTAACCCAAGTAATATGCCAGATACTTTATCGGTTGAGCTTAACGATAATGGCATGGAGCCTATGATATAAGATTTTGCATCGGTTAGTTCTTGCATGGTTATGTCGGTATCACGTAAAAGATTCATTTGTTCTTTGATGATGCCTAACATTTCACCAACGGATTTATTTTGCGTCGATGTTGAAATGTTTAGTGTGTTTAAATAATCTTGCGCGGCGATTTGTGAATAAATGCCGTAAGTCAGTCCGCGCTTTTCACGGGCCTCTTCCATCAGACGTGATCCGAAGCCTCCGCCCCCATAGATATAATTTAGTAATTGTAAACTGTCATAATCAGCACTGTTTTTATCAATAGAAGGCAGCGCGGCCGTGATAATAGTTTGTGGAATGTCTTTTTCAAAAAGGTATGTTTTTCCTTTATTTTGTAAGCTTCCTTTTTGAATTTTGTTTTCTAAACCCGATTGCGGCAGGGCAGAAAAGACATTGTCTATTATTTTGATAAGCTCTTTTTTTGTAATATTACCTGTCGCTGCGATCACTAAACGATCTTGGGTCAACCAGTTTTTCTTATATGTTTTTAAATCATCGGCGGTGATGTTTGTTAAGGTTGTGAGTGTCCCACCACTATTTAAAGCATAAGGATGACCATTAAAGGCAATATCGTTAAAGATACGTGCATTGATCCAATCGGGTTGTCCTATGCTACGTTTAATACGTGATAAATTGGCTTGTTTCATACGTTCAAGCGGTTCAGCGTCAAAGCGCGGCTGATTTAGTGCCAATTTTAATAGATTAAAAGCTTTGTCTTTGTTGCGTGATAAAGTTTTGACCTGTCCGCCAAAGTTGTCTCTATTAGAGGTGAAGTTTAAAGTGATGGAATTATCGCTTAGTTGCTTTTGAAATTCTTGTGATGTTAAATCACCTGCGCCTTCATCCATGGTGTTGGAGAGTAAGCGGGCGAGACCTTGTTTGTCTTCTGAATTTTGTATTGATCCTGCCCCGCGAAAGGAAAATTTAAGCGAGATAATCGGTAGAGAGTGATCTTCGACCAGCCATGCGGTTATACTGCTTTTCGTGGAGACTTCTTGGATGTTTAATATTTTATCATTCGCACTTTCTTTCGCGCAGGCCGATATATTAAAGCTAAGGAAGGTGATTAAAAATAAAGCGAGTATTCTCATGGCGCGTCTTCTTTCTTTTCAATTCCTCTCTTTTCAGGATACATATACCCTGTGACAGGCGGGCGTAACCATGGATTTTGAAAGTTTAAGTAAGTCGCCGCCGCTTTTTGAATATCATCGGCGGTAATGGCTTTAATCATGTCTGGCCAGTTTTCAATATCATCCAGGGTGCTGCCTGTTGCAATATTTTGACCAATAATCATGGCAGGCCCGCTGAGGCTATCGCGAGCGTAAACCGCGCTATCAATGAGTTGTTGTTGCGCATCATTTAATTCTTGTGGACTGACGCCGTCATCAATGATGCTTTGAATTTCATCTTCGATATCTTGGATGAGATGGTCTAAATCTTGGTTATCGTCGGCAGGGGTTGCTGATAAAGATATAGTCCCATAATCAAGCGCGGTGGCATTGTAAGAAAAATGAGCAGAGATCGCTTTCTTTTCTTCTACGACTAATTTTTTATAAAGGCGTGTTGTTGCGCCGCCGCTTAAAATTTGTTCCATCACCTGTAAAGCGAGTGCATCTTTTTTATGATGCTGAAAGCTGGGCGCAATAAACATTTTTGTGAAAGAAGATTGATGAATAGTGGCATGATGCAACGTCATTTTTGTATCACCAATAGCTTTGGGGACTTTGGGTCGCGTTCGTTTTTTAGGAATGTCTTTTGGCTTAAGATTAGCAAAATGTTTTTCAATGAGTGGGCGTGCTGTTTTTGCGGTAACATCGCCACTGATGATGATGACGGCATTATTCGGCGCATACCATTTATCATAGAATATTTTCACATCATCCCATTCATATTCGCTGATCTCATTCATCCAACCAATGACAGGGGTTCCGTAAGGGTGATTGACAAACAAGGCACTGCGTAATTGTTCTGCAAATAATCCTTTAGGATCGTTTTCGGTGCGCTGACGGCGCTCTTCAATCACCACTTTTTTCTCAGAGTCAAAATGCTCTTCAGGCACTTTTAAATTAACCATACGATCGGCTTCCATGGATAGCATTTTATCGAGATGCTGAACGGCAATGGTTTGAAAGTAGGCGGTGAAGTCTTGCCCTGTAAAGGCGTTGTCATTACCGCCAAGTTTTTTAACAATGCGTGAAAATTCACCAGGGCTTAATTTTTGTGTTCCTTTAAACATGAGATGTTCAAAGTAATGTGCCATACCAGAAAGTCCTTGCGGTTCATCCGCCGCGCCAACCTTATACCAAATCATAGATGTGATAACAGGGGCGCGATCATTCGGTACAATGATAACCTCCAAGCCATTATCAAGGGTAAAGCTTTGCGCGTTAAAAACTTTCGCTTGTACACCACTGGATAAGAATAGGCATATGATGAAACAACACATCCCAGCGAAAGCTGGGATCTTGTGCTGATTATGATCCCAGCTTTCGCTGGGATGTGGCAGGATAACTTTTTTCATTATTTTTGTTGCTCTAAAATTAGACGCTCACGTTCCTTAACAGGGTCGATGGTGTCTGCAGAGGCATCGGTTTTCTTACCAACTCTTCCCAAGATACGATTAAACGTGGATACGTTTTCATCGGCCAATTCTTGTGTTTCTGCATCGACTTGCGCGCGAATGTCCGCAGGTGTTTCTTGCGCGTTGGCGCGTTGTAACAATATAGATTCGCCAGTGCTGGGTTGATCGACAGCTTTTGTTTTATCATTGTCTCCAAATAATGCTTGCTTGGCTTGTTCTTCTGCTGAACTTTCTTGTGGGCGCTGCACACCAGGTGTTGGTGGTGGTAGTTCATAACTGCTTGGCATTTCTAATGGCGCACGGGTGACAACCGCAAACTCATCAGGTGCTTTTTTTGAAAAATCAAATTTATCTTGCGCGACTGAACAGGCCGTTAAAATTGATACTGAGGTTACACATATTGTAAGAAGGTTAAGATGCTTCATGGGTATTATTATTCTTTTCATTATTATCATGATCAAAGAATAAACTATACACCACCAACATGACAATCCCTATGCTAATAAAGCTATCGGCAAGGTTAAAGGCAGGGTAATGATGCCCTGCAATATGAAAATCAAGAAAGTCCGCCACGGCGCGAAAGTGCAGCCGATCGATGATATTACCAATTGCCCCGCCAATCACCATGGAAAGTGGGATAATTTCCATCCATTTATGAGTACGACAGAGCCAGATTGTAAAAACAATAGCAATGGCACTAGCCATAATAATAAGCGGCCATGGATTACCACTTTGGAATAGGCCAAAGCTGATCCCTTCATTCCAGACCATCGTCAGGTTGAAAAAAGGCAAAATTTCCTCACGAATAACAGGCAGACGAAAAGGGGAAGTAATCCACTCAAAAAAACCAAGCGTGTCTCCACCTGCTTTTGGTTTAAATACATATTCAAGGATAAGCCATTTGGAAAGCTGATCCAAAATGATGCAATCAATAATAAGGCCAAAGCCCAGAAGGCGTTTTGATGGGGTTGATAAACTCATTTTGCTATTTTACGCCGCCTGTTGTTTATTGACGACAGCGTCACAACGGTTACAGATGCGCTCACCATGGTTTGATACTTCCGGAAGTACTTTCCAACAGCGATTACATTTTTCACCTTCGGCTTTTGCAAAATCAACTTCAAGCGTATCGCCATCTTGAATGACGACGTTTGAAACAATCGCAACATCGGCAATATCAATATTGCTTAAGGCATTTTTATAGTCGTTGCTAACTTTGATAATCGGCGCAGCTTCTAAAGAGGAGCCAATTTCTTTTGACGCACGATGCGGTTCCAAGGTAGAGGTGATTGTCTCACGTACTTCGCGGATTTTACCCCATTTATCAGCCAGAGCATTATTCGCCCACGCATCAGGAATAGTTGGGAACTGACGCAAGTGGACACTATCCGCATCCTCTAACAGACCAACAGGTCTATGCTCCCACGCGCTTTCGGCGGTGAAAGAAAGTATTGGGGCGAGCCATGTGACAAGGCAATTATAAATTTCCAACATCACTGAACGCGCGGCGCGACGAGTCGTATCATCAGGCGCATCACAATAAAGCGCATCTTTACGGATATCGAAATAAAATGCCGATAGATTATGATTACAAAATTCATGAAGCTCTTTTGCTAGCTTGCCATAGTCATGTGCTTTAATCGCCCCACGTAATTTACCGTCCATGTTGTGCAGTTGATGCAGCATAAGTTGCTCTAATTCAGGCAACGCGCTTACATTGTCTAAGCTCACCTGTTCGGCTTTGTTGAGCCCATCAAGCGCACCGAGCAAGAAACGCAAAGTGTTTCTGATACGGCGATAAAGGTCGGAGGTTGCCTTTAGATTTTCATCACTTAATTTTAAATCTTCTGCGTAGTCAGAGTTCATAACCCATAAGCGGAAAATATCAGCACCAAATTTTTCACAAATTTCTTGGGGGGTAACAACATTACCCAATGATTTTGACATTTTATAGCCTTTGCCATCTAAGACAAAGCCATTGGTCGTTACATTTTCATATGGGGCACGACCGCGTGTTCCACAAGCCTGAAGTAATGAAGAATGAAACCAACCTCGATGCTGGTCAGAACCTTCACAATACATATCTGCTGGCCATTTGAGTTCGGGGCGGTTTTCACAAACAAAAGTATGGGTGGATCCTGATTCAAACCAAACATCTACCACATCAAAAACTTGTTCGTAATCATTGATATTATATTTATCACCCAAAAATTCTTGAGGAGATATTGACCACCACGCGTCCGCTCCGTCTTTTTCAAAGGCATCAGTAACACGCTGTAAAACATCCTCATCTTTGAGAGGTTCTTTGGTTTCTTTATCGACAAATAAAGCAATGGGGACTCCCCATGCGCGTTGACGTGAAATACACCAATCTGGACGGTTTGCAATCATGGCACTGATTCTATTTTCGCCTTTTGCAGGATGCCAGCCTGTATCTTTAATCGCTTTTAATGCTTTTTCACGAAGTTTTAGATCATCGTCTAGCGCAATAAACCATTGCGGTGTTGTGCGGAAAATTACAGGTGCTTTTGATCGCCAACTATGTGGGTACTCATGGCGAAGTGAACCTTTGGCGAGCAGACCATTCGCTTCATCAATCGCCTTGATAGGTGCGAAGTTACCACTTGCCATTTTACCATCTTGGTCATAGATTTCTAAATCACCAAAGAGCGGTACGTGGTCACGGAACTTACCATCATCAGTCACGTTGTCTGTGACTTCGATATTATGGGCTTGCCCTAAGTAGAAGTCATCTTGACCATGACCGGGAGCAATGTGAACAAAACCCGTTCCACTTTCTTCCGTCACAAAATCACCTGATAATAATGGCACGTCAAAATCATAGCCTTGCCCGTCCTCGACAACCCCATTCAGGGGATGCTGACAAATTGTACTAGCCACATCTGCGCCTTTAAACGCGCCGACTTCTTTCATGACTTCAATCTTGGCTGATTTACTGACTTCCTCGACTAGTGATTTTGCGATGGCTATCTTATCACCAATAATGGCCTTACTACCTTCAAGAAGGCTTTCAATTTCAAACACGCCATATTCGATATCATCACCAAAACCGATGGCACGGTTTGATGGCATTGTCCATGGGGTTGTTGTCCAGATCACGATAGAGGCGTCTTTTAAGGTTTCTATCTGTGTTTCCTTCACAGGGAACTTGACCCAAATGGTCACAGATTTATGCTCATGATATTCCACTTCAGCTTCGGCCAGCGCGGTTTGTTCCACCGTTGACCACATGACGGGTTTTACACCGCGGTACAAGCTATCATTTAAAAGAAATTTATAAATTTCTTTTAAGATTGTTGCTTCGGAATCGAAGTTCATTGTTTTATAGGGATTTTTCCAATCTCCAATAGGGCCTAAGCGTTGAAATTCTTCAGACTGTATATCGACCCATTCTTGAGCATAGTCACGACATTCTTTTCTAAAAACAAGCGGATCAACTTCGTCCTTATCTTTGCCTTCAGCTCGATATTGTTCTTCAATCTTCCATTCAATCGGCAAGCCGTGGCAGTCCCACCCTGGCACGTACGGGGCATCATAGCCCATCATTTGCCAGCTTTTATTCATGACATCTTTTAAAATTTTGGTGAGGCCTGTTCCTGCATGAATGTGACCATTGGCAAAAGGTGGGCCATCATGTAAAACCCACTTGGGCTTACCGTCTGATGCCTGACGGATAGTTTTGTAAATATCCATCGCTTGCCATTTTTTGACTATCTTAGGTTCCGCTTGCGGTAAATTGCCCCGCATAGGGAATTCTGTTTTTGGTAGGAATACGGTGTCGCGGAACTTATCCGTTTTTTGGTCCGTGTTGTCTTTATTATCGCTCATAATCTTTTTCTTTAATTCTATAATTTATATTTTGGTAAAATGCGTAATGCGTTACGGCCCAGCTCTTAAATTTCAAGAACTGGGGTAATAATTCGAATGATTATGGCGCTTATGTTTTGCATGGCTTGCATTATTAACAGAAAATACAAGCAAATCAAGAAAGTAGTTCTAATACAAGTATGGCGGCTGGAAGGGTTCCAATTGCCAAAATAGTGACTTAATTCGCCTTAAAATGACCTTGGCTATGCCTTTATGGTGGACTTTTTAGGGATTAGTTTTATGGTTAGGTATAACTGCAAAAAGGATACAACATGTCTCATAATATCGCTTTAGTTGACGATGACCGTAATATTATTGCTTCTGTTTCTATGTCATTAGAAGCGGAGGGCTTTAACGTTAAAACCTATAATGACGGTGAAGAAGGTTTAAAAGGTATTACTGATACATCCCCTGATCTTGTTGTCTTGGACATTAAAATGCCGCGTATGGACGGTATGGAGGTCTTATCCAAGCTGCGTGAAAAATCAAATTTACCTGTTATCTTCTTAACTTCTAAAGACGATGAGGTGGATGAAGTTATTGGTTTGAGAATGGGCGCAGATGATTACATAACAAAACCTTTTTCCCAAAGATTGTTGATTGAGCGTATTCGCGCTCTTTTACGCCGCCAACAATTGCAAAATGAAAATACGAATGAAGAAGCAGATGAAACCTTATTAACACAAGGGGATTTGGCTTTGGATGATTCACGCCATTTATGCAGTTGGAAAAAACAACCCGTTAATTTAACCGTGACAGAATATTTGCTCGTAAAAGCCCTTGCCACACGTCCAGGGCATGTAAAAAACAGAGATCAGTTGATTGATTTGGCATATGGTGAGAATATCTATGTAGATGACAGAACAATCGACTCCCATATCAAGCGCGTGCGCAAAAAATTCAAAGCCGTCGACAAAGAATTCGACCAAATCGAAACCTTGTATGGAATCGGCTACAGATACAAAGAACAGTAAAAAGAAAAACAAAAAAATCGTAACATTATTTCCTCTGTTTAGGCGTCAAAAAAATATCCGTAGCGAATATGATAGGCATCGCCCGATAGATGAGCGTTGGACAGCTTCTTCTGAAAAGATGAGCTCGCTGACGGTACGTATTTTATCGGTTAATATTATTGCGATTATGATTTTGGGAATTGGTGCTTTATATTTGGGGGAATATACAGACTCCTTGATCGAAAGTGAGCTTACCTCTTTGAGTGATGAGGCGCGCTTTATTTCTGGTGCTTTATCTGAAGGGGCTGTACGTCCTGTGTTTCAAGTCTCTCCTATTCCTTTTGATGATCCTTTAAAGATGGAGGCTGTACGGACAAGCTTAGCGCGTAATATGATGGGACGCCTTGGCCAAAGCAGTAAAAGCCATATTCGGTTATTCAACATGGAAGGACACTTGTTAGCGGATACGAAAGAGCTATCTGTTTCTCCTAATTATGTACAAAAAGAACAATTGGGTGATAGTCGCAATAATACTTTTAATATTGGTTACTTGTTTAATCAATCAGCAGGAAATTTTTTAGAACTCATTCCAACACAAACCAAGGTCTCTAAATTTCCTAATAAAGACATTGGTGATATTTTTGAATTTCCTGATTCTAAACAAGCTTTATCGGGTTCCATTAGCACCTCTATCTGGAAACAAAAAGATGGCGCGTATATTTTAACAGCCGCCGCCCCTATCCAAAAAGTAAAACAAGTGTTGGGTGTTATTACTTTGTCACGTGATGGCAGCGCGCTGGAAGAACAAATCACCCAAATTCGTGTGGATGTTTTTCGCGTCTTTTTGGGATCACTAGGTATTACGGTGATGTTATCCATTTATCTTTCTGGCCTTATAGGTAAGCCGTTAAAAAGATTGGCTTTGGCGGCTGAGGCGGTACGTATTGGTAAGGGTAATGATGTTGAAATTCCTGATATGGGACATCGTGGTGATGAAATTGGTGAATTGTCATTGGTTTTACGTGATATGACTCAAGCCTTAAAAGATCGTATGGATACGATTGAACGTTTTGCCGCCGATGTGTCTCATGAAATTAAAAATCCGCTGACCTCTTTGCGCAGCGCCGTTGAAACGGCAGGTAAAATTAAAGATGAAGAAAAACGTCAAAAATTAATGGATATTATTCACCATGATGTTCGCCGTCTTGACCGACTTATTACGGATATTTCTAGTGCCTCGCGTCTTGATGCCGAGCTGTCACGGACGCAAATGGATGAAATAAACTTGGTTGATCTCATTTATCAATTGCGTGATGCCTATAAAAAACCTATGGATCGTGTTGAAAGCCATACGGCCGATGACGCAGAACAAATCATCATCAATATAGAGCGTGATGATACGGCTTATATTTTAGGGAATAAAGAGCGTCTCGACCAAGTTTTTGGTAATTTAATCAGTAACGCGCTGTCTTTTTCACCATTAGGTAAACCCATTACAATTTCATTAGAACAAGAAAATGACCATGTGATTGTTCATGTTGAAGATGAAGGGCCTGGCATACCCAATAATAAAATAGAAACAATTTTTGAACGTTTTTATACCGAACGTCCGCATGAAAATTACGGTAATCATTCTGGCCTTGGGCTTTCGATATCTAAACAAATTATTGATGCGCATCATGGTGAAATATGGGCGGAAAATAAAACTGATGATAATCATGAACGCTGTGGCGCAATTTTTAAAGTGAAGTTGCAGGTTGCTTAAATGGAAAAAGAAATTTTTGCAGTTATTGGTGTTCTTTTTACTTTTGCTGGATATGGCGCATACATAGTCTCTATATTGCATGGCAACACAAAGCCACATCCTTTTTCGTGGTTTACGTGGTCAACATTAACAGCAATTGCTTACTTTGCTCAAATATCTGACGATGCAGGCTTGGGATCATGGATAATGGGGTTATCGGCCATTATTTCATATTTTATTACGATTCTCGCATATATAAAAAGGGAACAGATTATTATAACTAAAAGTGATTGGGTTACTTTTATCGCTTGTATTGCGGCTATACCATTATGGATTATTACAGATACGGCATTTTGGTCTGTTATATGGATTACCTTTATTGATCTTTTGGCATCTTATCCAACTTTTCGAAAAACATGGTTCTACCCAAATGATGAACTTTCCTTTGAATATTACATGGCCGCCTTAAAATTTGTATTGTCTCTTTTTGCACTGAATAATTACACTGTTGTTACTGTTCTTTATCCTCTTTCACTGGTAATTATGAATGTTTCGTTTTTGATTATGCAGTTCTACAGAAAGAAAGTTTTAAATCATGGAAACTAATTTGATTATTGTGACAGGGTTATCAGGGGCGGGGATGTCATCGGCCTTAAAAGCTTTAGAAGATAATGGTTATGAAGTTTTGGATAATTTCCCTTTAAGTTTAATTGATGATTTATTGAAAGAAAAAGTAAATAAACCGATTGCGATTGGCGTTGATAGCCGTACTAGAAATTTTAGTGTTCCTAAATTAAAAAAAGCGGTGAGGGCACACAATGCCGCGCTTATTTTTATGACGTGTAAACACTCTGTTTTGCAAAAACGCTTTACCGAGACGCGGCGTAAACATCCGTTGGCGAAAGATCGTCCCGTCAGCGATGGCATCACTAAAGAATCTGAAATGCTGGCACCTTTGGTGGATACTGCCCGTTTGGTTGTGAATACGACAGAGTTAAACATTCATGATTTACGGCGTTTGATAGAAGAAAATTTTGCTCATAAAGATGCGCAAAGATTGGCCGTGAGCCTCATGTCTTTTGGCTTTCGCAATGGTGTACCGCGTGAGGCAGATATTGTTATGGATGTTCGATTTTTAAAAAATCCGCATTGGGATAAAAAGTTAAAATCGCTGACGGGTCAGGATAAAGAAGTGGGTGCTTATATTGAAACAGATGAAAACTTTGCGTTGTTCATTTCAAATTTTCAAAACTTGGTTGAGCCTTTATTGGTGCGTTACAACCATGAAGGAAAAAGCTACCTGACCATTGCTATCGGCTGTACAGGTGGCAAGCATCGCTCTGTCTATAGCGTTGAAACCTTACAAAAATGGTTGAAAAAATTAAAGGTAAAAACTCACATTAAACATCGCGATATGCCTGCTTAAAAGGTTTTGGGTTGTACAGGTGTTTGCGGTTGTCCTGAATTTGTTACACTTGTATTGGTTTCATAACCAATTCTTGCGCCCTCTTGTCCATTTGTAGATGCTAAAAAATTCTTCATTGTTCTTTCTATTCCCTTACTAATCATTCCAGACCTCCTCATCATATTCTAATCTAAATAAAGCATTTTCTTTTGAAACGCCTGCTTGTTGCAATTCATAAAATAAAATTTTTGTTTTATTTTCTTCGTCTTTTTCACTTAAGACATTATATAAAATTCGTGTTTTAGTGATATGTCCCAATTCCATCAAACGCTTACGACCGTTTAGTAACGACACTAAATTCGTCACTTTTTTTTCAGTCAGAAAAATATCTTCTTCTTTATCTAAAACCGTATAATCACCCACAGGAATAGGTTCTTTATTCTCATCCTGCTTTTTTAAAATCAAAAAGGCGCGCTCATTCACAGGTGAGCGTTGATAGGCAAACTTACCTATCGCACCTTCTGCATTAAAATCCTGTGTTTGCATGAAACAAATACCCCTTTAATTCTAATAAACCCCTAATACTGCTTGCCTTTAAAGACATTAGCCCTTAATTTTTAACGCAAATTAGTTAAAAAATTACTAAATATATAAACATAATATCAAAAATGATGAGATGGAGACAAATATCATGGGTGCGGAAGCGAAAATAGTGGAAAATGACTACAAGATTGCAGATATTTCTTTGGCTGAATATGGCCGTAAAGAAATTGAACTGGCTGAAGCGGAAATGCCGGGCCTTATGTCCTTGCGTGCCGAATATGGCGATTCTCAACCTCTTAAGGACGCACGCATTGTTGGTTGTCTTCATATGACCATTCAAACGGCTGTTTTGATTGAAACATTGCAAGCTTTGGGTGCGAGCATCCGGTGGAGCTCTTGCAATATTTTCTCGACCCAAGATCACGCCGCCGCCGCCATTGCTGCAACAGGAACACCTGTTTTTGCATGGAAAGGGCAAACTGAAGAAGAAGGTGAATGGTGCATCCATCAAACCATTAAAGGCCCCGTTGATGAGTCAGGTCAGGGGTGGACACCCAACATGATTTTGGATGATGGCGGTGATCTCACAACGATCATGCATGAAGAATATCCAGAGATGATGAAGGATATTAAAGGTCTATCCGAAGAAACCACAACAGGCGTACATCGCCTTCATGAAATGGTCAAAGCAGGTAAACTGATGGTGCCTGCGATTAATGTTAATGATTCGGTGACGAAATCTAAATTTGATAACAAATATGGTTGCCGTGAAAGCTTGGTCGATGCCATCCGCCGTGCCACTGATGTAATGATGGCCGGTAAAATCGCTTGCGTCGCGGGATATGGTGATGTCGGTAAAGGTTCCGCCGAGAGTTTAAAATCCCAAGGCGTACGCGTCATGGTAACAGAGATTGACCCTATTTGTGCGCTTCAGGCCGCGATGGAAGGGTATGAAGTCACCACTATGGAAGATGCCGCCACTCGCGCTGATATTTTTGTTACCACAACAGGAAATAAAGACATCATTACCATGGATCACATGCGTGACATGAAACAAGGCGCAATTGTTTGTAACATTGGTCACTTTGATAATGAAATTCAAACAGAACCCTTACGCAATATGAAATGGACAAATATTAAGCCCCAAGTTGACCAGATTGAGTTTCCCGATGGAAAAAGTATTATATTGCTCGCCGAAGGTCGTTTGGTGAATCTCGGTTGTGCGACGGGTCACCCGTCATTCGTGATGAGTGCCTCTTTCACCAATCAGACATTGGCACAAATTGAGCTTTGGAATAACGCGGATAAGTACGAAAATAAGGTTTACGTTCTACCGAAACATTTGGATGAAAAAGTCGCGATGCTGCATCTTGAAAAAGTCGGTGCGAAGCTGTCAAAGCTTAACAAAGACCAAGCCGACTATATCGGTGTTGAGCAAGAAGGCCCGTTTAAGGATGATGCTTATCGGTATTAAGTCCAACCTATTTTGTTTTACGCGGAGGTAAGAAGATACGGAGAAAATATTATTAAAAAACTTCGTACCCTTTTTTCTCCGCGTTTAAATGATAATTTTTAATATTTACCTCTTTGTATGAAACTTATCAAACTCTGGGGTTAATAAGAAGGCACCAATTTGTTGCGCTATCAGTTCATGTCCTTTGGCATTGGGGTGTAGGCCATCGCTGAGATACTCGTCTAAATTAGGCATAGCAGACCATTTATCATAAACATCAAAAAATGTGACACCCTCTATTTCACAATTTTTGCGTAGTAAACCATTACAGCGTTTAATTTCTTTATTTTGGTATCCAACGCTGGGCAACCACGGGCAAGGGCTGGTTTTTTCCTCAATAACAGGAAGTAAGCCAATAAATGTAATATTCGACGTGATCTTCTTGGTCATACATATTAAATTTTTCAAATCTTCTTCAAAAACATCATCAGGAGCATGCTGCCTATCTTCGTTCATAAGGTAAACAGAATCATTCACTCCTACCGCACAAACAAGCTGTACCGTATCTTTAGGTGAATCACCGTACGTACGCGCCAAAACTTCTTTTTCAAACCGTCTGATAACATCAGCAATGGTATCGCCTGAAATTCCTAAATTATATGGCATGCAATAAAACCCCAGATGTTTTTTTTCAGAAGTTTTAGATTTATGTAGAATTTGACCTATTAAGCGCCCAGCCCAACCACCGCGATCATCCCATGCCCCTGCGGTTATGCTGTCGCCAATAAAAAATAACTTTGCCATGATTTTACTTTTTCAATATGATATTAACTCTAGGTTATATTCTATTCCTATCAAGCAAGAAAACAAGACCAGAAAACTGATGCATATTTTACGTTTAAACTGTAATGACAAACCCGGTATCGTTGCCGCCGTTGCTACGGCTCTGGGCAATAATCAATGTAACATTGAAGAATCATCGCAATATAATGATCCGTTCTCTAATCAATTTTTTATGCGTGTTGTATTCAACCCTATTGAAAAGGCAAGCTTAGAAAATTTTACTAATGATTTTTCTAAGATCGCACAAACATTTTCTATGGATTGGCATATTTGCGACGCATCTGAAAAAATTAAAACCATTGTGTTGGTTTCACAGCATGATCACTGTTTGAATGATTTGCTCTATCGCTGGCGGACAGATCACCTCCCCATTGATATCACCGCAATTATTTCCAACCATGAAAATGTAAAATCTTTAGTAACTGACCATGATTTACCATTTTATTACCTCCCTATCACCAAAGAAACCAAGCAAGATCAAGAACAGCTTATTAAGAATATTATTACAGAAACCGATAGTGAGCTTATTGTTATGGCTCGTTACATGCAAATTCTTACAACTGATTTTTGTGAAACCTATGAAGGGCGTGTAATCAATATTCACCACTCTTTCTTACCCGGATTTAAAGGCGCACGTCCTTACCATCAAGCCTATGAACGTGGTGTTAAAATCATCGGCGCGACGGCGCATTTTGCCACCGCTGATTTAGATGAAGGCCCTATAATCTCCCAAGATATTGAAAATATCGATCACAGCTATACCCCGCAGAAAATGCAAAGCCTTGGTCAGGACACCGAAGCCCGCGTACTGGCGCGTGCCATCAATCTTTATGCAGAGCGCCGCGTTTTCCTTAAATCAAAACGTACAATTATTTTGTAATAATCGTTTGGCTTTAGCTAATGGCTCATAATTAAATGCAATTCACTTGTTCTTTTGAAAGAACAGTTTTACACTTTCACGCATGTCGCAAAAGACTTACACAAAACCATTACGTCAATTTATGGGTTCTTTAACAGGGGCAGAAGATCTGCGCCTTGAGAAAAACAGACTAGAGGCTTTTTTGGCCGCTATGCCGGGTGAATATTGCGGCTTTTCAAAAGATAGTGATATTATTTTTAGTCAAAATTTTCCAACACTTTTAAATATTACAAAAATTGAAAATATATATGATATTCAAGCGGCGTTAAGTGTGACTGATTCAACTAAATTAGAAACCTTATTTCAAACGCTACGAGAAAAAGGAGAGTCTTTTTCTTTTAACATACATATTGAAAATAATAAAAAAAACTTTAATCTATCGGGCAGCCGTGGCCATGCCCTTGATAATAGCGAATATTTTAATATCTTATGGCTGAAAGACATCACAGATCAGGCTAAAACGTTATTAAAGTTAGAAAAAAAATCTGCCACCAATGCCGATGATCTACAACAATTACAAGATGTGTTAAATGGTTTGAACGAAGCCGTATGGCTGCGTGATGAAGATTCAAATATCATATGGGCGAATAAATCATATGCAAACTTTATGAAAGCTCCCCTTGATTCTATTCTACGAAATCAAGATGAATTTATTTTAAAACCCTCTGATAAGAATAATCAAAAAACACCAAAGGCATTAGCACAAGAGTCTTTTAAAGCACAAGAAAAACAAAAAACTCAAGGGCATATCATTCATGACGGTAAACGGTTATTTGTTGAAATTACAGAAACGCCACTGGAAGATAAAAAACATACGCTTGGCACTTTATACGATATTACAAAGACACGAGAAACAACAACAACCTATCACCGTCACCTCAACGCTAATGAAGCTTTGCTGGAGCAATTACGAACAGCCATTGCAATTTATAACGCCGATCAGAAGCTAGAGTTTTTTAATTCTGCCTTTTCACAGTTGTGGGACTTAGAAGACCAATGGTTGAACACAGGGCCCAAGTTAGGTGATGTATTAGAAAAATTGCGCGAGACAAGACGCCTGCCCGAGCAAGCTGACTTTCGAAATTACAAGCAAGGTTGGCTGGATATGTTCACCCGTCTAATCGATCCGCATGATGATATGCTGTACCTACCTGATGGGACGGCTTTGCGTATGTTGATTATGCCCCATCCTGCTGGTGGCTTGATGATGACCTTCGAAGACGTTACCAGCAATCTTGAACTGGAATCATCATACAACACCCTTATTGCGGTGCAACGTGAAACGCTTGATAATTTGGCCGAAGGGGTCGCTGTGTTTGGCAGTGATGGGCGCCTAAAACTCTATAATCCTTCTTATGCTGAATTATGGCACCTAAACCCCGAAGATATGGATGGTAACCCACATATTACAAGACTTGCCGAACGTATGATGAGTTCATTCGATAAAAAACAAACTGATGGCATGAAAGAAAAACTTATTTCCCATGGTATTGAACGAAACGTACAAGAAGGCCGTGTTCAATTATCAAATAATAGCTTGCTTGAATATAACACCATGCCGCTTCCCGATGGGGGTGTACTTGTTTCATATTTTGATGTCACCGATAGTGTACAAGTTGAAAATGCTTTACGCGAAAAAAATGCTGCCCTTGAAACTGCAGAACGTTTAAAGACAGATTTCTTAGCCAACGTGTCTTATCAGCTACGGACGCCCCTCAATGCGATTATCGGTTTTGCCGAAATTTTGGATAACCAGTATTTTGGTGATCTAAACGATAAGCAAAAAGAATATAGCCTTGGCATTCAAGGTGCGGGTGAAAAGCTTGTTCGCCTCATTGATGATATTTTAGATCTATCAACAATTGAAGCGGGTTATCTGGATCTTTCTTATGATGAGTTCAATATCTATACGATGCTTAATGACTTGCATGATCTCACCAAAGAATGGGCTTTAAAAGAAAGCATCACTGTTACGTTAAAATGTGAAGAAAATATTGGTGGTATGGTTGCTGATGAACGCCGCATTAAACAAGTATTGCTTAACCTTATTCGTAATGCCATTAATTTTACCCCTGAAAAAGGCAAAATAAACATCACCGCTGCGGTACAAGAAGAGCAAATAATCTTTAGCGTATCTGATACAGGTATCGGTATATCAAAGGCAGATATGGAGCGCATATTTGAACCTTTTGAACGCGCTATTCATGAGCATCGTGGTGACATGTCCAGCCACGCTTTATCACGTGGTGCAGGATTAGGGCTGTCTTTGGTTAAAAATATTGTGACCTTACATGATGGAAAAATTGATATTTCTTCCGACGAGGGCAAAGGTACAAAAGTGACCTTACATATTCCAAGATATGTCGATATTGATTTGGACGCAGATTCAGATTTTGAAGAAGAGATTTAGATATGATCTCAATGTCAGCGGTTAATTATGATGCTGGTTCTTCGGGGGCGGCAGGTGCCGCACCGCCAGCCAAATCAGCCAAGCTTGATGTTTCTTCTTCGGTATCTGGCGTTGCAGCGGGCGCATCAGTATCAGCATTCTCATTCATTGCGCCCCATTCTTCTTCGCCTTCCATCATGTCGATGACATCTTCACCATCATCATCCATGGCGATAACACGTTGGTTGTTACGAATTAAATCTTCTTTTAATTCAGCCACATCAACCGTTTCATCGGCGATTTCACGCAACGCTACAACAGGGTTTTTATCATTATCACGATCCACTGTTAAAGCCGCACCAGAGCCAATTTTACGCGCACGTTGGGAGGACACCATAACCAGTTCAAAACGGTTTAAAACTTTATCAATACAATCTTCTACGGTTACGCGTGCCATTTTCAGTGCCTCATCTATTCATAATTAGTGTTATATCGCGGCTTTTATAGGACATTGCGCTTCAATGCGCAAGCCCTTCAGTAGTTTATTTTTGGAGGGTTTAATGCCATATTGAGATCTATGAAACCTGATATCCCTCACATTCCTGTGCCTGATTGCCAACTTTGTCCACGGTTAGCGGCCTTTAGAGCCGGTAATCGTGAAAAATTTCCTGAGAAGTTTAATTCTCCCGTTCCTTCTTTTGGTTCAATTGAGGCTGAACTTCTGATTGTCGGCCTTGCTCCGGGGTTAAAGGGCGCAAATTTCAGCGGCCGTCCTTTTACAGGCGATTTTGCTGGAGAGCTATTATATGGCACGCTCATCAAATATGGCTTGGCCAGCGGGGAATTTAAAGCTCGCCCTGATGATGGGTTAAAGCTGGTGAATTGTCGCATCACCAATGCCGTGCGATGCGTTCCCCCAGAAAACAAACCCATTGGCGCAGAGATTAATACATGCCTACAATTTTTAGAAAATCAAATTGCCGCCATGGCGAACTTGAAGATTATTATCTCACTCGGGCTTGTGTCTCACAATGCCGTGTTGAAAGCGCATGGCGAAAAATTATCGCATTTTAAATTTGTTCATAAGGCCGCACATGACTTGCCCAATGGTGTCATTCTTATTGATAGTTACCATTGTTCAAAATATAACACGTCAACCAAACGTTTAACGGAACCTATGTTTCATGAGGTTTTTGAATTTGCTAAATCGAAGCTTTAAGCGTTATTTTTTAATTTCATTGGCGTCCATTGTTCGTGCCTCATCAGGCAACATCACGGGAATACCATCACGCACAGGGTACGCCAAACCTGCTTGATCAGACAACAATTCTTGTTTATCTGCATCATAGCGAAGTGGCACTTTCGTCATAGGACAGACAAGAATTTCTAATAATTTTGGATCAATCTGTTGTGTCATATTTATTTTGCCTCAGGCACATAAATGCGCTACGGCTTCATCTCTTTCTAACTTACTTTACGGCTTCGCTTCACTAAGATCAACAATATGCGCTTCATGTCCCGTCGTTTCAATAAATTTTAACAGATCGGCAGGCTTTAACGAGACTGTCATCGTATTAAGCATGGGATGATAATTCACTTTATCAGCCTCCATCATTCCCTTATCTAAGAAAATTTTCACTTGTTGATCCGTATCATTGATAATGCAAAAAGGACAAACTGAGCCAGAACGTACTCCTAGATATTGCCATAACCTATCATTCGAGCCAAAAGACAGCCGATGTGATTCTAAAATATCAGGTAGTTTTTTAATATCTACATCGACATCAATAGGTAGTACCACTAAAAAATTCTTCTTTTTACGGTCGCGTAAAAACAAATTTCGACAATGGGTGCCCGCAATATGAGCATCAACTTTTTGACTTTCGGCCACCGTATAGACCGCCTCATGGTGATGAAGATCATATGAAATGTTTAATTTTTTCAATATGTTAAGGAGATTATCGGGGGATGTTGGTAAATCCTCTCCCTTTTCGTCAATTTCACTATTAGGCAATGTGGTCATTTTTACATTTTCTTTATCATTTTTTGCAATAATGTCAGTAAGTTATAGGGCATGTGAACATTTTTCAAATGAAATTTGTGTTACACGCCACAGATATGAGAAAATTATAGTATGGCTGAACGTAGACCCTTACAGGCAAGAAATGTACAACACTTGGCGGCTGTTAATCATT
This sequence comes from uncultured Micavibrio sp., assembly GCA_964647515.1. GTDB lineage: Bacteria > Pseudomonadota > Alphaproteobacteria > Micavibrionales > Micavibrionaceae. The sequence continues at coordinate 561 of CAZYHI010000012.1, read as the reverse complement.
TAACGGATCCGCCAGCGGATACCATTAATGATATCAGTTCAGCCATGCAGCCAATAGCGCCAGACGTTCAAACGGTTGCCATGACCCCTGGACTTGACATGAAAGGTTTAGCGTAAAATGATGCACCTTGGTCGTACAGAAGATGGACAACTTATCCTTGGTAGTAATCACCCTCTACCTTCAGACATAAAACGCGTCGAATATTATCGAGAACAAAAATTATTTGTGCTGGTTTACGAAAGTTCTGAACATGATGATGAGATCATGCCTTGTGAAATGAATGATGATGTTTCTGATATTATCAAGTCTAGTCCTGACATTATTATTGTGGCCACGGCTGAAAATGGTGAAGAGGCGTATGAATATGATGCCCCTCTTGTGCAAGTCGGCGTTTAAAATAATCTTTACGTTATTTTGGGCTTGATTTATTAAACAAAAACTCTATAAATCACTTATCTACCAAACGAAATTGATCGTTATTGAGCGGGTGTAGCTCAGGGGTAGAGCGTAACCTTGCCAAGGTTAAAGCCGAGAGTTCGAATCTCTTCACCCGCTCCATTC
>CAZYHI010000011.1:0-26865 GCA_964647515.1 uncultured Micavibrio sp. | reverse complement strand
CTTTCACAACGGCTGACGGTGAAACACGTGAAATTGTTGATGCGTGGTTTGAAACTGAAGAAATTCAAGGTGCTGATTATTATGGCACTGCTGACGCAGACAGCTTCTTGTTCGAGGCTATAGGTGAATCAGCAGCTACAGTTCATAACTTTGATACGGCTGAAGATTCAGTTGATCTGTCAGCAGTGGTCCAAGGATACGATCCATTGACTGATGCGATTAATGATTTTGTCTATGTTCGTGAAAACAACGGCGATACTTTGATCCAGATTGATGCTGATGGCACACCAGGTGGAGCGCGTGAGAATGTTGCTAGACTGGATGATGTGACAGGCCAGACTCTTGATGATTTGCTTGCAAACGGAAATCTTATTGTCTAATTATCTTTCGAGAAGACCCGTCTATGTAAAAAGATGGGTCTTTTCTTCTTTTGCATTGTTTGAAGGTTAAATATTTTGCTAAACACCTTATTTAATGCGGTTTTTACTAAAAAATGAAGGTTTTAATATTCGGTTATATTGATAAATAAACCTTTGAAATACAACAAAATGCTTGCACTCGCCTGTAAAAAAGGAGATAACTAGCATGAAATTAACAAGATTTAGAATAAATTTTAATAATAAGTGAGGATCATCTGATGATGCAGAAATTCAAAAACAACGTAGCAAAACGCTCGGCCTTAACATTATCGTGTTTGGCTCTGGTCGTTCTAGCAGCACCTGTTAAAGCGCAAGACTCTAGCCAGATGTCATTATCTGAAGCGGTCTCTGTCGGTGTGATGACAAATCCCGAATACGGAACTGTGGCGGCGACACGTCGTGCGACAGACGAAGAGCTAAATCAGGCGAAAGCGTTATACTTACCGTCGATCGATTTTAGTGCGGATACGGGGTATGAGTATACCGATGATGTTGGTACACGAGGCTTTGGTTTAAGTGATGATGATGAATCACTTTATCGTTATGAAGCGGGTCTAACATTAACACAGTTATTGTTTGATGGTTGGGAAACAAAGTACGAGAATGAACGTCAGCAAAACCGTGTTCAATCTTCTGCGCATCGTGTGCGTGAGACGGCTGAGCTTGTTGGTGTTGCGATTGTTGAATCGTTTTTGGAAGTTATTCGCCAACGTGAGCTCTTAAATATTACACGTGAGAATGTGTCAGAGCATGTTGCGATTATGGATTTGATTAACGAAGGTGTGAATGCAGGCCGTTCAACACAAGCTGACCTTGAGCAAATTAAAGCACGTTTGGCTTCTGCCCGTGCGCAAGAATCGACAATTCGTCAACAGCTTCGTATTGCTGAATCAAACTTCCGTCGTGAAGTTGGCGGTGACCCACGTGCTTTAGTTTTACCTGAAGTTCCTGTGACATCATTGGCAGCTAATGTTGAAGAAGAAGTGAAGCAAGCTTTAACAGAAAGTCCAACTTTGGATATTTTTACATCTGATACGAAAGTTGCTTATGCGGAATATAAAGGAACAAGTTCAACTTTGTACCCACAACTTGATCTTCAATTGAATGGTCGTCAAGGACATGATTTGGGTGGTGTTGAAGGTCGTGACCGCAGTGCTTCTGCCTTAGTGGTTGCAAACTGGAATTTGTACCGTGGTGGTGGTGATGTTGCCCGTGTTCGTGAATTCACACACAGATATGAAGTTTCTAAAGAGCGTCGCGCTGATACGGCGCGTGCGATTGAAGATGATGTACGCCAAACATGGGCGCGTATGGCATCTGCTGGTGAGCGTGCACGTGAATTTAGTGCGCAGGCTGCGGCAAACTCTGAAGTTGTTCGTGCCTATAAGGATCAGTTTGCCTTAGATCGTCGTACATTGCTTGATGTTCTCGATTCACAAAATGAACTGTTTGTTTCACGTTCTAACACAATTAATGCTGAGTTCTTAGAAATGTTCTCTGTCTTTAGATTGTTGGCCGTGAAGGGTAACTTGCTTCCAACATTGGGTGTTGCTTATCCTCGTGAGAGTGCAACAATTAATGCAGAAAATTATGTCACTGATCGTTAATTTCGATTAAGAATAAAAATTCTAGCTTTAATAGTTAATTTTTAAGGGAGTCTATGTTAGACTCCCTTATATTTTTTGTGGAATTAAATAGTTAGGATACATAAGTGACGCAAGACGATCAGCCCCCTCATAATCCAAAAAAGCCTAATCTCGCTCCTGACTCTCATCAAAAGCAAGGCCAACATTATAATGTTGATCCGAATAACCCATATTCAGATAAATCTGCTGATGGGGCTAATGAAGCTGCAAAAACGGCCCAAGAACAGGCCTCTACTATTACTGGTCAACAAAAAGAGCATGAAAGAGCGCCTGATGTTTGGCCGTTAGAAGCTGACCGTGTTGCCATCCATGACCCGTTGGTGAATTGTTTACAGTTGTTAGCAGGGCATTATGGTCGTCGCGCCAGTGTCGCATCTCTGACATCTGGTTTACCTATCCCGAAACACGGTATTACACCTGTTTTGTTTGAACGCGCGGCGGAGCGTGCCAACTTGAATTCATTCATGGTGGAACGCCCGCTTGACTCGCTTGCTATTGCGCCAAATTTGCCTTGTATTATGGTTTTGGAAGGCAACCAAGCTTGTATCCTTTGGGAGGTAAAGCAGCCTAAGCAAAAAGCAAGCAAGGGTAAGAAAAAAATTACCGTGCATCCAGAAGCACGCTTTGTTGTCCAGTTCCCTGAAACCGAAGATGATCGCCAAGAAATGTCCTTGGCCGAACTTAATAAAGTTTACACAAATTATGTTTTTTATGTTCGTCCGATTGCGCGTGTTGATGACCGTGCCGGGCCAGCCGCAATTGACAATGCGCGTAATTGGTTTTGGTCTGCTCTTTGGGAAAATAAAAATATTTATTCAGAAGTGATTGCTGCTGCGGTGATGATTAATTTATTTGCGCTCGGTAGTTCACTTTTTGTGATGAATGTTTATGACCGTGTTGTTCCTAATAATGCGATTGAAACTTTATGGGTTCTCTCTGTTGGGGTTTTGGTCGTTTATGTTTTTGACTTTATTTTAAAAAATTTACGGGCGTATTTCTTGGACCATGCGGGGCGAAAGGCTGATGTGAAAGTATCGGCGCGTCTTTTTGAACAAATGCTTGGTATGACGATGGAGGCGCGACCATCCAGTGCCGGTGTTATGGCGTCGCACATGCGTGAGTTTGAAACATTGCGTGACTTTTTTACCTCGGCGACGATGGCGGCTTTAATTGATTTGCCGTTTATTTTCTTCTTCATTGCGATTATTGCGATTATTGGTGGGCCTATCGCTTTTGTCCCATTGGCCGCCATTCCGATTGTGCTGATTGTTGGTATGGCATTGCAAAAACCACTTCAGGCCGCGATTAAAGAATCGATGATGGAGAGCGCCCTTAAAAATGCACTGCTTTTTGAAACGATTTCTGGCCTTGAAACAGTGAAGGTTCAGGCCGCCGAAGGGCACACACAACGCCGTTGGGAGGAACTGACAGACAAATCGTCTCGTACATCAGTTAAGACACGTAAAGTAAATGCGTTTGCGCTGAATTTTGCGACTTTTGTTCAACAACTGGTCAGTGTTTTCGTTGTGATTGTTGGCGTGTTTTTGATTAAAGAAGCGGAAATTTCTATGGGTGCGTTGATTGCTTGTGTGATCTTATCGGGCCGTGCGATGGCACCTTTGGCGCAGATTGCTGGTCTTTTGACACGTATGCATCAATCGGCGGAATCTTTGCGCCAACTTGATGAGTTGATGAAAAAAGATGTTGAACGCCCAACGGGTAAGCATTTTATTTCAATGCCTTCCATTCAAGGTAAAGTTGAGTTTCGTGATGTGTTATTTCATTATCCGGAACAGTCTGTCCCTGCATTAAATAACCTGAACTTCACATTAGAAGCGGGTGACCATGTTGGGGTAATTGGCGCGGTTGGTTCTGGTAAAACGACAATCGAGCGTTTGATGATTAACCTCTATCAACCCGAAAGTGGAAGCGTGCAATTAGATGGAACAGATGTACGTCAAATTGACCCCGGTGATTTGCGCCGTAATGTCGGTGCGGTTCAACAAAGCCCGCAGTTATTTTATGGTTCGGTACGTGAAAATATTACGATGGGGCATGAAATGGCACCAGATCGTGCGGTGTTACGGGCGGCTGAATTGGCGGGTGTTACAGAATTTTTGAAAGAATCTCAAGCGGGTCTTGATACGCAAGTTGGTGAACGTGGAGAAGCTCTTTCAGGTGGGCAACGTCAGGCTGTCGCTATTGCGCGTGCGCTTTTATATGATCCGCCTGTTTTGATTTTGGACGAACCAACGGCTTCCATGGATCCTGCGTCTGAAAATCGCTTACGTAAACGCCTTCATCATGTAACGGAAGGGCGTACAACATTGCTGATTACGCATAAGGGATCAATGCTCACACTGGTGGATAAGTTGATTCTTCTTGATCGTGGTAAGCTTGTTGCCTTCGGACCAAAAGATGAAGTTATTCGTAAATTACAAGGTCGTGAATATGGTACGGCTGCAGAAAAAACAGATGTATAAGGGTTTTTGAAAAATGTTTAGTAAAAAGAAAAAACCAATTCAAGAAATTTCAGGTACAGATAAAAATCTGGCTAATGCGATGAAAGAGCAAGCGCGCTCAAACATGAGTGAGGCTGAAAAAGAGCAAGAAGATAAAAAGCAATGGCTGTCCGAACATATGGGGCGTGTTCAGGCGCATGGTGAGCGTTTCTTTGAAACGGATGAAGATTTACCATTATCGTCACATTTACTTTTGTTTTTCGTTTTGGCGTTTTGGGTTATTTTTATTTTATGGGCCAGCTTTGCCAACTTAGATGAAGTGACCCGTGGTGATGGGACGATTATCCCGAAAAGTGAAGTTCAAAAAATATCCTCTCTTGAGGGTGGTATTGTGGAAGAATTTTTCTTTAAAAAAGGCGATGAAGTTAAAAAAGGTGACATTCTTGTTCGCCTTAGTGATATTGCTGCGTCCTCTGATTTAGGCTCTAACGAAGCACGTTATTTGGGTTTATTAGCGGCTGTTTCAAGATTGCAGGCAGAAGTTGAAGGGCGTGTGCCAAAATTCCCTGATGAGGTGATGCAAGGCGCACCTGCGGCGGTGACCGAAGAAATGAATACGTACCGTGCGAATAAAGATCAGATTGCCAGTCAGACATCTATTATGGAGCAGCAAAAATCACAACGCTCTCAAGAATTGAGCGAGCTGCAAATTCGTTCTAGCGATATTCGCGGGCAGTTGGGTTTGATACGAGAAGAAAAAACAATGGTTGAACCCTTGATTGCCAGAGGGGCGGCACCAAGGATGGAGCTGTTACAACTTGATCGCCAAATCAAAGAAACGCAAACTGAATTAAATGGTGTTTTATCCGCGATACCACGTGCGCGTTCGGCTATTGGTGAAGCCAATGCGCGTATTCGTGAAGTCAAATCTGCGGCGAAGGCGGCGGCGCAAACAGAGCTGGCGGCGACAAATATTGAAATGCAAGCCATCAAAGAAGGACTGGCTGGATTGCAAGATCGTAAAACGCGTGCCGATATTAAATCACCCGTTGATGGTTTCATTAAAGATTTAAAAGTTTATACCGTTGGCGGTGTTGTTCAACCGGGGCAAGAATTTATTGAAATTGTGCCAAAGGATGATCAGCTTTTGGTCGAAGCCAAAATTAACCCGAAAGATATTGCCTTTTTATATCCTGAGCAACCGGCGATTGTGAAGATTACTGCTTATGATTTTGCGATTTATGGTGGCCTTAAAGGTAAAGTGGTTTCTATTTCTCCCGATGCGGTGACCAATGAAGAAGGCGATAGCTTTTATATCGTGACAATCTTAACCGAAGAAAGCGCTCTTCAACGTAAAGGAGAAGTCTTGCCGATTATCCCAGGGATGATTGCCTCCGTTGATATTTTAACAGGTGAAAAAACCGTGATGGAATACTTGTTGAAACCGTTTATCAAAACGTTGAATGAATCTCTGAATGAGCGATAGACAGGCCAGCCTTGATACGCTAGTAATTTGATTATGGAAGCAATACAAAGTAGCAATGATATGATTAAAATAACCCTCCCTGACGGTGCGGTGCGTGAATATGATTCTGGTGTCACTGGGATGGATATTGCGATAAGCATTTCTAAATCTTTAGCGAAGGCGTGTATTGCTGTACGCATCGATGGAGAATTATCCGACTTATCATTGCCTATCGAACAGAATGTTTCTATTGCGCTTGTTAAACGTGATGATGAGGAAGCGTTGGAGATGATCCGCCATGACGCCGCGCATGTGATGGCCGAAGCGGTGCAGACCTTGTTCCCTGGTACACAAGTGACTATTGGTCCGTCTATTGAAAATGGATTTTATTATGATTTTGCGTTGCCTGAAGGAAAGCCGCCTTTAAGTACGGAAGATTTTCCAAAAATCGAAAAGAAAATGCGTCAAATTATTGAACGTAATTCTGCCTTTATCCGTGAAGTGTGGAAACGTGATGATGCGATAAAGTTTTTTAAAGATAAAGGTGAAGCTTATAAAGCCGAATTGATCGAGGATTTACCCGAGGCCGAAGATATTAAAGTCTACCGCCAAGGTGAAGGCGAAGATGGTTGGCTTGATCTTTGTCGTGGGCCACATATGCCCTCAACCAAACATGTGGGACAAGCCTTTAAACTGATGAAGGTCGCTGGCGCTTATTGGCGTGGTGATTCGTCTAAGGTCATGCTGACGCGTATTTATGGAACGGCATGGCGCGACCAAAAAGAGCTTGATGCACATTTAAAAATGCTTGAAGAAGCAGAAGCGCGCGATCACCGTAAGCTGGGCGCGGAAATGGGTTTGTTTCATATGCAACCCGAAGCGCAAGGCTCGGTTTTTTGGCATCCAAAAGGCTATACGATTTACAATCAATTGGAAGCGTATGTACGTCGCCGTTTAGAAAATGATGGCTATGATGAAGTGCGTACACCACAATTGATGAATTCAAAATTTTGGAAAGAATCAGGCCATTGGCAAAAATACCGTGAAGATATGTTTGTGGTGCCAGATGTTGTGCCGAACAATAATGAAGATGGACCTGTTTATGATGAAGACCCAAAAGAATTTTTAGCCTTAAAGCCGATGAATTGCCCCGCACACGTACAGATATTCAACCAAGGTATTAAATCATATAAAGACCTGCCTATTCGTTTGTCTGAATTTGGCTGTTGTCATCGTAATGAGGCGCATGGCGCGCTTCATGGTATGATGCGCCTGCGTCAGTTTGTCCAAGATGACGCGCATATTTTCTGTCGTGAAGATCAGATATTAGAAGAATCAGTGAAGTTCTTTAAATTGGTTCAAGCCATGTATAAAGATTTAGGCTTTGAAGATTATAAAATTACCTTTGAAACGCGGCCTGAAATACGTATTGGTTCGGATGATCTTTGGGATAAGGCAGAAATCGCTCTTGAAAATGCACTGAAAGAAATGGGCTTTGAGTATGAAGTCTGTGAAGGTGATGGTGCGTTTTATGGCCCTAAGGTTGGCTTTGTTATTCGTGATGCGATTGGTCGTGAATGGGGTTGTGGTACGCTACAACTTGATTTTAATTTACCAGAAAGATTGAATTCTAACTTTATTGATCAAGATGGATCGAAACAGCGCCCTGTGATGTTGCATCGTGCCGCTCTGGGGGCGTTAGAACGCTTTATTGGCATTATGATTGAAAGTTATGCAGGTAAGTTGCCTTTATGGTTGCAGCCTGTTCAATGTGTTGTGGCGACGATTACGGGTGATGCCAATGATTATGCACAAAAAGTATATGATAATTTGATTGCCGCGGGTATTCGTGCCGAATTAGACGTGTGCAATGAAAAGATTAACAAAAAAGTGCGGGAGCATTCTTTAGCCAAAGTTCCTGCCTTGTTTGTGGTGGGTATGCGCGAGGCTGAAGAGCAAAAAGTAGCTATTCGCCGCTTAGGGTCACAGGCGCAAGATATTGAATCTCTTGAAAAAGCTGTTGAATCCCTTGCTTTAGAGGCAAAACCACCGTATTAATAATCCATTCATATATTTAATGTAAATTGATTATTGTTTTAACAATATAGGAGAAAGAAGCTATCGCTAGACCACCATACCAACCCCCGAAGAATAAGGGGCCTAGAATTAATAATAATATCACTGCCGATAAGGTGCGCGTTGTTGGCGCAGATGGCGAAATGTTAGGTGTCATGAGTGTGGCTGAAGGTGTCACTGCCGCGGAAGAGGTAGGCTTAGATCTGGTAGAAGTTTCTCCTAATGCAGATATCCCTGTTTGTAAAATATTAGATTTTGGTAAATATAAATATGAACAGCAGAAAAAAGCTGCCGAAGCGCGCAAAAAACAAAAAACTGTTGATGTTAAAGAAATAAAAGTTCGTCCGAACATTGAAGACCATGATTACCAAGTTAAATTAAAAGCGGCCAAAAAGTTTTTAGGTAATGAAGATAAAGTCAAAGTGACACTTCGTTTCCGTGGTCGCGAAATGGCGCATAAAGATATGGCAGCAAAGCTTCTTGACCGTATTCGTGATGATTTGGCTGAGCTATCAAAAGTTGAATTCCATCCTAAAATGGAAGGTCGCCAGATGGTTATGATTTTGGCGTATGATAAGACGGCGGCAGAACGTGTCGCAAAGCAGCGGGCTGAAGAGGCAAAGGCCGCTGAAGCGCGTGAAAAAGAGCTTGCCAATGAAGCGGCGCAAGAAAAAATTGCCGAAGCTAACGCAGAATAAAAACCATTGATGGTAGAGAATTAAAAAATCAGGCATAATAGTTGTATGTCTGATTTGTCACAAAATCCCGAACCCTATATCGAAACTTATTATCGCGATACGCTCAACACCAATGAGAAACGTACGCCTTTATCGACAAATATTGATACCGATATTTGCGTGATTGGCGGTGGTCTTGCTGGTCTGTCAACGGCGATTGGTTTAACCGAAAAAAACAAACAAGTGACGCTGATTGAAGCCAACCGTATTGGTTGGGGTGCATCGGGGCGTAATGGTGGTTATATCGCCAAGGGTTATGCTCAAGGCTATAAACAGCTTATGAAGGCGGTAGGGTTGGAGCATACAAAGCAGCTTCATAAATTGTCGACACATGGCCGTAGTCTTATTAAAGAAAAAATAAAAAGATACAATATTGATTGCGGGCCTATCAAAAATGGCGTTTTGGGTGTGTCTTGGAATAATCATCCAGATAAAGTGAAGTCCTATATTGATTGGATGCAAAAAGAATTGAACGCGCCGCTTGAATATTGGACAACTGAACAAGTGCGTGATGTTTGCAAAACTGAACAGTATTTTAGCGGCTTTTATTCTCCAGAAGATTATCAATTTCACCCGTTAAATTATGTTCATGGCTTGGCTGAAAATATAGAAAAACAAGGCGGTAAAATTTATGAAAGCACAAAGGCTTTAAAAATTGATGACCGTTCAGATGGTGGTTATATCGTTCATACACCAAAGGGACAGATTAAATGTAATCAAGTTGTCTTATGTTGTTCCATCTATGTTGATGACCTGAATAAGAAATTAAAATATGCAGCCTTTCCCGTTTATACTTTTGTGATGGTGACGAAGCCTATTCCTGAAGATCGTTTGAATGCTGCGCTCAACACAGACTATGCCATTTTTGATAATCGCTATGCGCAGGATTATTATCGCCGCATACCTGACAACCGCATTTTATGGGGCGGTCGGGTGAGTGTCTCTGGCATCCCTAAAAATTTAGCGCAAATTATGAAGCGTGATTTGTTGAAAGTTTATCCGCAATTGAAAGGCGTGGTTGAGCCAGATTATGCATGGGGTGGATCGCTTTGTTATGCACCGCATAAGATGCCACAAATTGGACAGTTAAAACCTGGCTATTGGTATAACACCTGTTTTGGTGGGCATGGCCTTGTACCAACATCTGTTGGTGGCGATGTTGTATCCAGCGCGATTGCCAATGGGGATGAGCGTTATAAATTATTCGCACCGTTCAGCAAGCTAAATTTTGCGGGCGGACCATTGTCGCCGTACATCGCACAAAGTGTTTATTATCTGTGGCGCGCGCGTGACTTACTTATCAGTTTGGGAAAGTAGGTTTTTCTTTTTACGAGACTTTTTAAACATCTTAAATAAAAAGAAAACACCCGCCATAATGATACGTCTGGACGTTAATAATTTGAGGATCAATCTAACCAACGGAATTTAACCAATCATTTAATTGTGTTTTTGACATGCCACCAACTTTAGTATCGACCAGTTCACCATCTTTGAACACCATCAATGTTGGAATACCGCGTACGCCATATTTTGTTGGAGCGTTAGGGTTTTCATCAATATTGACTTTAACAACTTTCATTTTGCCAGCAACTTCACCGGCAACTTCATCAACGATAGGCGATAATGCTTTACAAGGGCCACACCATTCTGCCCAAAAATCAACCATAACAGGGCCATCTGCTTTTAAAACTTCATTTTCAAAATCCGCATCGGATACATTTACGCTAGACATTTAGTGTTTTCCTTAATTTTTTAATTTCTAATAGTGAATTCGATTATATTGAATGATTCGTTACGAATAAAGCTATAAATCGGGCAATTTCATTAATTCTGCCCCATCGGTCCAGATAAGCGCACTACGAATTTTTCTGTTTGGGTAAATTATATTCATAATGTCGGCATAAGCCTTCATTTGCTTAATATATATGGTGGGAACGTCCTGTACGTCTTTTGGCGGTGGTCGGTTACTTTTATAATCAATAATGAATATCTCGTCATCTGTGATCAGCAAGCGGTCAATTTGTCCTGAAATGACTTGGTCACCTATTGTACCGGTTATCGGGACTTCGGCCATGGATTGTGATCCAAAAATATTAGAAAATTCTTTATTCTCAAGAATGTTAAAGACTTCGCCAATAATGCTTTTTTGTATTTTTGTTGATATGTCGTGTGCGGTTTGCTGTACGTATTTTTGTGCGGCGGTGCGGCGATTTTCTATCGGTAAATCTGGTAAAATTTGTAGTAATTTATGCGTGATATTTCCCCGTAAAAAACGATGATCCTCATTGGCTTTAAGCGGTGATAAGGCAGGCATATCAATCTCACTTGGACGTGATGGGCTCAGCGGTTTTGTCGGTGCTTGCTCCTGTTTTACATTTTTAAATAACCATGCTGGTGTGGTGTTTTGCGCGGCATCTGATGAGCGCGGCATTTTGGTGGGTTTATCTTTGCGGTCTGGTTTATCCGTGATGGGATTGGTATATCGCTGAATTTCAATGTCACCATTTTGAATGGTTTTTACATCGTCTAATGTCTCAAAACCATATTTGATATAGTTATACCAACATTCATCCATGATTTTGACACGGCCTTGATACCCACCAATATAGAGGCGTTCTTCGGCACGCGTGAGGGCAACATAGAGCAAGCGGCGATATTCTTCATTTTGGCGTTTCTTCAAAACGCCCATGGCTTTTGCCACATCGAGTGGTAAATTTTTGGATTGCGGACAAAAATAGGGCAGGCTCTCCCCACTTCTATCTGGCCATAAAAGTCTCTCTGGTTTTACAGATGTTGGTGTACGTGTTGTGTCAGGTAAAATAACGATTGGCGCTTGTAAGCCCTTTGCTGCATGGATCGTCATAATACGTACGGCGTTACCACCTTCTTCCATTTGGCGTTTTATTTGGCTGTCATTGTGAAGCTGTGCTTGGATAAATTGCTGTAATGTTGGGATATTATCATCTTCAAATTGCAGGGATTTATTCAAAAACTCGTTGAGTGGATCAAGGCATTCATCACCAAGGCGCGCCTTAATGGCAACTAAACCCGTTCTGTCAGCAGGGCAAGGATGTTGTAATATATGTTCAAAAAATTCAAAGGGGCGCACTTTACCGCCTATTTGTATTAGATTTTCTAACCAAGAGATAATGGCGTTGTCAGCGTTTTCTTTGACGGATTGCCATACGCTGTTATTTTGTCGGTCATGGCAAAGCTTAAATAATTCTTCTTCGCCTAAGCCAATAAAAGGGGATTTTAACAGGCAGGCCAAGTTCAAATCATCTTCGGGTAATAAAGCAAATTGTGCTGCCGCACATAAATCTTGCACGACTAATTGTTGGCTTAACACCATGCGGTCAACGCCGCTGACGGGGATGTTTCTGATTTTCAAGGCGCGTACCAATTGGTCAATAAAGGCGTTACGTGAACGTACTAAAATCATAATGTCACCGGCCTCGATAGGGCGGTCATAAGACGCTAAAATTTCTTTTTCATCAATCCATTTTTGAATTGTCTGACCAATATGTGTGGCCATTTGTGATGCCCCAGAAGATGATTCAATAATTTCTGTTGGTGGTTGCCATGGGTTAAAATCTTCTTTTTTGGGACTCTTAAAAATAGGCCATAGCTCGATATGCCCTGCTTGCGTGTAACGAAAGGATTGATGCTCAATATCATGATGTTCGTCCAATCCTTCTTTAAGGTCTGGTCGTGCGAAAATATGATCAACTAATGTTAAGATTGATTTTGTTGAGCGGAACGATACATTAAATTGTATGTTTTCAAATGGTTTGTTATTGGATGTTATTTTTGTTTCAAACCATTGACGCATATCTATAAATTTTTCTGGTGAGGCGCGCTGGAAGCTGAAGATAGATTGTTTTTGGTCACCAACGACAAATAAACTGCGGTTGATATCATCGTCTTGTGTGCTGAAAAAATCATCGCTTAAGGCTTTGATTATTTCCCATTGTTCGGGGTTGGTATCTTGCGCTTCATCAACCAGTAAATGATCAATTCCTTGGTCTAATTTATAACGCACCCATGGTGTGACGTCTAAATCTTTCATAGGTTTCGTTTGTCCTTGTAATAAATCAAGGGTTTTTAAAATTAAATCATCAAAGTCTAACGTGTTTAAATTTTCTTTTATTTTTTCAAATTGTTTCAAAATGGCATCACCAACAATAAATAAATCACGCGTTAATGTTGATATCTTAATCGCATCAATTTGTTGTTTTATTTCTAAAAGACGTGCGGCTTCATCCTGTAAATTTTGTAAAATATCTGGATGATTTTCCGTTACTTTTTTGGTTGCCAATGGCTTTCTTATGGTTTCTTTTTGGGTGATAAAAATTTGATAAAAATCTTCAAAATTTTCAACACGTTTTTTCGGATTATGCTCTAACCATTTTTGGATTTTTTGCCCACGCTCGATGTCTTTTTGACTGCCTGTACTCAAGGCTTTGCAAGCATCCCAAAGACTTGGTGCATCGAAACCCTCGTCTTCGCAAACTTGGTGTAACAGTTCATCTTTGGACAGACCTGCAGGGATGTTTAATTGCTGACACAGGGCGTTATATAGACCTTCTGTTCCGAAATTTTTCTTTAAAATATCGTTTAACTGCCGCCGTTCTGACATCAAGTTTTTTAATATAAAAGTGAATTGATCTTCATTTTGATGAAGCGCAATATGATGAATGGCTTGATGTAGGGGCGATCCTTTTTCGCTTTGGGATTTTTTAAAAACTTGTTGCTGGGCTTGCATTAAAAATTGTGCCGCTTGGTCTTCTTCTAGGGCGCTGAAAGAGGGGCTTAAATCGGCCTCTAAAGGAAAGCGTCCTAGGATAGACTGACAAAAAGAATGGATCGTCATGATTTTTAATCCACCAGGCGTATCGACAACGACGGCAAATATTTTACGCGCAGCTTCAATTTGTATGTCGCTAGGTTCATGGCCAAGCAATTTTTGTAAATCCTCACGCAGTCCTTTTTCTCCATCTTCTTTTTTCCCGTCTAAAGGCATGACCGCCCATTCGCTTAAACGTTTATTAATGCGTAATGCCATTTCACTGGCGGCGGCTTTGGTGAAGGTTAAGGCAAGTATTTTGTGCGGTAGGCAGGCGTTTATTCCATGTTGATTGGGCAGTAATAATCGTAAAATTCGATCTGTTAAAACTTTGGTTTTGCCTGATCCTGCGGAGGCACCAACCCAGACAGAGCTTTCGGGGTTTGATGCACGATTTTGTAAAATATCGGGATGCGTTTGCAGATTTTTATTTTGTTGTGATGCTAAAACTGTGTTTTGTGAGGTATCAGACATTTAAGCTGCCTCCTCAGATGCATCATCAAGGGCGGCCCATTCTTTGACGCGCTCTAAATGTTCAAAATCATGGAAGCGTGGCGCATGGTCGGGGCGCGGTATTGCAATATAGGGCGTTGCCTTATCCTCGTATGTGGCGATTAATGCTGTCAGCTGGGTGTATGTGTCTTCGATTAATGTGTTGAGGGTGTCTTGATCGTTAATGGTGGTGATGTCTCCTGCCTCTTGCCCACCTGTCATTTTCCAATAGCTGAGCTGCGCGACTTTTCCATCGGGTAATTGGTGATCGTTAAAGCCGTGATGATTTAAGATCATCGCCTCAAGGGGTAATTGTGGGGTTTTACCATTTTTCATGTTTTTAACGCTGTACGTGCCGCCTGATTTATAATCGATTAAAGCGATTCCACCTGTTTTAAGATAATCTATGCGGTCGATCCTTGTTTTCAGGGTAAAAGGCGTCTTTAAATTATCACTAATTTCGATTGAACCTTCTATTTCTGATTTTCCAAATCGGGCATTTTGTCGCCATTGCTGTTCTTGTGGGATTAACCAGTCGGACAAACGCGAAAGACGCGGTAACCAAAAATTCCATTCTTCTTGGTCAAAGTCATTTTCTTGTAACGTGCTTTTGGCCATTGCAATGAAGTCATGTTTGGCACTATCCTGTACGTCTTTTGGAAAGGCATTTGTAAATTTTTCCATGGTGTCATGCAAGATATTACCGCGCTCTAATGCGCCAATGGGCTTTTCAATCGGATCTAATGGTTTTAATTTTAAAATATGTTTGGCATATATTGAATAAGGATCTCTCATCCATGTTTCTATTTGTGTAACGGACAGGCTTGTTGGTCTGGCTTGTGTTGGTGGTTTGACTTGTGGACGTTTAATCTCTCGTTTCTCATTGGCGTTATCTAACGCATGGGCGTATTCAAAATATTGATCTGTACGTATAATATTAGGGTTAATTTCTAGGGTTTTCATAAGGGCTTCCATGCGCTGTAACCAACGTGCAGGGACAGTTGCGACGCCACTATCATGTTTGGCACGTGTTAAAAACACTTCTGCGCCACAAAGCCCTTGGGTGAAATCATGGGCGGCCAATGTAATGCCGCGCTCTGCTGGAGGTAGACCAAAATTCTTCCTCATCGGGCGTGACATCCACGGGTCATGTCCCATATCTGGCGGCCATGTGCCTTCATTTAAACCTGCCATGATAATACGGTTCGTTTGGATAAGGCGCGCCTCCAACTGCCCCAAAATCATCACACGGGGGTGCATACCATATTTAGCACGTACACCTACGGATTTTATAAAATGATCAAAAATACCCAAATAATCTGTGGCATGACAAGGGGGTATATCTTGAATCTGCGGTTGCAATTCTGATAGGAAAATGGCGGCTTGTTCACCGCTGTCGCCTTGCCATAAATTATTTGTTTTAAGATCATCACTATGGGTGGCTAATTTTTCAGCAATGCGAAGATGCTGTTTTAATATATCACCAAAAAACGCTTTTTCACCATCTTTGAATAATTCTTGAAGCGGTGCGAAAATCTCATTGATATTTTTTAATAAGGCCGCCTCGTTGGTATATTTTTCATCATCAAGGTCTATGTCCTTGATGGTCACACCACGCATAATATTTCTATCTAAAGAACGTACGGTTTTACGAAAATTTGTAAACCCTGCACCAGAACATAGCTCATTTTTTAACAAAGACAGCAATGATGTTGATGTCATGTCATGGGTGAAAGCACTGATAATAGATTTTAAATAAATACCAATGGGGGTTTGGTGAAGTGGCATTCCTGCAGAATCATCGACCTCAATATTCCATTTTTGGCAATAGGTACTAACCCGTCGTGCCAAATGTCTGTTGGGGGTAATAAGCGCGATGGTTTTTTGATCTTGCTCCAATGTTTCGCGGATAAGCAAAGCGATGATTTGTGCCTCTTGACCCAATGTTTCACATTCCATTAGCTGTACGTTTTTTAAAGAGTTCTCTAAATCTTCTTTTTGCGTGGTGGTTATTTTTATCTTTTGCCATTCATGGGTGTAATCAGGGGATGCCATAAAGTGTGATATAAATTGTTCACGCATTTTTTGTGCCTCATTTATGGGGTTTGCTTGCGGCCATAATTTGACGTCTTCACGCGTACATTCTAAATGATTCAAAAGTAATTTAAGCGTGTTTTGTGGGTGACCTTCTTCGACCATATCCCATGCTTCTGCCGCCATATTTTGATCCAACCCAGGTAAAATGATGCATCCTTTGGGTAGGCGTGAAATGGTTTTCAGCAACCCAGATGTGGCAGGAATTGACCCCGTTGATCCTGCGACAATGACGGGGTGGGATGGTGGATGGTTTTGCCATTGTTTATTGAGTGCCTGTATTAATCGGTTGCGCCTGTCTGCCCCATCAATCATGCCATGTTCTTGTAATATTTCTGGCCATTTAATACTTAAGATTTTAAGAAAATCGACTGTGACCTGCCAGTGATCAGCAAAGTCTTCTTTATCTACGGCATCAGGTAATTTGGTTAAATCAAGATTTTCAGTATAAATTTGATCCATTAATTGCCCTAATGTCTTGGAAAGACGTACAGCGGCTTCTATGTTATTGGCGAAATTCGGTAGAGCGCAGATGAGCTGGCTTAATAAGGCTTGCCTTTTGATGTATGGCATTGCAGGGGGGATATGTTCAATATCTGATATGGCGTTGTGTAGCAATAGATCTTCTTCATCGACATCGCCAATGGGTGATAGGTGCGGTAGCATAATAGGTACACCATCGCTTTGACGTAAGAAGGCTTCTTGTAAATTACGGCAGGCGCGCCTTGATGGCAGTAAAATAAGATATTGGCTTAATAATTCCGGTTTGCCTTTTGTTTCATTTATTAACCCTGCCGCTAAGGCGTCTGCGAAAGGTAGGCTGGGCGGTAGGTTAAATATTGTTGATGTAGGCGTATCAGACATGGGATGAAAATCACGCTTCTTTTTGTATGTTATTTTCTGGTTTGGCAAAAAAATTGTTCACGTTGTCTAAGTCTTGCGGCGTACTGATATGATGCCATTGACCTTTATATTTAACACCATAGAGGCGGCCGTTTTTTTGCGCCGCGTCCATACATTGCAGATAAGAAAATGCACCATCTGACGTATCTTTAAATATATCTTTATTCGAAATACGCAGACCTGTGAACATGTATTTTCCTGATTTATCGGGTGTACGTGTTATGGTGCCATCATTATTGATGCTATAATCACCGACACCTTTTGTGAGGCTCATGTCCGATACGGGCTGTAACAGTAATAAGATATCCATCTTTGTTGGATCCCACGCTTCGGCAAGCTGTAAGAGTGCATCTTCACCTTTTTTATCACTCCAAAGCGCATCACCATTGATGATATAAAAGGCGTCATTTTTGATGGTGTCTAAGGCGAGTTTAATGCCGCCACCTGTTTCTAAAAGCTCAGTTTCTTCGGAAAAACTGATTTGCACACCGCGCCAATTTTTAAAATAGTCTTTTATCCTATCCCCTAAATAATAAAGATTCATGGTAATGTTTTTAACACCAATTTTTTCAAGCTTTTCAACGGTATGATGTAAGATTGGTTTGCCAGCAACCTCAACCATAGGCTTGGGTTTGTCGTCTGTATAAGGGCGCAAACGCGTCCCTTTCCCTGCCGCAAGGATAAAGGCGTCATTTGGTATGTTATTTGTCATTATGTTCATCTGTTATCTGGTTAAGTGTAATTGTACGTGTTTGCGTGTCTGTTGGCTCTATGTTTATCTCTTTATAATGTTTTGGTTTTAAATGCCCTAATCTTTCCGGCCATTCAATCAGCAAAATATGGTTTTGTATGGCGTCTTCCCACCCCAATTCATATATTTCTTCTGGGTCTTCTAAACGGTATAAATCAAAATGCCATAGAGGTGATTTTGCCGTGCTGTACGTCTGTAACAAAGTAAAGGTCGGGCTTGGCACTTCAATGTCACTTCCCGCCAAATGTTGGATAAAGGCACGGGCAAAAACGCTTTTTCCTGTACCTAAGGGGCCATTCAGTAAAAAAACGTCACCAATTTGCGCATTATTGGCGCATTGACGGGCAAAAACGCCTGTTTGTTCTTCGCTTTTTGTTTGAATGACAATGTTATTCATCCTTTCCTCTTTCAAATCAGCTCAATTTTCTTTATATGATGGATATAACATCGCAAATTTATGAGGCGAAAGAAAGCATAAAAGGACGTAAATAATGGCAGAAAACCGCCAAAATGCACAAAATAACACAAGCGAAACAGATGTCGCCATTATTGGTGCGGGGCCTGTTGGGCTTTTTGCTGTGTTTCAGTGCGGCATGTTGGGGCTGTCTTGTCAGGTGATTGACTCGCTGGAGGGGATTGGCGGCCAATGTACGGCGCTGTACCCTGAAAAACCTATCTATGATATTCCCGCCTATCCGAAGATTAATGCCGCAGATTTCATCGCACAATTAGAGGCGCAAGCCGCGCCCTTTAATCCTGTCTATCGTTTGAATCAACAAGTTGTGTCTTTAGAGCATCAAAGTAGCAAATGGCAACTTAAAACATCGTTAGATAAAGTTATTCATGCCAAAACCATTATTATTGCGGCGGGTGCGGGTGCTTTTGGCCCTAATAAGCCGCCGTTAAAAGATATTGAAGCCTATGAAGGGCAAAGTGTCTTTTATCTGGTGCGTCAAAAGAATGATTTTAAAGGAAAAAATATCGTTATTGCCGGTGGCGGTGACAGTGCCGTTGACTGGGCGTTGTCATTGGTTGATATTGCGAAAAGCGTACGCCTTGTTCATCGCCGTGATAAATTCCGCGCCGCACCAGATTCTTTAGAAAAACTGACAAATTTGCAAGAGAGCGGGCGTTTGGAAATTGTCACACCGATGCAGCTTCATGCCCTTCAAGGGAAGGGTGGTGTTTTAGAAGCGGTCGATGTGATCGATAAAGATAAGAACATCCGAAGCTTACAAGCAGATGTGTTGTTACCTTTTTACGGTTTGGCAGCCTCCTTAGGGCCAATTGAGGATTGGGGATTGAATTTAAGTCACAATCATATAGACGTACACCCGACAACATGCCAAACAAGTAAAGACAGTATTTATGCTATTGGCGACATTGCTGCTTATGAGAATAAGATAAAACTAATCTTAACGGGTTTTTCCGAAGCCGCTTTCGCTGCGCATCATATTTATAATGTGTTAAATCCTGATAACCCACTTCATTTTGAATATTCAACAACCAAGGGTATTCCAGGCACATAAAACGTAATTAATAGCAACATTGTAGCTAAATTAATAAACTTACAGCTATTCCCCACATGATGCAGCCAATAAGAATATCCAATATTTGCCATGCGCGTTGTTTTTTGAATAAAGGGCTGAGCAATCTTGCGCCGTAACCAAGGGCAAAAAACCAAATAAAGCTGGCCAACATTGCGCCACCGCCAAACCAGTATTTACCAATATGACCATAAGACGCACTTAAGCCACCAATGAGAACAACAGTGTCTAGGTAAACATGTGGGTTAAGCAAGCTGACCCCCATAATGATAAGCATAACTTCTTTGGCGTTATCTTGCTTGAGCATGCCTTTGGCGCTTTTATCATCCATATTTTGTGGTTTAAAGGCCGATAGGAATGATTTGAAGCCATAGATAAACAAAAAGGCGGCCCCGCCCCATGTGATATATTTAATTAAATTAGGATGTTGCTCAATAAGATAACCAAACCCTAAAACGCCAGAACCAATCAGCAAGACATCAATGATGCTGGCAGTAAGACAGGCAATAAAAATATGTCTGTTCTTAATACCTTGTCGTAAAATAAAAGCGTTTTGCAACCCAATCGCGATAATAAGCGAGCCACCAAGCACCATTCCTTTGAAGAAAACTGAAAGCATGATAACAACATATAGACATAGATTAAATTGTGAAGAGAAAGGTTTTTATTGTGTCTAGGGTTGTTGTATTTGGCAGTATAAATATCGACTTTGTTATTCAAGTTTTAAAACGTCCTTTTGATGGAGAAACCGTTTTAGGAAAAGAATTAAATTATTTCCCCGGTGGAAAAGGAGCCAATCAAGCCGTTTCTGCCGCGCGTTTGGGCGCGCCAACGCTTATATTTGGTAAGGTTGGCGATGATAGTTCGGCGCAGTTTTTGTTAGATTTTTTAAGAAACGAAAATGTTAATATTTCGAATATAGAACAATCAAATACAGCAACAGGTAGTGCGTTTATTACGATTGATGATGCAGGTGAGAATACTATTATTGTGGTCTCTGGAGCAAACGCCGATACTTCTTTTGAGCAATTTCAAAATTTTAAATTTGCAAAAGGTGATGTTCTTGTTTGCCAAAATGAAATTCTTTCAACAGAAGTTTTGTCTTGTTTTAAAAAGGCAAAGAAAGAGGGCGCGCGAATTATATACAATCCCGCCCCTGCAATAGACGTTTCAGGAGAACTGTTTAACTTAGCTGACTATATTGTAGTGAATGAAACAGAATATATGTTTTACCAAGAAAATTTAGGCAATGTTGATAATGTAATTATCAAGACCTTGGGTGGTAAAGGCGTGCAAGTTATTGAGCGTGAACAAGAATTTAGCGTACCTGCCTGTAATGTTCCCGTGCTTGATACGACTGGCGCAGGTGATTGTTTTACAGGAGCCTTAGCTTTCGGCTTGTCTATAAATAAAACGCTTCAAGAGAGCGTTGAGTTTGCGAATAAATGTGCGGCATTTTCTATTCAAAAGCATGGGGCAGCGGTTTCTATGCCATATTATGATGATATTGCTGATTTTTAATGTTTTTCTTGATTTTTTAAATCAAAACGCTATAACTCTCTTGCAAACGTATTAAGATTTAAAGGTTTGCACCATGGCTAAAAATAATTCCCCCAAAATTCTTGAAGAAGCGCTGACATTTGACGATGTTTTGTTGGTTCCTGCGGCGTCAGATGTTTTACCTGATGCGGTTAGTACAAAGACGAAGCTCACGCAAAGTATTGATCTCAATATTCCGCTTTTATCCTCGGCGATGGACACGGTGACCGAAGCGGAAATGGCGATTGCGATGGCGCAAAATGGCGGGCTTGGCATTATTCACCGTAACCTAAGTGTTGAAAAACAAGCTGAAGCCGTACGCCGCGTCAAACGGTATGAGTCTGGCATGGTGGTCAACCCTGTGACAATTTCGCCTGATGCGACCTTGGCGCAAGCATTACAATTGATGGAAAAATATGATTTTGCAGGTTTTCCTGTGACCGAAGAAACCAGCGGTAAGCTGGTGGGGATACTTACAAACCGCGATGTACGTTTTGCGAATAATCCTGACCAACCTGTGAAGGAGCTGATGACCTCAGAAAATCTTATTAAAGTTTATAACAGTGTTGATAAAGATGAGGCCAAGAAACTGCTTCATAAACACCGCATTGAAAAACTATTGGTGGTGGATGACCAAGAATGCTGTACGGGCTTGGTCACGGTTAAAGATATTGAAAAAGCCAAAGCTTTCCCGAATGCCTGTAAGGATTCACATGATCGTCTTCGTGTTGGTGCGGCGATTGGGACAGGGGAGAGTAATATTGAACGTGCCGAAGCCCTCGCAAACGCCGAAGTGGATGTTATTGTTATTGATACGGCGCATGGTCATTCTAAAGGCGTGCTTGATATGGTCAGTCGTATTAAGAAGGCACATGGAAAACGCGTACAGATTGTCGCAGGGAATATCGCCACAGGTGATGCGTGTAAGGCGTTGATTGATGCAGGCGCCGATGCGGTAAAAGTTGGGATTGGTCCTGGCTCTATCTGTACAACGCGTGTTGTTGCCGGTGTTGGTGTACCGCAATTAACTGCTGTGATGAATGTTGCTGAAGAAGCTAAAAAACATGGCATTCCTGTGATTGCCGATGGCGGTATTAAATATTCTGGTGACTATGCTAAGGCGATTGCGGCCGGTGCGGATTGCGCAATGATGGGCAGTGCCTTTGCAGGGACAGACGAAGCCCCCGGGGAGATTATTTTATACCAAGGGCGTTCCTATAAGTCTTACCGTGGTATGGGTTCTGTCGGGGCAATGGTCAAGGGTTCGTCCGAGCGTTATTTTCAAGGTAACGTGAAAGATAGCAACAAGCTTGTCCCCGAAGGGATTGAAGGACGCGTGCCTTACAAAGGGCCAGTCAGCGCGATTATTCATCAAATGGTGGGTGGCTTGCGTGCGTCGATGGGTTATACAGGCTGCGCGACGATTGATGAGATGAAATCAGATGCGAAGTTTGTCCGTATGACAGGCGCTGGATTTAAAGAAAGCCATGCGCATAACATCACGATCACGCGCGAAGCACCTAATTATAGAACTGAGAGTTAATGTTTGATTTATCGATCTTGGGATCAACAGATGATCAACTTTGGTTTATTATTTTTGTTCAAGTCCTTGGCCTAATTGCGATGGGATTAGAGCTGTACTCAGCGAACCAAAAATCAGATAAAAAACTAATACGTTTGATTGCGTTAAGTAGCGTTGTATTTGCAGTTCATTTTTATTTTTTATCTGCTATTCCTGCCGCATTATCAGAAATTATTACAGCTATACGTTTTTATATTGCCGATAAGTATCGGAAAATATGGGTAGGCTTATTGTTTATTGGTTTTTATATTCTTTGCGCTATATTTGTTACGGATAGGTTGTTTGATGTTTTCCCTTTTGTTGCGAGTATCTTTGGTACAATAGCTGTATTTTTTTTAAACGGTATCCCTATGCGTATTTTGTTTATATGCGGCCAATCGTTATGGGCGGTTTACAATTTTATTGTGTTCTCTCTCGGGGGATTTATATTGTGTCTTGCTCTCATTATGATGACAGCAACGACAATATATAGATTATATAAGGTAAAAGAAGAATGTCTTTAGAAATTCGTAAAGCGACTGAAGCTGATATTCCTGAATTGGCGCGTATCCATTTGGGTAGTAAGCGGATGGCAGAGAGTGGGATTATTAACCCAGAGTTTTTACGCTCAATGGTTCAGAGCGATTTGGAAGAAACATGGATTTCTATTTTTCAAAATGAAGACTCTCAACAGCATTTAATTTTAATTGAAGACTTACCTGTAGGTTATAGTAGTTTTGGAGCTTTGCGAACACCACCTCCAGGAACATCAAAAATTAGACCACTTTATTCTTCGGAGATCTATGGGCTTTACATTGATCCCGATTATTTTAGTCGAGGTTTTGGTACGCGACTTCTTCAACATGCTGTTGTTGAACTGAAAAAACAAAAACATGAATCATTGTGTCTGTGGGCGATGGACAAAAACAAGCATGCTTGTGGTTTCTATGAAGCAATGAGTGGTAAGCGCGTGGGTAAGAAAATGGTTGAATTTGGCCCGACAAAAGCAAAAGAAGTATGTTATGGTTGGCGCAACATAAATGTAATTTTAGAGAAGTAAAAATAATGAGAGACGGCGCGCGGATACAAACGGCGATTGAGATTTTAAATGCGATTAAAACCTCTAAGACTCCGATGGATAATACGATAAGGGATTACCTACATCACAAACGCTATATCGGTTCAAAAGATCGTAAATCGATTGTTGAGCTGGTTTACAATGTTGTGCGGGCGACGGCGCGCCTTGGTTGGTGGATGGACAAAGTTGAACTCAGAGACAGTCCGCGAACGCGTGTTATTGCTTATTTAATGCTAAGTGGTTTGTCTCAACATGATGTGAAAATTCGTTTTGTTGATGAAAAATATTGCCCGGGTGAACTTGATGACCCTGAAATTAAAGCGATTGAAGCCTTAGAAGGTAAAAGCTTAACTCATGATGATATGCCTGTGGCTGTGCGGTGCGAATGCCCTGAAGATTTAGAGGGTAAATTAACGACCTTGTTCGGCGATGAATTTGAAGCGCAATTAAACGCGATGTTAGAGCCTGCGGGGTTAGACTTGCGGGTTAATACCATTAAGCTTGATGTTGAAAATGCGCAAAACTCTTTACAAAAAGATGATGTGGAAACGGTACGAACAACATATTCCCCTGTTGGTTTACGCTGTATTGGCAAGCCATATATGAGCGCGACCAAGGCCTTCCATAAAGGTTTCGTTGAAATCCAAGATGAGGGGTCACAATTAATTTCCCATCTTTGTGGTGTTGAGCCTGGTATGCGTGTGATGGATTATTGCGCTGGTGGTGGTGGTAAAACGCTGGCATTGGCGGCGAAAATGCAAGGCAAGGGGATCATCTTTGCCTGTGATAATGATAGCCGTCGTTTAGAAAAAGGCCGCAGACGTTATAAAAAAGCTGACGTGCATAATATTGAGGTGCGCTCTATGGAAGAAGAAAAAAACCGTAAATGGCTCCGCCGACAAAAAGGTGCGATGGATGTTGTGTTGGTCGATGCGCCTTGTTCGTCCTCTGGGACATGGCGACGTAACCCTGATTTGCGCTGGCACCATTATGGCCCTTCATTAGATGAGATTAAGCAATCGCAAGCCGAAATATTGGAGCGCGTCGCCGATAAAATCAAAGTCGGTGGACGTCTTGTCTACGCAACTTGTTCTTTGTTTATTGAGGAAAATGAAGCGCAGATTGAAGCGTTTTTAAGCAATCATCCAGAATATAAAATTGTTCCTATCGCTGATGTGTGGCCGAAAGGGACGCCTTGTCCTGCCCAAGGAAATTATCTGCGCCTGACACCGAAAGATCATAAAACAGATGGATTCTTTACAGCTGTTTTAACGCGCCAATTCTAATATATTGAAAAATAACTTGACAAATATGGTTGATACCATGTTTATATTTATTAAGTTGGTATAAGCCATTAAATAAATATAAAAAGGGAGTTCCAAATATGCGTTTAAAATCAGTAACAGGAGAGGTTATTTTTGAAGGATATTTTCATACAGTTAAGAGGGCAGTGGAGGCGGCTGTGCAAGAGTATGTATGCTTGAATAATGTCGACTTGCGTAACGCCAATTTATCACAAGCAAATCTTGATGGTGCCCAGATGAAAGGGGCTTGTCTATGGGGTGCTAATTTAACGGACGTTAATATGGCTGGGGCTGAGATGATAGGAGCTGATTGCCGTAAGGCGATATTGCAAGAGTGTTGCTTGGCGGAATCAAGCTGTTCAAAAATTGATTTTCGAGGTAGTTACTTTTCACGAACGATTGTGACACAAACAAATTTATCAAACACAAAATTTTCCTGCCCCAGTGTGTTTTCTTTAAATTTTCAAGATGTTAAAACATTGAAAGATGCGGTATATAGTCATCGGGGTGAAGTGGATTGTGATTTATCTGTGCCGCCAATTATGATTCATGGTTTGCCAAAAAATATTATTTTGATGAAAGATAAAGTAATAATTGGTACATCTTTATATGATGCGCCGTTACAGGATAAAATTTTTGATAGTTTTTTACAGCTTATGAATTTTGAAAAATCCTTACAAGATAATCACTTAGAAACTGAGTTTTGCAATCTGCAAAAAAGCCTAACCAAAAGATAGCGCGTTAAAACCTGTTTTTTAATTTTTCATTAACCTTTTTGCGTCAAAACCTTCTTATTATTTTTTTACATATTAATAAATTCATTTGAAAGGGGAAAAAATGAAAGAGATATCAATATACCAAAATGAAACGATGAGGGCTGCATTGACCAATAGTAAATTGCAGGTTTTTGAAGTGAAGCAAATGGCTGAACTGGAAGATCAGTTCAAAAATGAATGCAAACGTGCCTTATACGTGTATCGCAACTGGCAAAAGCAATATCAGGCCGAAACAGACGCTGTTGAGCTTTTATATGGTCAATTAAAGGGGATCATTTTACGGCGTTATGCCGAAAATGCGGTGCAGGCCTATTGGGTTATTCGCCAAGATTTTAGGGCGGTATTCAGCCGTTATATTAACAATCACGCCATTTATCAACCAAATGAGCGCGTTAAAAAACGCGCTTAATTACATCAACCAAACCATTTTTATAAGGGGAAAATAAAAAATGATTATTTATATAAAGTTAGGCAAGGTACGAGCCCTTGCGATTGAAATTAATAAAGAATTGGGGTTAAAGCCAATATGTAACAAAAATAGTTTTCGACACGAAGCCGTTATTGATATACCGTACATTCAAATTATCTACACATCAGGACGATGGTGTCGCAAAAAAAGAGTAGCAATAAGGAGTATAGCGAATGGTAACGAAGAAACTGATAAAGCTTCAAAAAATCTTAAACGAATTCACCGCAGTTGATACAGAGTTTCCATTGCAATGGGCAGTTGTATTTTTAGTGATTGCGCAAAATGAAGGAACGTCTTTAAAAGATGTTGCTGAGGCAACAGATATTTCAATGTCTGTGATGTCACGGACGATTGGTGCGTTATCAAATTACCGCCGTATGGGAAAACCTTACGGTATTGTAATTGTAAAACAAGCCAAAGATGACCGACGTCGTAAAGAATTATTTTTGAGCGCAAAAGGTAAACGCCTCATTGCGAAATTAGAAAAATCTTTATAAGTTTTTTCTTGTTACAGAATTTAAACAAAGCCGCTTATCCATCAAGCGGCTTTTTTGTTGTCTTTACCTGTGATTCTAGGATAATTTTGAGACCATTTAATAATTATTTTCGTATGAACCGTCATTTATATTCTTTTCAGAGCAGAATAAAGCATTTTTGTTGCTTTATTCCTTGCCTTTCGTGCGTTTAAATGGTTTTTTAT
>CAZYHI010000010.1:0-27001 GCA_964647515.1 uncultured Micavibrio sp. | reverse complement strand
TGCTATTACCGCCTTTCGTGGTGATACCTATGTGGGGTTGGATGCAGATAGTTTGACGACGGATGATTTATCGTACGCGCAGAATCATTTAGGGATTTTGTCGGGTCTTTATGGATTGTTGCGCCCGCTTGATCTTATGCAAGCTTACAGGTTGGAGATGGGAACAAGATTGACTAACCCACGCGGTGAAAATCTATATGATTTTTGGGATGATCGCTTAACCAAGGCCTGTGAAGGTGCTGTTAAAAATCATAAAGATAAAAGCATCATATCTTTGGCTTCTAACGAATATATAAAGGCAGTCAAACCAAAAGAATTAAACGTACCGTTTATTACTTGTCATTTTAAAGAGCTTAAAAATGGTGCACCAAAGACAATTGGTTTGTTCGCCAAGCGCGCGCGTGGCGCGATGGCGCGGTTTATGATTCAAAACCGTATTGAAATGCCAAAAGGTTTAAAAAAATTCAAAGAAGATGGATATGCTTTTATGGATGAGTTGTCAGATGATGAAAACTATATTTTCTTGCGCGAAAGCCGCTGATTAAAGTTTATTATTCTTTAAAATCAGCATGTTTCGTAATCGGGCCATCGGCACGACCATGGATGAATTGTTCAACGTATGAATTTCCTGAATCATAAAGACTGCCGACAGGGCCATCCCAAATCATCTCTCCTTCATATATCATTGCAACCTTATCGGCGATTTTACGGGCGCTGGCCATATCATGGGTGATGGTGAGAGCCGTTGCCCCTAAATCAGTGACACAGTTTTTGATAAGATCATTGATGACGTCCGCCATAATGGGGTCAAGCCCCGTTGTTGGTTCATCAAAGAAAATAATTTCAGGGTTGGTGGCGATGGCGCGGGCGAGGCTGACACGTTTTTGCAT
Organism: uncultured Micavibrio sp.; assembly: GCA_964647515.1. Classification (GTDB taxonomy): domain Bacteria; phylum Pseudomonadota; class Alphaproteobacteria; order Micavibrionales; family Micavibrionaceae. Next base: position 26,111 of record CAZYHI010000010.1, on the reverse strand, counting down.
ACCGCCGGATAATTCTGCCGGGAATAAGTCTGCCGTTTGGACACCAAGCCCCACTTGTTTTAATTTTTGCGTGGCAATGTCGCGAGCCTCATCTTTGTTCATCTTTTTTCCCTGTATCAGGCCAAAGGCGATGTTCTCCCAGACCTTCATGGAATCAAATAATGCACCGCCTTGGAACAACATACCGAACTTTTTCATTAAATCATCGCGCTCTGCGGTCTCGATATTGGTGGTTTCAACATCGTCAATTTTGATAGAGCCAGAGTCGGGTTGCATCAGCCCTAGGACACATTTAAGCGTGACGGATTTTCCTGTACCCGATCCGCCAATAATAACCATGGATTCACCTTGATTGACGGTGAGGTCAATGCCATTTAATACAGTCTTACTGCCAAATGATTTTTTGACATTGCACATTTCAATTTTAGGGGTGTTCGCTTGTGTATTTTTTTGCGTACTCATGAGAAGAACACCTGTGTCATGACAAAGTTCGTAATAAGAATAAGAATAGAAGCAGATACAACCGCGTAAGTTGTTGCTGTGCCAACGCCTTGCGCGCCACGGCCAGAATTAAAGCCGTGATAGCATCCCATCATGGTCACAATAAAGCCAAAGGCCGCAGCCTTGAATAAACCAGATAAAACATCCATGCGCTCTAAGATATCCCATGTTTGGGTGATGTAATTACCAGATGAAAAATCAAGGGTGTAGACGCTGACGATATAACCACCATAGATACCAATGATGTCGCCAATGAGAACAAGAAGAGGGAGCATCAATGTTCCCGCAATTACGCGTGGCGCGATTAGATATTTAAACGGGTTCACGGATAATGTCACAAGCGCATCAATTTGTTCGGTCACACGCATCGTACCAATTTCAGCGGCGATAGAGGCGCCAACGCGCCCTGCAACCATGAGGCCAGCAAGAACAGGGGCAAGCTCCCTTGTGACTGATAGTGCGACGACACCTGCAATGGCACTTTCGGCGTTAAAGCGCGTAAATCCTGTATAGCTTTGTAAGGCCAAAACCATTCCTGTAAATAGAGCTGTCATCCCAACAACGGGGAGGGAGTAATAACCGATATCAACAAATTGTTTTAATATGAGGCGCGGGTAAAATGGTGGGGCAAAAGATTGCATGGTTGCCTTGCCAATAAACATCGCCAATGCGCCAATAGATTGTAAAAAGCTTAAAATTGAATGACCGATGGCTTGGCAAAGATTTCTTATAAAAGAAAAAACGCATCTTTGGTGCATTTTTTTTGTAATAGAGCATGTTTTGTTTTTGGACAATGTGTCGGACATAAGGATTGTTTTAGCGTTTTTACGCCAGATAGAAAAGCAATATTTTATTTGCGTTGAAGGTCTTTTGTTATCTTTTTTGTCATTCCCTGAATTACGCAGTAATTCTAGGGGAATCTTCTTCAGCTCATAAAGATTGCCCTAGAATCTGCGTTGCAGATTCAGGCAATGACGTTGTTGGGAGATGCTTACCTGCTGTTTCAAGTGATTATGCTTTATTATACATAGTGTCGTTTATAACGTTTTCCTAAAGATGTTAAGATTTCATAGCCAATTGTACCTGCTGTATCGGCTAAATCATCAATACTTTGATATTTGCCTAATATTTCAATGGCTTCGCCCTGTCGGGGTTGTTTTCCTTTAATATGACTAATGTCAATACTGACCAAATCCATTGAAACGCGTCCTAAAACAGGGCAAGGCTGACCTTCATAATATATAATTGCTTTTGCGCTGTTTGACCTTAAAAAACCATCGGCATAACCGAGTGCAAGGGTGGCTGTACGTGTATCGGTGTTAAATTGATGCGTTGCGCCATAACCAATCGATTGATCTTTTTTGCACTCACGGATTTGTAAAATACGGCTCTGTAATGTTACGACGCTATGCATGGGATTGCTGGTTTCAGGTGTTGGGTTACCGCCATATAGAGAGTAACCAGGGCGCACCATGTCATAATGATATTGTGGATTACGAAATAACCCAGATGAATTTGCTAATGATTTTTTGGCGTTTGGAAAATTTTTGGCCAATGTTTCAAAATCATCCGCTTGCTGTGTTGTGAGAGGGTGATTAAAATCATCCGCGCAGGCAAAATGGCTCATCACCATGGTGATATCTATATTGTTGAATAAATCGCGGTTTTGGACAAAGTCTTTTGTTTCTTCTGTGCTTAAACCCAAACGGTTCATCGCGGTATCACAATGTAAGATGGCGTCGAGTTTCTTGTTGTGTTGCGCGGCGTAATCATTCCAATTTTTGATATCAATAGGTGTATTGAGAATGGGGGTGATATTATGTTCGATATACGTGCTTTCAGCATTGCTCATTAACCCACCTAAAACGGCAATGGGGGTGTCGGGATCGTACCCACGTAGTTCAAGGGCTTCGTCTAAGGTAGCGACGAAGAACAAAGGGCAGTTAAGCTTTTTAAGTTGTCCGCTGACTTGTTTAAGACCAAGGCCATAGGCGTTGGCTTTTATAATGCCAGCAACATCGCAATGCGTACCGACTTTACTTTGAAATAAACGGTAATTCGCCGCCAATTTTTCTAAATTGATGGTTAAAATACCGTTCGTGCTACCAAAATCTATCATGGCAGGTATTACAACGTGATTTTAAACGCTTGCCAAGATAAAAATGTAAAAGATTATTAGATATTTACTATAGGCATTAAAAAAACCTGAATTTAACGTCTATCGCTAAAAACAGGTTTTGATGAATGAATATCAGAGCTGTTAATGTAAACGCTCTGATGATGCGACATTGTTGTTACAATGTTTCGAAATATAGTTGGCCATAAACATAGACCATGGTGTTTTACATTGTCTTGAATTGGCACGATTAGACGCCTGACGTAATATCATGCATAAATCATCATATGTTAGGTTTGGTTTTTTTAAAGCTTTTTGAAAAGATTCTAAGGCTTGTGTGCTTGCAAAATCAGCATAATCGGCATTGACGTGGCTTTCACATGTTAATGTGTAAGCATAGCCAGTATCCTCCAGTACTTTTCGTACGACGGTCTTTCTTATTGGTTTTACGCTCATATATAATTCCTCCTTGTTGTTAGAGTTTATTTATACAAGCCCTCGCTCTTCCGCATAACTAACTTATTATTATATTTATCAAGAACACTGAGCCTTCTTCGAAGCTTTAGTATTTTACTAGTTTATTTGTTAGTATTTGCTCATCATATAACAAATAGTTAAATATTTCTAGAACAATTTACTTTTTGTTAACATTTTTTTTCTATAAAAAATCATTTTTTTATCTACTTGATTTATCAGTGTAATTTAAGCATTCTGCGGTATGCAGACAAGATTATAAGGAAAAAATATTATGAAACGTGCGTTTATTTTCCCTGGTCAAGGGTCACAATTTGTTGGTATGGGGAAAGATTTGGCAGAAAATTTCCCAGAAGCCAAGCAAACATTTGAGGCCGTTGATGCTGCGTTAAGTCAAAAATTATCAAATTTGATGTTTTCAGGAGAAGAGGCAGATCTAAATTTAACCGAAAACACACAACCTGCCTTGATGGCTGTGTCTATGGCTGTGGTGAATGTGTTGGTGAAACAAGGGGGGATTTCTTTAAAAGATTCTTGTGCTTTTATGGCTGGACATTCTTTGGGTGAGTATTCGGCGTTGACGGCGGCGGGTGCTATAGATATTGCGGATACGGCTGTATTGTTAAAAAATCGTGGGCAGGCGATGCAAAAAGCGGTTCCTGTTGGTGAAGGATCAATGGCTGCGATATTGGGGTTAGATTTTTCTGATGTTAAATCCATTGCTGAAAAAGCAGCAGCGGAAGTAAATATTCAAGAACAACAAAAAGATTTAGTGTGCCAAGCCGCTAATGATAATTCTGTCGGTCAAGTTGTGGTCAGTGGTAATAGGCTTGTTGTTGAACGTGCCGTTGATTTGGCGACTGAAAGTGGTGCAAAACGCGCGGTTATTTTACCCGTGAGCGCGCCATTTCATTGTACCTTGATGGCGCCTGCCGCGCAGGTCATGTCTGAAAAATTGAAACAAACAAATATCATTTCTCCTTATGTGCCTGTTGTGAGTAACGTGACAGCGCAAGGTGAGAGCGATCCAGATACTATTCGTAATCTTTTGGTTGAGCAAATTACAGGGATGGTGCGTTGGCGTGAATCTATTTTATGGATGGGTGAAAATGGTGTTGATGAGATGGTTGAGCTGGGTGCTGGTAAAGTGTTAAGCGGTCTTGTTCGCCGGATTAACAAAGAAATATCTTGCCAATCTGTTGGTACACCAGAGCAAGTTGAAGCTTTGATTGAAGAATTAGCTTAACCAAACTTACGCGGCTTTTTTACGCTCATTCATTTGTTTGATGGTTGAGCGGATGCTTTCATAATCTTCAGCTTCACGTAAATTTTTACGCGCCGTTTCATCATTGAAAAATCGTGCAACTAAAGCAATACGTTGTAAATGTTTAGGTCCTTCAAATTCAGGTGATAGAACCAAGGTAATCAAATCAACAGGCTCACCATCATCAGCCATGAAGTCAACGCCTTGCGTTGTCTTGGCTAAAACGATTATGGGGCGTGTTAAGCGTGGCAGCTGTGCGTGCGCAACGGCAACGCCATTTCCCATGGCTGAGCTTTGTTGTTGTTCATTTTTGTTTATGATATCAAGCAAAAAATTTTCAGGTGTACCAATTAACGTCGCAACATGGTTTGCTAGTTTTTTATAAACTTCCTTTTTGCTTGATGCTTTTAAATCACTAATGATTGTATCAACAAACATATCTTGAATATTATTGCTCATTATTTTTTCCTTAATTTGCAATTCTTATCTTAATATTACCGTCTTGATACCGCTCTCATTTTCAAAAGACAAGCCTTTTAAAAACATTTTTTGATAAAGAACAAAAATCTCCACGAGAGGGAGATTTTTATAATATTAAGGTTAAAAAAACGTAAAAAAGGGACATTTTCTTTTAAGAAAAATACCTAGCTTATTGATTAGCAGCCTTGGGTAAAGCTGATTCGTTTCCTCTGGGGTCAACCCAACCAACATTACCATCAGTACGGCGGTAAACCATATTTAGGCCATCATGTTGCGGATTACGAAATAATAAAGCATTTTCACCAGATAAATCTAATCGCATAACCGCTTCTGATACGCTCATGGTTTGAATGTTTGTTACCATATCGGCGATGATTGTTGGTTCATGCTTTTCTGGTTCTTCAGCTGTTTCTGGCTCAGGTGTGAGAACATAATTTTGTGCGGGAATAATATTATTTTCTTCAAGGCGCTCATGATGGTCACGAAGGCGTTTTTTATAACGGCGAAGTTGTTTTGCAACTTTTTCTGCCGCGGCATCAAAGGCAGCATACGGGTCGGGATCTTTTGCATCAGCCATGACTGATATGTCTTTTCCAACGCGGATTGAAATATGGCTTTTGGTGAAGGCACTGCCTTCTGGTGCCATGGTAACATTAGCATCTATGGCTCTGTTAAAGTATTTTTGGTTAATATCTTCTAATTTGTCTTCAATGTGGGCCTTTAATGTGTCGCCCAAATCCATTTGTTTTCCATGGATAGAAATCTGCATGCGTCATATATCCTTATTCTAATGTGGTTGATGTATCATTATAGCACAATTATAGTGTAAATTAAAGAAATGAAGGTGATATAGCCATTTGCATTTACTTTGTGACATCGTTATTTCGCTTAATAGGTAGTAAACTACATATTGTCGCTTGTGCCTTGTCACAAAATAAAGCCAAATAACTATAAAATCGAAATAAAAGTTGAAATATGAGTGTGTTGAGAAAAAAAAAGATAGGAATTTTTGATTCTGGCTTGGGCGGATTATACGTCGCACGCGCTGTCCGTGCTTTATTACCAGAATATGATTATGTTTATTTGGGGGATACGCTCAATGTCCCTTATGGCGGCCGATCTTTAGAGGCCATTTATAATTTATCCAAAGGCGCTATTAAATATTTATTCGAAGAACATGATTGTGAATTAGCTATTATTGCCTGTAATACTGCGAGTGTGACGGCCTTGGCCAAGCTTCAAAATGAATTTTTACCACAAGAATGCCCCGATAAGCGCATTTTAGGGGTTATTGTACCGACATTGGAGTCCGCGACAGAACTTGGTGCCACTCAAATTGGTTTGATTGCGACTGAATATACGGTTCGCTCGAAAATTTATGATGAAGAAATTGCCAAAATAACGCCAAGCGCTAAAATTTTTGGACAGCCAACACCGCTTTTGGTACCGCTCATCGAAAATCAGGGTGAAAAATATTTGGAAGCAGTCTTGAGCGATTATTTAGAACCCGTTCTTGCTCAAGGATTAGACAGCTTGATTTTAGGGTGTACCCATTATATTGCGATTAAAGATACGGTGCGTGATTTGACAAACCATCGGGTGCGTATTTTATCGCAAGATGAAATCATTCCACCAAAATTGAAAGATTATTTAAGCCGTCATCCAGAAATGGAAGAACGTTTATCCAAAAATGGTCAGTTTGATGTTTATGCGACTGATGTTAACCCAAGCTTCCTTAAAAACGTCCGTAATCTTATGGGTGAAGGCTTTGAGGCACGGGAAGCTAAATATTAATGAACAGTTTGACTGTAATGCTTTCATAGATGATTACACATCATTGTTTCTTCCATAATTTTAGTCTCTACTGAGGTGTAACACCATGGATGATTATTCTTATAGCCTAAAGTAGCGTCTGCGTTTTCAGCGTCTTTTTTAGGAGCTAACTTAACTGTCGTATTAAACGGTAAAGATCCAGTAATAATTGGAGCATTATGCCAAGGTGTGCGCCATCGCCCGTCAATAGAGGGTAACAATGAAATAGGAAATTTGTCAGATACATCATTATATGGATGAATAGTTAATCGAATAGCATTTGGGTAACGCTCTGCGATCAAACCTGACCAAGCTTTACTGCGTGCTACAACATTTAATGCAGTATCTTTGCACCGTAATTTAAATTCTCTTTTGCTTTCTTTGTCATGTTTTTCTAAATCATGTCTCGCAAATATAGTTAGATTATTATATAGCGTTGATAGAGTAGAATCTTTGTTTACACATTTCTTTAAATCGCTAATGGGTGTTCCAAATTCAGACATTAACGCTACTCTACGATTTTCGCTGGGTACATCAGACATTAAATCATGCAAACTTTTTATTTCCACAAAAGGATATATTGATGTCATTGATATTAAATTTGTACGATACTCGAGAACATCTGTATCCATTATTTCTTTTATATCGTTGAAAGCAAAACCGTCAGAACAAATAATAAAACGTACAGGTCGATCTAATTTTTTACTTAAAGTCTTTCTCATTTTTTCAATGCGAGAAAGTGCGACTTCTTCGCCTAAGTCAGGTAGCTTTCCAATCACCTTGCTTTTAGTGTTTGCTGACTTATAAGGGAATCCTGGTAAAATAATATCAATGGCGCCATGATTATTGCTGGCATGAAAAATATTAGATAATTTGTCTTTGTATTTAAGAATAGATGATGAATCTATCTTTTCAGCATGGTTACCAGAATATTTCAATAACGTGTTCAATGTTATTGTAGAAGGATCTTTTTTTGTAAAAAACATAGTTTAACTCCTGATTATTATAGGTTTCAGGAGTAGTTATAAATTTTTTTTATTTTTCTATTAAAATAACGTACTTTATGTTATTTTTTGTAAATGTTAAAAAAAGCGCAACGGCATCTTATTGATCTTGGTTTAAAAGAGAATGAGGCAGAAATTTATCTTGCGTGTTTACAAAAACCTATGGGCTTATTTGTTCATGAAATTGTCAATATAACTGGAATAAAACGAAGTACGATTGATATCGTTTTACAAAGATTGATTAAACACAATTTTGCTAGCCGGCATAAAGAAGGTGCGAGATGGGTGTACTGCGCTGAGTCTCCAGATAAAATTAGTTATAGCGTTCAAAATAAAATAGAAGATTTTAATGATTTTATTCCCTCTTTATTAAATTTGATGGATCAAGGCCATGGTACTAACGTAAGATTTTATGATGGTATGCAAGGTGTCGAAAGAATTTTTGATGATATTTTGCTAACTAATAAGAGATTAATAAATAAAGATCATGAGCTTTTTATTATGTCGTCAGGAAAAGATCTTATTTCTTTGTTACCTAATCATTATAAGCAGTTTGTTCAAAAACGTATTAGAAATGGAATTCCTGCAAGGGTTTTAGCACCGGATAATAAGGTTTGTCATCGTTTGTATAAAGCTAGTAAAATTCAGCTACGTACAACAAAATTTTTTAATGAAGATATTTATCCGTTTAAAACTGAAATTGATATTTACGGTGATAAGGTAGCGATGATTAATTTTACAGAGCCAGGAATTATGGGAACAGTTATAGAAAATCGTGCAATAGCATCATCGATGGTATCAGTTTTCAATATGCTTTGGGTATCTGTTTAATAAATGAATTTAGCTACTTTTCTTCTGCTTCCGTCTCTGCACAGACGAGGGGATATGGAGGGCTTCTCGATATTTGGCAACGGTACGCCGCGCAATATCAATACCTTCACTTTTTAGAATATCGACGATTTTATCATCGGAGAGTATCTTTTTGACATCTTCCTCATCGGTTAAAGTTTTAATACGAGCCTTTATGCTTTCGGCGGAGTGCGATGTGCCATCTTCACTGACCAAAGCGGTTGAAAAGAAATATTTTAATTCAAAAATACCGCGTGGCGTGCCGATATATTTATTATTTGTCACGCGGCTGACGGTACTTTCATGCATATCTATTTCTTCGGCGATGACTTTTAAAGTCAGCGGTTTTAGAAATTCGATACCATAATTGAAAAATGAATCTTGTTCTTCTACAATCGCGGCGGCAACTTTTAAAATAGTTTGTGCGCGCTGGTCGAGCGAACGAACAAGCCAGTTCGCCGAAGAAAGTTTATTGGTGAGATATTCCTTATCTTTTTTCTGCGTTGCGGTGGAGGCAACTTCTTTATAATATTGATTATTGACTAAAACCTTAGGAAGCGTGTCAGTATTTAACTCTATGCGCCATCCACCGCCCAAATTTTTAGGGAGCCTCTTCATTAAAACATCGGGAACGGCTGTTTGCACAACAATATGGTCAAAATCACTGGCGGGTTTCGGGTTGAGGCTTTTAATATCGCCAATCATATCTTTGAGGTAAGTTTCATTGACACCACATATTTCGCTTAACTTTGCAAAATCGTGATCGGCTAGCATTTTTAAGTTTTCTAGTAAGATTTGTGTTGGTTGATCTAGTTTTTTTTGTTCTTCTAATTGAAGGGCTAAACATTCTTCTAAATCACGGGCAAAAATTCCTGTTGGATCAAACTGTTTTAACACATCTAGTACGCGTCCTAATCTTTCGGTAGAACAGCTTAGTTTTTCAGATAATTCGGTAACGCTTGTGCGTAAATATCCTGCTTCATCTAATTGATCGATCAGTAAAGCCGCAATCATTTGGTCGCGTGGCTCGGTAATGCTGATTTGTAATTGTTTCATCAAGTGATCGCGTAGTGTTTCTGGTTTGGAGATCGAATTTTCAAACGCATTATCTAGCTTATCAAAACTGGTATTGCCCCCTGCGCCAACATCGGCCATGGCCGATCCTGCGTCAAAGTCATCTTTTACGGGTTCGTCTTTTTTGTCTGCGGCGTGTTCGTCGGCTGTGTTTTTATCCTCGGGGGCTGTTTCTTGTTTTTCCAGTAGGGGGTTGTTTTCCAACTCTTCTTCAATAAATTCTGAAATCTCCATGTTATTAAGCTGTAGCAATTTAATCGCCTGCTGCAATTGCGGCGTCATCACTAAGTTTTGGGATTGCTTAAGGCTTAACTTTTGGGATATCTCATTCATATTTATATCTTAACAGATTCTATTGAAATGAAAATCATATCATTATTGTATGTTAAAGCGCGAAGCTTTCGCCTAAATAGACTTTACGGACATCTTTATGCTCGATGATTTCTTCGGGCGTGCCTTCCATCAGGACATGTCCATCATGCAAGATATAAGCGCGGTCAACGATATCCAAGCAATCACGGACATTATGATCGGTAATGAGAACGCCAATATTTTTTGTTTTGAGGTACTTGATTAAATTACGAATATCACTGACGGCGATAGGGTCAATCCCTGCCAATGGTTCATCCAATAGCATGAATTTGGGGCGGCTGGCGAGGGCGCGGGCAATTTCAACGCGTCTGCGCTCTCCACCCGACAACGCCAAAGAGGGCGTACGGCGCAAGTGAGAGACAGAAAACTCGTTTAAGAGTTCTTCTAATAATTGTTCTTGCTTGTTTTTGGTCATGGACTGCGCCTGAAGGACGGCGCGGATATTATCCTCGACATTTAGCCCTCTGAAGATAGAGGATTCTTGCGGCAGATATCCAATTCCTAAACGCGCCCGGCGATACATGGGCAGGGCGGTGATGTCTTGCCCATCAAGTTGAACAGACCCGCCATTGGGGGCGATGAGCCCTGTCATGATATAAAAGCTGGTCGTTTTTCCTGCGCCGTTCGGGCCGAGCAAAGCCACAGCCTCACCACGTTGCACGTTCATATTGACGTCATGCAAAACGGGGCGTTTTTTATAGCTTTTGGAGATATGAACGGCGTTCAATCCCTTTGACACTGATTTTAATTTGCCATTTCTCATGTTAAGAGCTGACCCCTTTGCTGAATGCTAACTTTATGCTTAAAGCGATAAGCAAGCAACCACAGATTCGGTCTATAGACTTTGTAAATTTTAAAAAAGTAGCTTTAATTTTGGGGTTGGTTAGGAAGATAGCGACAAAGCTAAACCAAATACCTGTCATGATGATGCAAGTCGTACCATAAATCACTTGTTGAAGCATCGTTGTTTCGGCCGTGATGAATTGTGAAAATACAGCAAGGAAAAATAAAGTGGCCTTTGGGTTTAATAGATTTGTTAAAAACCCATTACCGATAGCCTGCCATGGTGGCATCATGTTTTCTTTACGTTTATGATTTTTGTTGTTTTCATCAAATCCTTTTGAGCGTAAAGCTTTGATACCAATGTAAAGTAAGTAAGCCGCACCAACATATTTTAGGATATTAAATAAGATAACTGATTGTGCGATGAGTGTCGCAATACCCAATAAGGTATAAGTGACATGGATGCTAACGCCAGCCATAAAGCCAATAGCGGTATAAATTCCTGTCATTCTAGAATAAAGAATAGAGTTTCGAACAGAAACAACGAAATCAGGGCCAGGGGAGATTAAAGGTAATCCAAAGACAACGAATAATAACGCCCAATTCATCCAAAAAATATCCATTACTGTCCTTCTTCTTTCTTGGGGCGAGAGCTGGGGAAGAAAACCCCTTTGACTCGTTTACCGTTATTGGCATTGCCAAAAATTTTACTAATATTGGTGTTTAAATTGACCTGCGCGCGGTCGCCTTCTAGAATATTAGAGCCACGTTTAATTTTGACGTTACCCATCATTTCAGCGGTGTTGTTGATGGCGTTATAATTGGCTTTATCGCCTGTTACAGTCTCATCAGCTGTTTTGATTTGAACGCGGCCATTGGCTTTGGCGGTTTTTAATTTTTGCTTACCGTTACTATCTTTAGTTAAGTAGGCCGTGATGGTGTTGGCGTTTAATGTATCCACACCACGTTTAATTTTGGCATTTCCAATGGCTTTGGCAACACCTTCATTGATGTTATATTCCATGCGTTCTTGTGCGGTGATGGTTTGATCATCGGGTAAGGTGAGCTTTAAATTGCCGCCCGTTAAAGTGCTTAACCCTGTATCAATGTTATAGGTAGCTTTGTTGGCGGTGGCTTTGTTGGCATCATTTTCGAGACGGACATTTTCAAGCGCTGTGAGCTGCCAAATTTCGGTATTGCCTGTTGTCTCATTCTCACGGTAATCGGCAATGATTTGGTCGGCAAAAATTTTATTTGTGCCTTGGGTAACAATGACATTGCCATTGGCGACATATTGTTTTTGCTTTTGCTGCCACTCAAGGGAGTTGTCGGCCGATATCTCAATCGGATCATCGCTGTTGCCAAGCTCTTGCGCTTGCACGGTATGGATAGATGAAGCGAAGATTAATAAAGTGCAGGCAAACAATAAACGTATCATCATATTAAATCCCATCGCTTTTAGTGTTATCAAGGACTATGTCATCTTGTATATTAAGCGTCAGTTTTGCAGGGCCATTAAAAATCAATGTGCCGTTATCCATGTTACCATTGAGGCCAGTGGCTTCAATATTGATTGTGGGACCGTTGATAGTGATGTTCTTGTCAGAGAAAGCCTCGCGTGTTTTCATATCCACGCGTAATTCCTGTGCGCGTAACTCGTACCCATCGCCATGTTTGATGGCGACATCATTTTCTAAAAACAGCTTTTGTGTTTCTTGCTCATACGTTCCGTTTAAGGCTTGGATATTCACAGGTTTTCCATTCTCCATTTGTAAGTTTGCATTTGGTTTTTCAAGACGAATGGAGTTAGGATTATCTTGATTATGAAGCGCACGCGCTGCCGTGACATTGACGGGGTGTTGATTGGAATCGATTGTTTCAAAATGCGGGTTTAATAGCTCGTTCTCGCCAATTTCATTTTGTGGTTGTTGAACAAGCTCTTCTTTAGGGACAATAACCAACTCATCTTCCATTTTTGGCCATGCCATAACGGCAAATATTAAGCCAATGGCGGCCACAGGCAAGATAAGGCGCATTGCTTTGACAAACCAGCTATAACCACGACTGACCGTCACATCTTGATGGTCGATATTTAGGTTTTCTAGTCGATTTTGATCTGTCATGAAAGATGCCTTCTATTTTCTAGACACTATACGATACCAATTTGTAGGCAATCTTGTAGTCTAATGAGGCCAGACAGATTGTTATTATCATCGGTAACAACAAGGTTGGTGATATATTGTCCTTGTGTTTTTGTCATGATGTTGACGGCCTGTACGGCAAGCTCATCCCCTGTGATGGTTTTGGGATTTGCCGTCATAATTTTATGGATGGGTTGTTCTAATAAATCAGGTGCCATGTGGCGTTTTAAATCACCATCAGTAATAACACCTTCAACGGATTTTCCATCGTTCGAAACAATAACGCATCCCAAATTTTGTGATGTTAAAAGCAAAATCGCTTGATCCATCGTGGCGTCACTATTGACCATGGGAACATTGTTTAACTTATGCATGACTTCACCCACCGTTAAAAGTTGCTTACCTAATTTACCACCCGGATGAAAGACACCAAATTGTTCTGGTGTTAATTTCATACGGTCTAATAAGGCAACAGATAGGGCATCACCCAAAGCCAAGGTAATGGTGGTTGATGTTGTTGGTGCCAAACCATTCGGGCAGGCCTCTGGCATTTGCGGCATTAACAATAAAGTATCTGAATGTGTGGCAAGGGCGCTGTCTTGTTTACTGGTCATACCAATTAGTGGAATGTTAAAGCGGCGTGTATATTGAATTAAATCAGAAAGTTCTGGATTTTCACCAGAATTTGAAATCATAAGAACAACATCATCAGGGGTAATCATCCCTAAATCACCGTGGCTGGCTTCACCAGGGTGAACGAAATGCGCTGGCGTTCCTGTTGAGGCCAATGTTGCGACAATTTTTTTGGCAATATGCCCGCTTTTGCCAATACCTGCGATCACAAGGCGGCCACGGCCATCTTGTTTCATGTTGTGAATGGTTTCAACAGCATCTGCAAACTCACCATCTAATGACTGGGCGAGGGCTTTAAGGCCATCAATTTCAATTTCGATCGTTTTGATACCTGCTTGTAGATCAAGGCTATTTTGATCTGGGTTGTTTTCGTTTTCTGGTTTTAAGGCGTTCATTTTATTTAATCTTTGTTTTATTGTTGTTTAATCAATGCTGAAAAATGTCGAAATCGTTCCAACCGTTTAAATCGAGCGCTGCGCGCGTTGGCAGGAAGTCAAAACATTGTTGCGCTAATTCGGTACGACCAACATCGGCAAGCATGGCATCACATTTTTCTTTAAGTTTATGCAGATATAAAACATCACTTGCGGCGTAAGAGAGCTGTTCTTGACTTAAATCTTCTGCGGCCCAGTTTGATGATTGTTGATGTTTATCAAGTTGTACGCCTAATAATTCGCGGCAAATCTCTTTTAAACCATGACGGTCTGTATAGGTACGGCAAAGGCGTGAAGCAATTTTGGTACAATAAACAGGCGTGCAATCTATGTTTAAATATTCTTTCATAACCGCAACATCAAAGCGTGCAAAATGAAAGATTTTTGTGACGTTTTGATCGACCATTAATTTTTTAAGGTTTGGGGCATTATATTCATCTTTTTTAAGTTGAACAATATGCGCCGTTCCATCACCACTGGAGAGTTGAACAAGGCATAACCTATCGCGTTTGGGGTTTAGGCCAAGCGTTTCGGTATCAACCGCAACAGATGATCTAAATTCGATATTATCGGGTAAATCCCCTTTATGAACAGCAATAGACATAAATTTTCTTTCTTTTATATGTGTACGCTTTTTAGTGTTATGGACAATAGTTGGGTGTCTATATCTATCCAGCGTTATTTACTAAGATTTTGTAGCCAAAGCAGCGGGTAAAGTCAAAGATTAAGCGTTTAAATATGACAAATTTAAGGAGCTAAGTGAGTAAATTGTCATTCTTGGGTTTATTTTTATGATTAATACGTTCATTATTGATATTAGATTTATTCTTTCATTTTCACCAAAGCTATATTCTATGAAAATCCTTATTACAGATCGCGACCAACTTATTTCTCAAATGATATCGTCACGCTTACAAGATGAAGATATCGTTGTCATTGAAGAGCCAGTAAAAAGCGATGCTTTGGAAAGAATATCAAAAGAAGCTTTTGATCTTATTATGATTGACCCATCCCCGATGAAAGATGCGCAAGCAATGGTGATGAATATCAGACGTAATGCTTATAGTGCGCCTTATATTATAGTGCTTGGGGAAGAGCTGGATATGGAGTCTATTGTTAAAATAGGCGGTAATAACTTTTTGAGCAAACCCATTGATCCAGAGCAGTTACAACAAAAGATTAAGCAAGCAAAAATGCTGCAAGCCTATGTTGGCAATTTAACAGATTTATCTGAAGATTTTCCGAGTGCGGGTGGAGTGATTGCTAAATCTGCCTTTAATCAACTGTTTTTATCAGCGATGGATCGTGGGTGGCGCTATGAAGAAAATTCTTACGTGATTTCTTTTTCTATCGAAAATTATGCAGACATTAAAAAAATGGATGGTGATTATCATGCTAGTTATGGCGTCTCTAAATTGGCCAGCCATTTGGTGCATTTAAGACGGCAAAGTGACGTCATCGGTCAAACTGCAGTTAATCAATATTGCTTGTTATTACAACGAACGATGAGCCCGACAGAGCCGGAAGATGCCGCCAAGCGTTTTGCGGCAACATTGGATGAGATTGATGATTTCTTACCGCCCGATGGTAATTCAATTAAAATAACTGTTCGTTTAATGTCTTTACCCAATGGTGAAGTCTTATTTGATCAAGGGGTTTTGAAAAGAGGGTTGGGTCAAGCGTAGTCTTCTACTTTGTCTATTTTGTGTATCAGTATTAAAAATCAATGGTCTTTACCAAAGGCTGTGGCAATAATAAATTTAATCTATGAGTTGCGTTCGCAACAGAAAAGTAAAAATGTTATTTGATTACCGTCAAGTTTTTCAAAAGTTGATTCTATCACTGTTTTTGGTGATGTCTTGCGCCGCGTTATTTTCCGGAGTTGCTCTTGTTACGATGAAGCCCCCTGCTTATAAAGCTGAAGTTTATCTGGCAAAGGCGTTATATGATCAAAACGAGCTTAATGGCTTGGATGTGCTCGTACAGGAAAGCTTGTTACAGCATTCACAGCGGTTGACGTTACAAGCACTTGCCTTAACGCCTTATGATAAGGCTTTGTGGGCAAAGTTAGCGATACTACAAGAGGATAGGCAAAATTTACGTCAGCAAAATCGTGATAATAATATTGCCCTTTCTGATTTAAAATAAAAATGAGTATTGCCCTTTTATCAGAGCGAAGAGGAGTTTTATATTTTTTTTTACTGTTGCTGATAACGGTATTTATTTTTTTTCAAAATCATCATAATTTTTCTTTCCTAGGTGGTATTACTATCTTTTGGGGATTGTTTGGCTTTTACCGTTATTTGTATTTAAGCGGTTATGATAATAAAAAAATACCGACCATACTAACATTGCCATCACGGATTTTATTTGGTTTTTATCAGCAACGTGAAAATAATATCGAGCTTATCCTTGAGCGGTTTTTACAAAAAAATACTTCTACCGCTTTACTATTAACCATGATGTTAATGGGGTGGGGTGTTTATTGTTTTTTTGACCCGATAGAAATATCAGCGGTTCAAAATTTTTGGTTAGAAAAACAAAAAATATTAGAAGAAGATATTACTTTGCAAAGAGATTACCTTTCTTTGCTTAAAGTATTTTCTATTTTTTTTATTTTTATTTTAGTTGGTTTTGTTGGTTTCAGTTTTTTACAAACACCACTTTTTTTTAAAGTCATAAATGTTTTTATAATTCCGTTTAGTGCTGTTTTATTCATTTATATTGCTTTAACAACATCATGGGTTGAGATTGATGTTTATCGTGGGTTTTCATCATTAAAAGGCATGGGGTGGGGGCAGTTTGAAGTATTTCAGGCCTTGGTGCATGATTCACTCATGAGTGAGCACACGTTTTTTTCCAAACGTTACATTGAAACAGGTTTGATAGGGGCATGTGGGCCTTATGTTGTTTTTGCGTTCCTTTTTATAAACGGGTTCAAGATATTACAATCAAATATGCCGCGTTTGTTTGTTTGGATGATGGGTATTATCGCGATATTTGTTCTTGATTTTGTGCTGATAGAGCACGCGATGACATTATCTAATCAATTGTTTTTATTCATTTTTATTATTTGTTATGGGGCTTACATACCTCAAAAATCATCATAAGCTTGACAAAAGAACAAAAATAGAACATAGTGAAATTCTCAAACGCCCAAAATCCGTCTAAAAAGCGGGTTTTATATATTTTTAACAACCCGTCTCATGATGAATATGAGGGCGGGTTTTTTATTTTGAAAGGACTTACAATCATGACAACACTTCTTCCTAAAGATGCCGATAATAATACAATTCCCGCTTTACGCCTTGCTGATGGCGGTGCGCATTCTCTTGATGCAACGGCCAGTGCCGCGCGCAATGTAAACGCGTTTAGTGATGAGACAAAGGTGATCAGCCTTTATTCAACCGTTCCCGTTTATTTAAAACTAGGTGATTCAAATGTAACTGCAACCAGTGGTGATCATTATTTTCCTGCTAATATTTATTACGATATTGCTATTACTGGTGGCGCAGGTAAGGGGCCTCATAACCCGTATCTTTCGGTTTTAAGTGTGAGTGATGCAGGTACGCTTTATATTTCCGAGAAAGAATAATATTAAGTTTGAAAACGTAGCTCTTAAATTTTGATCAGAGTTGATAATAAGAGCTACATTTTTATAAATTGGCGCGGGCTTTTAACGCTGTTGAAATTGTTCCATCATCCATATAATCCAGTTCTCCGCCAACGGGCATACCGTGGGCGAGGCGTGTGATTTTAATATCAGGGTTATTGATTTGATCGACAATGTAATGTGCGGTTGATTGACCATCAACGGTAGCACTTAAGGCCAATATAATTTCATTGACGTTATTTTCTTTGACATTGCTGAGCAGGCTATCAATGGTTAAATCTTGCGGACCTATACCGTCTAAGGCGGATAACACACCACCAAGTACATGGTAAATTCCTTTGAAACTACGTGTGCGCTCTACCGCCCATAAGTCGGCAACGCCAGCAACCACACATAAAGTATGACGGTCACGTTTGGGGTCACGACATATCTTGCAGATCTCTCCTTCATCTAAATTGCCGCAAGCATCACAGATTTGCATCGCATCTGCCGTGTAGGTTAGATTTTTTGCCAAAGGCATCATTAGTTTTTCTTTGTTGGTTAATAAATGAAGCGCAATACGCCTTGCCGAACGCGATCCCAATCCTGGAAGCGAGGAGAGTTGTTTTACCAATAATTCTAAAGGGCCATCTAACATGGCTTTAGATTACTCGTTATAACTGGGATTGTCTTGTTTTGGTGCGATATAGGCAAATAAACTTGCGGGTAAATTCACATCACGTTGAATATTGTTTAAAATAATCTCTGTGGTTAATCCTGCCGTGTCTATGACTTGCCATTTTTGTAAAACATAAGGGGTTTGGGTAAAAAATAGTTTAACCCGTCCTGCGCCTTCGTCGCCTTTTTGTGCGAGGGTGATCACTTTATGATTTTCTTGTTTTTGTACATCTTTGACGCGTAGATCATTGGTTAGTGATAAATTTTTGCGCAATAGAAAATCTGCCAAAGTTTGCCCAATAGGAGCGTTGCTTTGTTCTTTTAGTTCACTGTCATAAAAATAGATAAAGATACCATCGGCAACGACAAAATCATCTGTTTCATTATATTCAAAGCGCAACCTGCCAGGGCGTTTCAGATAAAAAGTCCCCGTTAGGTTGCTGCCATTATGGGCGCGTTGTATAAAACTTGCTTGGATGGTTGTTAGTCCGCGTAAATAGTTTTCTGCGCGTTGTACATCTACATTGGCTGGCTTGTCCGTTTTATCTGTTGCATGTGTCGTCAGGGGCAATGTTAATAAAAAACCGAAAATCAGCAATATAATTTTTTTCATCCTTTATTATTAGAAAAAAACCACGGCGAAAGAAAGGCAGATTTAAGGGGTTTTGAAGATATTCAATATAAATTTAGCTGAATCAGGCTAAATTTTATGAATTCATAACAAAAGCACAAAAAAAGCGAGGTAAAAACCCCGCTTTTTGTAATTCTTTGCTTAAAAGAGCGTTTATTTAGAAATTTGTCTAAATTCTGGCTCTGCACTACGCATGATTTGTGTATCAACAACAGGTGCAGGTTGTCTGATGACCGGCGCAGGCGCAGGTTGTATCTTTTTAACAGGCGCAGGAGCTGGTGCAGGAGTAGGGGCTGGCGCGGGTTGCGCTTTAACAACTCTTCTGTTTCCTGCTTCAACAGTTCTTTCTTCAGTGTATGCACCACCACGGTCACATTCGTCTAAAACATCGTTACATGTTGGAATACCGCCACATGCACTTAAGCTTGCAGTTGCACCGCCTACTAAAAGTAAGGTAAGTATTTTTTTCATAGTCATAATCCTTTTTGTTTGAAAATTCTCTCTCTAATAGACAAAGAGAATACACAAAAAAGGAATGATTATCAAGAAATTACCTTTTATCGCTTAAATAGCGACGCTCAAGATGTTTAACGAGCGCATTAATGTTTAATTCGCTGCCTGTAATGTCTTTAATCGTCTCAAAGGTTCCTTTGCGGCGACCATGATTATGAATATTGGTTTTAATCCAATCACCAATGACACCTAAATTACCTTTTTGAATTTGTGTTGGTAGATCATCAATTTTATCATAAAGCGTTTCATGAAGTTGCGCGGCAATAATATGCGATAAGGTATTTGTTGGAATAAATCCAAAGCGTCCTGTAAACCAATCGGGGTTTTGAAGTGCACCTTCGGTTAATGTTTTTGGCTCCATTCCTAACAAGTCTTTGCTTTCTTCGTTCCAACGTGTAGGAATGTCTTTGACTTCCAAATCACCATTAATCAAATCACGCTCAATACGGTAACGTAAAATATCATGGAAAATTTTGCTCAACTCATCCGCATCATTACGTATCGTTGTTTTGTTAATGATTTTTTTCAGTTGGTATAAATTTTCTGGCTCGAACGATTTGTTTTTAAACTGTCTAAAGACACCTTCGGCACGTACCGAAATAAAGTCAAAGAATTGCGGCGTACGACCAATGATTGTTTCATATAAAAGGCTCAAGCTGTTGAGCATAATCGCCCCTTGGTCTTGACCGACAGGTTGTGTAATCCAATCTTCAGGAAGATTTTGATAATACAGCCCACGTGCGCCTTGATATAAAGTATCTTCTAATGAATCGAGGAAATTATTACTGTCTCCACAACGCACTAAAATACGAACATCTTCTGGATTTCCACCTGTCATCGGTGACAAGTTTGAAACATATAAACCACCACGATTGAAATCAAATCCCATGATTTCAAGCACAGTGCGGTTGAGCCACATTTGATCGGCTTTTGAAAAGTCACCATCTAAAGGCTCACCTTTAGGTTCATTTTTTTGTTTTTCTAAGGCTTCGTTATAAAGCTTTTTAAGAGGCTCTAATAAACCGTCATATAGTTCATCCATTTGACGGTCTGATATGTCACTGGCGTAACCCATCAACAACGCACGATAGGGTGTTGGTGTGTCAAATTTCTTCTGTTTATGTTTGGCGATTTTTCTGTAGAGATCGACGACCTTTTCAACGTAAGGCTGCGCGCTTTCCCAATTATTTTTGGCTAATGCTTCGCTGTGAATACGGCGGCCTTCATTTGCTACTTGAACAGAGGCGATATAAAGATCCGGCGGCAAAGACGATAAATGTGAATGAATGCGGCGCATCTCTGATAGATTTGCTTTGTCCCATACATTCCAAGCTTCAGGTTTGCTTTCCGCTTCTTTTTCAACTTTTTCTAACAGACTTGTGACTGTCGGCGTTGTTGTTTCGGCATAAATACGCTTCGTGATTGAAGAAATATCGTTGATACGGCGTTTCAGGCTGCCCGTTGGCATCGCAGTCATCATATCAATGGCCAATGTATTCCGAATGGAGAACATGGTGTTAAGATTCGCAAAATAAAATTTTAAATCGTTATATCCTGCCGCAGGTTCTGCCACTGTTGAAAGTTTTGCCCCGCTGTTATTTGTATCAGTCATGAAATTTGCCCTTTAGTTATCAATCGAATAAATTTATTTACTTACTTTAGTATAGTATAGTATAGCTTCCCCTAAAGGGGTTAAGAATGTTTTAATGAAATCAAAATAAATATATTATTATGGGGTTATGATAAATTATGAGGTTATAAGATATGTTTTGGAAAAAGAAAAAGCCTAAAAAACCAACAAGAAAAGACATAATTGAACAAGCGACGCAATCTATGCGGGAAAAACGTGAAGAGATAGGCGATGAAACGCTCGCTTCGATTCGTGAGGCGATATCAAAACGGGAAAATAGCGCATTGGGTAAAGCGAAAAGAGAAATTGAAAATACGGATGTCGATAAAGTATTGGATAATTTGTCTTTGTGGTTACGCGATAAAGATTAGAAAGACACATCAAATTGTCTTATAATCTTTGGTAATATCAATGAAGATAATAGAAAAGAGATTTTAAATGCCTGTATATAACGCCCCGATGGAAAATATTAAATTTATTCTGCACGATGTTTTGGGCGCGGAGCAACTGACTGAAATTCCTGTTTTCGAAGAAGCGACCCCTGATTTAATTGATCAAATTTTGGAAGAAGGCGCAAAAATTTGCGAAAGTACATTATTCCCGCTTAATCAAAGTGGTGATGCCGAAGGTTGTACGTGGAAGGACGGAGACGTCACAACGCCAAAAGGTTTTAAAGAAGCTTATGATGAGTTCACGCAAAATGGATGGTGTGGGGTGTCCGCCGATCCTGATTTTGGTGGGATGGGTTTACCTGCGCTTGTAAATACCGTCATGCAAGAAATGATTTGCTCATCGAATTTTTCATTTGGGATGTATCCAGGCTTATCACAAGGGGCGTATGAAGCACTGCATCATTTTGGAACGCCAGAACAAAAAGAAACATATTTGCCGAAGCTGGTCACAGGAGAATGGTCTGGAACGATGTGTTTGACTGAACCGCATTGTGGAACAGATTTGGGACTTATCCGTACCAAGGCTGTACCGAATGATGATGGATCGTGCAATATCACGGGGACAAAAATTTTTATTTCTGCGGGGGAGCATGACTTAACCGAAAATATTATTCATCTTGTGCTCGCAAAACTCCCCGATGCGCCTGATGGGGTGAAGGGGATTTCGCTTTTTGTTGTACCAAAGTTTTTACCAGAAGATATGTCTCGTAACCCCATTAATTGTGGTTCTATCGAACATAAAATGGGTATTCATGCCAATTCAACGTGCGTGATGAACATGGAAGACGCCAAAGGCTGGCTGGTCGGTGAAAAGCATAAAGGCTTAAAAGCGATGTTCGTGATGATGAACGCCGCGCGTTTGGGCGTGGCGATGCAAGGGCTTGGTATTGCTGAGATTTCCTACCAAAATGCTTTGGCTTATGCGAAAGATCGTTTGCAAATGCGCGCCCTTGATGGGGAGAAATACCCTGATAAACCTGCTGACCCAATTATTGTACATCCTGATGTACGCCGTATGTTACTGATGGGTAAGGCCTTTTGTGAAGGCGCTCGGGCGCTATCGTACTGGGTGGGGATGAATCTAGATATCTCGCTTCATCATCCTGATGCGGATAAAAAGAAAGAAGCCGATGATTTGGTGCAGTTATTGACGCCGATTGTGAAGGCTTATCAAACCGATATGGGTTTTGAAATTTCATCCATGGCGATGCAGGTGCATGGCGGTCATGGTTATATCGCCGAATATGGCGTCGAGCAATATACGCGTGATGCCCGTATTGCGATGATTTATGAGGGCACGAACGGTATCCAAGCACTGGATTTGGTCGGGCGTAAAATGGGGCAACATATGGGGCGTTATTTGCGTCGGTTCTTCCATCCTGTGTCTGAGTTTATTGAAGAGAACCAAGCGAACGCAGATTTGCAGGAATTTATTTTCCCTCTGGCAAAAGTCTTTGCAAAATTACAACAATCTACCGCCGTGATTGCCCAAAAAGGTCTGAAAGACCCAGTGGAGGCGGGTGCGGCATCCGTTGATTATTTACGTCATTTTGCGCTGGTCGCGATGGGTTATATGTGGATTCAAATGGCTAAGGTCGCGCAAGAAAAGATCGCCGCTGGTGAGGGTGATAAAAAATTCTATGAAAGTAAAATTAAAACCGCGCGTTTTTTCTTCGCCCGTATGCTCCCTGAAGCTGATTGGCACTTCAAAGCCGTCATGGCTGGTAA
This sequence comes from uncultured Micavibrio sp., assembly GCA_964647515.1. GTDB lineage: Bacteria > Pseudomonadota > Alphaproteobacteria > Micavibrionales > Micavibrionaceae. The sequence continues at coordinate 2,950 of CAZYHI010000010.1, read as the reverse complement.
AGATAGCCTGATGGAGATGGAAGAGGCGGAATTTTAGTATTATTAAAGACCACAGATGCACACAGATTAACACAGATATGATGTTTTTTAATCTGTGTGCATCTGTGTCTATCTGTGGTAAATATTTTTTATGATCCATCAAATTAAAACTATTGCTGAACTGCGCACGTGGCGTGAACCTTTATGGCCAGAAGGTAAGACGTTATCCTTTGTGCCAACAATGGGTGCACTGCATGACGGGCATTTGGAATTGGTGCGCGCGGGGCAAGACTGCGCGGATATTTGCCTACCCTATATTTTTTTGAACCCCAAGCAATTTAGTGAGGGTGAAGATTTAGGCAAATACCCCAAAACTTTAGAACAAGATTTAGAGAAGTTAGAGAAATTGGGCATTACGCACGTTTATGTACCTAATGTGAATGAAGTCTATCCAACAAATTTTCAAACAACGGTGAGTGTTGGCGATATTTCGAAGCCTTTAGAAGGGGAGCATCGCCCTGATTTTTTTAATGGGGTTACCACGGTTGTTTGTAAGATGCTGTTACAATGTATCCCTGAAATTGCTTTGTTCGGCGAAAAAGATTATCAGCAACTACAAGTTATTAAACAAATGGTAAAAGATTTGAACATTCCCGTTGAAATACGCGGTGTTGAGACGGTTCGTGATGAAAATGGTTTGGCTTTATCTTCGCGTAATGCCTATTTAAGTGAGGATGATTATAATATAGCCATCCAGCTTCCTAAAATCATGCGCGACATGGCGAGCGGTGATATTGATGAAACCCAATCCCATCAACGTTTATTAAGCGCAGGATTTGATAAAATTGATTATTGTACGGCGCGAAACAGTGAAACATTCGAATGTGAAAATCCAAATAGAATATTAACCGCCGTATGGTTGAACGGAACGCGGCTTATTGATAACATAGCGATGAAATAATAGGAGAACATCATGTCACTAGAGAGCATAACAGAGAATATTAAAGGTAAAATGGCTATGGCTTCCGGTCTGGATGCCAAGGTAAAGTTTGATTTTGGTGACGATGGTGTTATCCATGTTGATGCAACGCAGAATCCACCAGAACTGACCCATGAGGATTTAGAGGCTGATTGCACGTTGAAATGTTCTATCGAAACCTTTCAAGGGTTTATTGATGGTACGGCAGATCCAACGATGTCTTTTATGATGGGGAAGTTAAAAGTCGATGGGTCGATGGGATTGGCGATGAAGCTGAATAGTATCATTGAGGATTAGATTCTTATAACTCTTGCCCACAACAATAACCCGACGCCCAAGCCCATTGAAAATTATGACCGCCCAAATGTCCTGTCACATCTAAAACCTCGCCAATGAAATAAAGGTTTTTTTGTTTCTTGCTTTCAAATGTTTTGGCATCAATTTCATCAACATTAATACCACCGCGCGTGACTTCGGCGGTTCTGTATCCTTCTGTGCCGTTTGGCTTAATAACCCAATTATGAATGTTGTTGTGAATGAGATCTATTTTTTTATCTGAATAATCGGCAATGTTTTGACGCAGATAACTTTCATCTAAAAACTGTAATAAAAAAGCATCAATGAAACGGGCGGGCAGATATTGATTTAATATTTTTGACATTCTTGTTTTGGGTTGCTCTTGTTTGGCCTTTTTAAGAATATCTTTGATATTTGAATCGGGGAGTAAATTTATTGTTAAAGACTCTCCCGCGGCCCAATAAGAAGAAATTTGTAAAATGACAGGGCCGCTTAATCCACGATGCGTAAATAGCAAGTCATCCCTAAAAGAAAACGAATCACTTTTGATAAAAACCGAATCAATTGACAAACCAGAGAGCAATTTTGTGAAATTTAGTAGATCATCGGTGAATGTAATGGGAACAAGAGCAGGTTGACAATCGATGATGTTATGACCGAAAGAGGTGGCCATTTTATAACCAAAATCACTTGCGCCCATTTTGGGAATTGAGGGGCCCCCTGTGGCAATAATAACCTTGTCAAAATGATGTTTTTGACCATTTATGGTGAGGGTCATTTTAGGGTCATTTTCATCAATGGATGTGATGGTTGTTTCAAGCTTAATTTTTACGTCTACGGCGTTACATTCACTTAATAACATATCAATAATTTCTTGTGATTTGCCATCGCAAAATAATTGCCCTGTTTTGTTATGTGGGTTTTTTTCATGATAAGATATTTTATACTCTTCAATCATAGAAACAAAGCTGGAAGAAGGATAACGGCTTAACGCGCTTTTACAAAAATGTTTGTTATGAGAGATAAAATTTTCTGGCGTACAATATTTATTGGTAAAGTTACATCGTCCACCACCAGAAATTCTTATTTTTTCTCCTGGTTTTTTGGCGTGATCAAAAACGGTGACACTATGGCCTTTTTTACCTGCCTCAATGGCGCAAAATAAACCTGCGGCCCCTGCGCCGATAATGGCAATTTTAAAACTGTTATGTGCTTCCATTTTTTATGACTTTTTTTTGAGTGAAAAAAGGGCTTATATTGCAACCAAAGTAGTGATTAAAATATAAAAAACAAATCATTATTTTTTATATGGATTTGTTACATCTAAAAAATAATGAAAATAGTTTTGAAAATTTTGCTTTTTATTATACAATTTGTATCGAGTGTATTAATTCGTAACTTTTTATTAATATACTTCACTTACTATCGTTCGATAAACTTTTCAATTGTTATAAATAAATAATGGAGATCTACCATGGCAACAGCCAAGAAGAAAAAACCAGCAGCTAAAAAAGCTACTGCGACTAAAAAGAAGAAAAAAACAGCTGCGATGGCACGCGCAGTTGTAAGAAAGACAGCTAAAAAGAAAAAGCCTGCGACTAAGAAAAAAGCAGCAGCTAAAAAAGCGACTAAAAAAGTAGCGGCAGCTAGAAAAACAGCTAAGAAAAAAGCAGCACCTAAGCGCAAGACAGCAGC
>CAZYHI010000009.1:0-27665 GCA_964647515.1 uncultured Micavibrio sp. | reverse complement strand
TCAAAGCTTCGTCCTTCGTTACAAATAATCGTGAACCTAATTAAATAAAATCCTTTGTGTACTTTGTGTCTTAGTGGTTCAATTTTCCTTTATTTTTGCCTCAATTTATGATAATATTCCTATGCTAGTTAAACCTAAAAAGGAGAAAGAAAAAAATATGATATAAAAAACAGTTGTTATGAGACAGAGGAAGGCAAGAACATCATCGGTTTTTACAAGATTTCAACGACAAACGAACTAAAGGAATATCGTTTAAAATCAATACTTTAAATTTTTAAAAACGCTGAGATACGAACGAACTATACAAATGCCTTCTATCACCATAAACTAACATCCATGGATATGCGCCCAATATTATATGTGACAGGCATCTTACTTTGCACCCTTGCGCTGAGTATGTTGCTTCCTATTTTTGTTGATATTGGTATGGGTAATTCAGATTGGAAAGTATTCTTACTTTGTATGATACTCACAGGCTTTATCGGTGGGGCACTGGTCTTGATGAATTCATCCGATAATTTCAGTATGAGTATGCGTCAGACATTCTTACTCACCACCATCAGCTGGAGCGTTCTGGCCTTGGCCGCCGCAACGCCCTTTGCCTTATCTGGCTTAGATATGAGTTTAACAGACTCCATATTCGAAGCCGTATCAGGAATCACCACGACAGGCTCAACCGTCATGACAAACTTGCAAGACGCCCCTCCAGGAATTTTGCTCTGGCGCGCCATCCTGCAATGGCTCGGTGGTATTGGTATCATTGTTATGGCTCTGTCTGTCTTGCCTTTCCTTAAAGTCGGTGGGATGCAGCTCTTCCAAACAGAAAGCTCTGAAAGTGAAAAAGCCCTCCCCCGCGCGACACAACTTGCCGCCTCTATTGGTATTATTTACCTCGGCCTTACCGTCGCCTGCATGATCTGTTACCAAATTTCTGGTATGGGCTCGTTCAATTCATGGGCGCATGCGATGACAACAATCGCCACGGGCGGCTTTTCAACTTTTGATACGTCCTTCGCCCACCACGACAAACCATTCATTGAGATGACCGCCATCGTCTTTATGTTGCTGGGTGGGTTACCTTTTATTTTATACGTTAAGGCCGTACGCGGTAATTGGAAGGCGCTGTTTAATGATACGCAAGTGCGCGCCTTTCTTTCAATTATTGTCATTGCCGTGACATTGATGGTTTTATACTTAACCGTCCAAAACACCGCCCCTTTTGGAGAATCTCTACGCCGCGCCAGCTTTAACGTTGTCTCCATCATCACAGGTACAGGTTACGCCAATGGCGATTATGCCGCATGGGGTGGCTTTGCCGTCATTATGATGTTTTTTCTTATGGTTGTTGGTGGTTGCGCGGGTTCAACCACATGCGGTATTAAAGTCTTCCGCTTTCAGGTTATCTATGCGGTGACAATCACACAGTTGAAACAGCTTATTCATCCGCATGGCGTTTTCACACCTCATTACAACCATAACCCTATTCCCAAAGGTGTTTCTTCATCGGTGATGAGTTTCTTTTTCGTTTATGCGCTCTGCTTTACGCTGTTGGCCATTGCCCTATCATTTATTGGCTTAGACTTCATGACCGCCATGTCTGGCGCGGTGACATCCATATCCAACGTTGGCCCTGGCCTTGGTGATACCATCGGCCCATCAGGGACGTTCGAACCTTTACCAGATTCCGCCAAATGGCTGATGTGTGTCGGAATGTTATTAGGGCGTTTGGAGTTATTTACGGTGCTAGTTTTATTCTTACCAGCCTTTTGGAAGAACTAGTTTTTCATACAGAATTGTCATTCCCTGAATTACACTCCCCCCCTCCTAAAAATATTCCGCCGTCATTTTATTTAGCGCCATATTACTGACGGCTTGATCGACATCAAACATGGCTTGTTCTAACATTTCAAACTGGCGAAATTCACGCTCAGCCAAAGAAATATTTTGCGACATAATTAATTGACGTTGAACTTTGACCGTAAATGGCGCGGCACGCCTGCCATCGGTACGAACGGGCGTCATCGCAATAAAAATATCAAGGACATAAACGTCTTCAGCACTACCAGCCAAAAAACTCACCATATTTTCTTTATCAGACAGTTTGGATAATGCGGCATTTTGAATATCAAAAACAAGCTTATATGGCAGATCTGTTGATGTAACAAAGCGTTTATTGGCATATCGCTGGATCAGTTTTTCTGGCTCAATCGGAAACTCTGTGGCCAAAGTTTGCATGGTTTCATCGGGTTTAAAAGATTGTTGCACTCGAACAGATCCACCCTGAATAGAATATGGATTAAGGTTATCATAAGTGAGTGTTGGTAGAGGCTTACCCATCGGTTGCGGATTATGCGAACATCCGACAATGACCAACAACAAGCAAAGGTATAAAATCTTACGATAATGGTCCAACATTATAATCCTTACTACAAAATTCGCAGGTCATGATAATTCTACCATCGACAACCATATCTTGGCGTTCTTCATCGCTCAACATTTTAAAAACATTTTCTACACGCTCTTGTGAACAACGGCATTGATGTTGAAGCGGTGAAGGTTCAAAAACGCGCACGCCTTCTTCATGAAATAACCTAAGCAAAATATCATGAGAACTTAAATCATAAGACAAAAGTTCTTCACGTTGGCAGCTCTCCATCAAAATCATCGCACGGCGCCAATCATCCTCGTTGAGATTACTAACATTACTATATTGTGTTATATCGACCGCTGGTACAACTTCATGACCACCATCCGATGGCATGTGTTGCAACATCAATCCTGCCGAATGCCAAGCTTCCTTATCATTCCTCTCAACCGCAATCATGATGGCGGTATTTACTTGCTCGCTCTGCATAAAATAATGTTGGACTGAATCGATTAAGTTATCGCCTTTCAACTCAACGATACCTTGATATCGGTCTGTGTCTTCACCTTGATCGACCGTAAAAGCCAAATAACCCTTACCCAGCAAGTCATGTAACCCTGTTGTTTTATTACCTTTTAACATGTTGAATTTTTCTTCACTAAATGTTGCACAGCCGCGAATGTCACCATCACTGGTCATATCAGCGACCAACATCGACACCGCACCATCCCCATAAATCTGTAAGGTAAATATGCCATCAAACTTTAACATCGAAGAAAATAATGCGCTTAAAGTCACAACTTCACCCAATAACTGGCTAATCTCCATCGGGTAATCATGGGGCTTTAAAATATCATCTAGTACCGTATTTAAGCGTAAAATACGCCCGCGCAAGCTAGAGCTTTCCAACTGAAACGGGCGAATAACATTGCCCAAAAACTCATTGTCATTTACATTTTCACTCATCAGAAGCTTAACTCTTCATCTTGTAACCAGTTTTTAACATCATCAATGTTAAGGCCGTAATCATAACATTTGCAATTAGCAATACAAACAAGCCTATTGTCACATTGCCATCGGCGTGACCAATAAAACCATAACGAAAACCGTCAATCATATAAAAAAACGGATTATATAGTGCTAAGCCCTTCCAAAATTCTGGAAGCTGCGTAATTGAATAAAAAGTACCAGATAAAAACGTCAGTGGCGTCACAAGAAAATTTGTTACCGCGGCAATGTGATCAAATTTTTGTGACCATATCCCCGCCGCCAAACCAATACTAGCCAACAACATATTACCCAAAACCGCAAAGCCGATAATATGTAGCACCGAATGAATATTTAAGCCCACAAACAAAGCAACAAAAATCGCAACAACAACACCAACCACAAGACCACGAAACATACCTCCAATAACATAGCCCAAATACATTTCTAAGGGAGATAGAGGCGGCATAATAATATCAACAATACTGCCTGCGACCTTGCCAATAACCATCGATGATGAAGTATTCGCAAAAGCATTTTGAACCATGGTCATCATGACCAATCCTGGTGCTAAAAACTCCAAATACGGTAAATCACCAATTGTTCGTGTAATACCACCAAAAGCCAAGGCAAATACCGCATAAAACAACAATGTCGTAACAACAGGGGCAACGACCGTTTGAGTGTACACATTAATGAAACGCCCGACTTCCTTTTTCACTAATGTAAACAGGCCGACTCTATTCATTCCTCTTATTTTACGGGGGGTAAGCTCCCCTTTTTTGTTCGTAAAGCTATAGGTATTTTCAGTCATTATGTTATTCTTTATTTATGAAACGCAATCAAAATGAAGATAACGCAGATTACCGCGAAAATAAACCACGCAAGGCGTCAACTCACAAAAAAGAATTAAAACCACCCAAGAAAATATCACCGCGCTATCTCTATAATTCTGGCTTGGCCTATCTGCAACGCTTCCCCGCTAGCTCCATGCACTTTAAGACCGTTATGAAACGTAAAATCAGCAAATCGTGCCGCCATCATACAGAACAAAACATGGATGAATGCCTAACAATGCTGGATGATGTGGTCATCCAGTTCAAAGAACTGGGCTTATTAGATGATAATGCTTATTTAAAAGGAATGATAACTTCACTTCGGCGGCGTGGATTATCTTCGGCACAAATACACAGTAAGCTGATGCAAAAAGGTTATCAACGCTGCGAAATTACAAACGCCATCAACATCCACGATAGTGAAAAACTTTCGGACGGCGAAAATGGAGATTCACATGCCGCCCTTATTTTTGCACGGCGTAAAAAATTAGGCCCTTTTGACCGGCTAAACAAACGTGATGTAAAAAAATCTATAGCAACGATGGCGAGGGCCGGATATAGTTACGGCATTGCAAAAACAATACTTTCTATGTCTGAGGATGATTTACCGGAGAATTTTAAACAATTTCTCTAAATAGATAGAACGTGAAAACTATTAAGCATTTTCGGTCGTTGTATCAGCAGCCTTAACTTGTGGGTTAGACACTCTTTTCTTTGGGAAGGTTAACGTTGCCGTTGTTCCAATATTCTTCTGAGAGACCATTTCTAAGCCACCTCCATGCAACTCAACCAATGATTTTACAAGCGTCAGTCCCAGACCTGTACCAGATTTTTCTCTCTTATGTTCAGCATTTACCTGACCAAAGGGTGATAAAGCCTTTTCTAATTCTTTTTCTGTTAACCCAACACCTGTATCCGTCACGGAAATACGCATACGCCCTGCATGATCAATTTCTGCATCAACCATAATATAAGATTCTTCGGGACTAAAACGTACCGCATTCGAAATAAGGTTTAATAACATCTGTTTAATCGCATGCTTTTCACCAATTAAATTAAGATCAGCATTTGTTACTTTATTATCAACGCGGATTTTCTTATTAGTAATTTTTGCATTTGTCATCTCAAGACATGACGCAACAATTTCAGGTACGTGAACAATACCTTCTTTCAAATCCCTATTTCCTGCATCAATATGTGATACGTCCAAGATATCATTAATAACATTAAGCAAGCCTTTGCCACTTTCATGGATATTGGTTGCATATTCTTTATATTCTGGACTAGGCAAAGCACCATAAGCCTCATTTTTTATAATTTCAGCAAAACCAATAACTGAGTTTAATGGTGTGCGTAATTCGTGACTCATATTTGTTAGAAACTCTGACTTTGCACGGCTGGATAAATCAGATTGAATCATCGCTTCTTTTAAGGCAATTTCTGCATTTTTACGTTGATCAATATCTTCCATACTGCCTTCATAAAAAAGTAATGTTCCCTCATCATCAAGAACAGGGCGAATATTTTCACTCACCCAAATAATATCGCCATCTCTTCGGCGCAATTGAAAATCTGCTTGTTTCGCCATTCCTAAAACAGCAATGTCTTTCAATATTTTTTCGCGCAAGGGCACATCAACATAAAGCTGTTCTTTGGTTTGGCTAACATCCCGCAATATATCTTCAACATTGTCATACCCCAATGTTTTTGCGAAAGCAGGATTGGCACTCAAAAACTGCCCTTCAGGTGTCACCTGATAAATACCACTCGCTGCGTTTTCAACAATTTTACGGTATTTTTTCTCCGCTTCACTTAAGGCTTTTTCCGCACGGCGTCTTTCTTCAACATCTGTAATCGTTCCTACAGCACGTAAATCACCATTTTCGTCCTGTCGTAACATTGAAAAAGCAATTTCTATTGTACGATACTTACCATTAGAACAACGAAGGCGTGTAAATGATCGGTATGATTGCTTCTGCCCTTTTACTAATTTTGAAAAATCTTGCTTTTGTTGATTTTGGTCTTCAACATATAAAAGGTCAAATAAATTACGCCCTAACGAACGATCCAAAGAAAACCCTGTCACCTTACCCCAAGAATCATTTAAGAACAAAAGCGTTCCTTCAATTGACACTTCAAAAATAATATCGCTAACAGCGTTAATAATAGCTTTATTTTCTTTTGCCGACGTTTGAACAAGAACGTTTAATCTTTCGCGTTCAGAAATCTCTTGATTAAGCTCATAGTTTTTATAAGCGAGCTCTTTGTTCATCGCAGAAAGTTTTTGCGATTGGTTTTGGTTGTTACGCACGTAAAGTGTTCCAATCAACGTCAATGTCACCCCAAACAATAACATCAGCAAAGGAATCTTTTGTAAAAATGCCTCTCTACGACCAGTTTTAAGATTAACTCTTACGTCATAAGTATCGCCAGCAAAAGTCACATTAAACATATTCACGTAATTGCTTTTAGAAATTTTACTATCAAGAAAATACGAAAACAAAGCGGCATCTCGCTGATCATTTAAAACCTCTAAAGAAGATATATTATTACGGTTTTCCAACCATTTTTTTGAAATAATTTTTTTGCTGTCAAAAACACCGATTAATATGTCATTCGGTTTATTTTCAACAGTTTTTCCAATAACTAAAATATCGTCATATAGTGCTGTTTTTAAATTCGGTAAATATTTACGTTCAATAACAAATAAACCTTTTGTTTTGTCAAAGTCATCTTTATGACGCATAAGATAATGAGGCCATTCATTTGAAAATTTATTATTGTTTAAAATGGAAGTTATATTATTTTCACTTCCCTCTTTACGTATCCAAAAAATTTCTTCAAAACCATCTAGGTTTGCTATTTTCTTTTGCGTATAATTCGAAAATGATCCTACGTTATTGTCAGGTAGAACCTCAATAAGCACCCCCAACGTTGTCAGCGTTTCTTCTATGTTTTGGTAAGAAGATGCTAAATGCTCTTGCACTTCATTCGTTGTTTTTAAAAAATCTTCTTTAACAATTTGATGAATAAAAACACTTAACGTCGCATAAGCCGTCACGGTCAAAATTAAACCATTCAGAAAAACCATCAACTGCGCCATATTACTAGACAACCAACCACCCCTAGATTTTACAGGGGATGGTGGCATCATATTCGGCCTATAATTGTCATTTCCAACCATGCGTATAGTTCATCATTTATTTATAAAAAAGAGATACCCAATTAACCACTCTCTATTTTGCCCAAAGAGAGTTAATAGAAAGCTAATAAAATGATGAAAAAGACTTATAAATACTATTAAATTTACATAATATTAAATTATTTACTTCATAATGATCGCATTCGAACAAAAATACGCTTAAAATAGCGGCATGAGCATTACATTTGATGATTTTTTAAAAGTTGATATACGCGTGGGGCGCATCACAAAAGCCGAAGAATTTCCAGAGGCACGCAATCCCGCTTATAAACTATATATAGATTTTGGCGATGATATTGGACAACGCAAAACATCGGCTCAAATCACACAAAATTACACCATAAATGATTTAACCGATAAGTTAGTCATGGCGGTTGTTAATTTCCCGCCCAAACAAATTGGCCCCTTCATGTCAGAAGTTTTGGTTTTAGGATTCAATGATGAAAATGGCCATATTACTTTGGCAACTCCAGATAAAGACATCCCCATTGGTGGAAAGCTTCATTAATGTTAAAAAACAATAAATTAAAAATACAAAAATTTTATACAATCTACAAGTACATATCACCTCTTCCGCTACTGCTTTTTGCTCTATTTTTTTGGTATATGTCAACGCTAGAAGGTTGGAGTGCTTTTGGAGCAACATCATTATTCCCCCCCCTGTTAATAATATCATTAACACTTAGCTTTATTGGAACAGTCTTATGCTTTTATGCTTACAAAAACAATAAATCAATTTACCACGTAGCCACTGCAACACTATTATCTAGTATTCCATGCCTGTGGTTCATTTTTAGATGGTCTATCTTAGAATTTTTTTAAACAGGTAACTTAACAACGACTTGTAAACCACCTTTAGGGCTCTCTCCTAAAGTGATATCACCGCCATGTGCAAAAACAATGTCTTGTGCGATAGGCAAACCTAAACCTACCCCGCCTGTTTTGCTGTTACGTGATTTTTCTTCACGATAAAAGGGTTTAAAAACATCCTCATATCGTTCTGGTGATATCCCAGGGCCATCATCATTAAACGTAAGGGTAACGTGATCATCATCCCTCTTCAAATTAATCGACACCGACCCTGCATATTTTTGTGCATTCGATATAATGTTACTGATGCATCGTTCAAACGCGACAGGGCGCAAAAACAAATCAAAGGCTTTGTCATCCTCAAAATTCACGTCGACAACAAACCCATCACGAGAAAAAACAGAAACTTGTCTTTTTATAATTTCGCTTAAATCACAACGCTGTGGCTGCTCATCACCATCGCCTTTCGCAAATTGTAGATAAGCATTAATCATGCGTTCCATATCATCTGCATCAGATTTAAACGCGTCTTTATCCGCCCCCTCTTCCAACATTTCGGCTTGCAACTTCATACGTGTTAACGGAGTCCGTAAATCATGGGAAACCCCCGCGAGCATCGCCGTGCGGGTTTGAATTTGTTTATTAATACGATTACGCATTTCAATAAAAGATTGCGCCGCCGCCCGAACTTCTCGTGCGCCTTCTGGTTTAAAAAACGGAACATCACGACCCTTACCAAAACGTTCTGCCGCCACAGCCAAGCGTTTAATAGGTCGTATTTGGTTACGCATAAATAAAACAGCGACGGTCAACAGCACAGATGAAATACCCACCATCCAAATCAAAAACACATACCCAGAGGATGAAAACAGGCGTCGTTCAGGACAGGTCACAATCAACAAACCTTTGTCCAGCATCACTTGTATTTGAACCCATTTTTCATCTGTATCAACTTCAACATGATACGGATAGGGCAACATATTTTTTAATTCTTTATCTAATATTTTATAAATAATTTTACCGCGCCCTGTATATGGCGTGGGCATGCGTGTCATTTGCGCGCCCTCTACATATTGCAAATTAATCTGCATATATTTTTGTGTTTGCTGTGACAATAAATTCAGCGCAACTTTATCTGTATCATTCTCCCGCACTTGGTCACTTAAAAATGAAACCTCACCCGCGACAACAAAAGCAAGACGACCCGCCATTCTTTCCCAATGACGTTCAAAAAAAACATAAGTACTAATGGCTAGCGTTAAGATAATTGGTGCCATAAGAATAAGAAGCGAACGAGCAAATAACGTCCGTGGTAAAAATCTCTTCAACATTTTTTTAGGTGCTATATTTTCTTGAGAGTTAAGCATTAAAATTCTTCCGTCCTTAAAACATACCCCTTACCACGCACGGTCTGTAAGTAACGCGGCATATTGCTGTCTTCTTCCAATTTACGGCGCAGACGTGTGACCTGAACATCAATGGTTCGTTTATCAGGGTCCATATCGCAAGCTTGCGATAAATCTTCACGGCTCATAATCTGACCCACTTGTTGCAATAAGGTTTCCAGTAAGGTTGCTTCCCCATCCGTTAACTTCACACGCACATCACCATCAACTAACTCATGATGTAAAAAATAATAAAGCCACGAACCTATACGTGTTTCTTTTTGAATCTGTTGCGGTTTTGGTTTGCGCCGCAAAATTGCCTGTAATCGTAAAACCAGCTCTCGTGGATCAAAAGGTTTGGATAAATAGTCATCAGCACCACTTATCAAACCTTTAATTTTATCTTCTGTTTCGCCCATAGCCGTCAGTAATAAAACAGGAATATCACTACCCTCACGTAATTCCGTCGTAAATTCCATACCATCTTGCCCAGGCATCATCACATCAACCACCAAAGCATCATATTCTGCCCAGCTTAAAATTTCTTTGGCTTGGCCCGCACTTTCGGCGGTAGAGACAAAAAAATCATGCTCACGTAAATAACGGGCAACAAGATCTCTGATCCGGTCGTCATCATCAACAACCAGAATATGTGACAAAACTGCCTGATTGGCACTTGTAAGTGTGTCTTTCATTCTACCTCTTGCATAACAGCTCCCCATGTTTTTAACAAGATTCTGCGTAAAGAGGCTTGCTTTTATTACATTTTTGCCAAAAAATAGAGGGAATTGAAACATTGAAACAAGAAAGTTTATAAAATGAGTGAAAATTTCAGTGATCGCGACGGTCTAATCTGGATGGATGGAAAGATTATTGATTGGCGCGATGCGAAAGTCCACGTCCTCACCCATGGCCTGCATTACGCATCTTCTATCTTTGAAGGCGAACGCGCCTATGATGGTAAGATATTTCTATGCCAAGAGCATTCGATGCGCTTTATCCGTTCGGCTGAACTTATCGACATGAATATGCCTTATAGTGCCAGCGAGCTTAACGATGCCAAATATGAAATTCTAAAAGCCAATAAGCTTACAAATGCCTATATCCGTCCTGTCGCTTGGCGTGGGTCGGAAGAACTAGGCATCAGCGCACAAAAAACCAAAACACATGTTGCCATTGCCTGTTGGGATTGGCCAAGTTATTTTGGGGAAGAAGCACGTGAAAAAGGTATATCGCTTATGACATCAAAATGGCGTGCTCCTCTACCCGATACGGCCGTCACAGACAGTAAAACCGCTGCCATTTATGCAACACACACCATGTCCAAACATGCCGCAGAGGCCAATGGTTATGCCGATGCTCTCATGCTAGATCATCGTGGCTTTGTTGCTGAACTAACGGGGGCGAATATATTCATGATTAAAGATGGGGTTATCAAAACCCCTGATCCAGATTGTTTCTTAAACGGCTTAACCCGTCAAACAGTAATTAAGCTTGCTGAAGAAAACGGTATAAAAGTCGATGTTTGCCAAATCAAACCAGAAGAGCTACACGCCGCCGATGAAGTTTTTGTGACAGGCACCGCCGCTGAAATTACGGCGATTGGTAAAATTGATGATACAAATTTCAGCGTCGGCCCGATCACACGACAACTTCGTGACGCGTATGAAACGCTTGTGCGAGCTTAGAGACTGCCCTCATTATGCAACAATTCAGCCTCGTCCTTGGCTTAACCGCCTGTTACTTCGCCATTATCTTAGGCTTTGTTCTTTACGCACGGTTTAAATCCACCAAAAGCTTACTACCAGGGTTAAATGAGTTTTTCCTCGCGGGTAAAAACCTCTCACCGCTTGTTCTAACCTTTACCTATATGGGCAGCTTATTCAGCACCTTTACCGTGTTGGGTATCCCGGGGCTTGTTTACACCCACGGTATCAGCGCGATTATATTTTATCTATCCTTGCATAGTGGTGGAGTTTTATTATTTTTATGCGTGGCGAAGAAAATGCGCCGCATCGCCGAAAATAAACGCATCTTTTCTCCCTTAGAAATATTTAGCGACAGCTACAACTCCAGAAAGATCGGCCTGTTTATTGCCGTAATTTTTACCATCTTTTTCATGCCTTACATTTCACTGCAACTGGTTGGCGTTGGCAGTTTTATTTCTTCCTACACCGATGGCGCCATCACCTACACCACGGGCGTTGGCGCGATGTTATTCATCATCTTTGTGTATTTATTTTTGGGTGGTATGCGCGCCATTGCTTATACCGACTTCGTACAAATTATAGCCTCCTTCATCGCGCTTATCGCAGGGTTATGGCTAATTTTTAATCATTTTGATTTATCATTTTTCTCTGTCATCAACAGCATTAACGATGTCTCCCCCGATCATTTAACCTTGGCGGGTGCGAAAGATTTTTACACATGGCCTTTGCTCATAAGCGTCTCACTTGTCACCGCTAGCATCTACTTACAACCGCATATCCTTACCCGTGCCATGATGGCGGAAAAAGACAGTCACATTAACTTTATGACCATCGGTATTATTCTGGGGTTTTGCTTCACCGCATTTTTAGGGCTGTATTACGGCCTATCCATCTACCTGACTTACGGCAGTGATTTACAAGCCAACTATGTCATGGGGCATACATTTAAAGAGCTGGGTAACTTGGGTGTTTTAGGTTTAATCGCCTCGGCCATTATGTTACTGGGTGCGTTGGGTGCGGCGATGTCCACCGCTGACTCGCTGCTTATCTCAATTGGGCAAATGGGCGCACGTGATATGGTACGACCATTTTTTAGCATCACACCCAAACGCCAAGTCGTGTTATCCAAAGCCATCATGATGGTTGTTCTGATTATCGCTTTCGTTGCAGGGTTAAAACCACCGCAATTTATGACCGACCTTGCGATTTATTCCGCCATCGGCAGTGCGGTTATGATTCCTACGATTTTAAGTTTTCAATGGAAACGTCGCTCCACATTGGCCGCGTTTTTATCAATAACAATCGGGCTTGTCATGGCCTTTGCCATGGCACTTTATAAAATAAAAACAGGTAACGCTTTTATGGGCGTGCATGTCGGCACGCTCCCTGTTATTTGCTCTTTTATCGCCTATTACGGTGTTTGCTTTTTGAAGAAAGCGAACGGTTTAAACATTAAATCTGAATAAAATCACGTCCCCATCGGCGACGGTATAGTCCTTACCTTCTTGGCGCATTTTACCGGCATCTTTTGCGCCTTGTTCACCATCATTACCGACGTAATCATCAAAGGCAATGACCTCGGCCTTGATAAAACCTTTTTCAAAATCACCATGGATAACACCTGCCGCCGCTGGTGCTTTAGCATCTTTTTTAATCGTCCAAGCGCGCGCCTCTTGCGGGCCAGCAGTGAAATAATTTTGCAAACCGAGCAATTGATAACCCGCCTTGATGATGCGGTCTAACCCTGCCTCTTCCAAACCTATCGTTTCTAAAAATTCGTTACGTTCTTCTAAGCTTTCAAGTTGCGCGATTTCAGATTCAATCGCCGCACAAATCACAACGCTTGATGCGCCTTTTTCCGCCGCCATCGCCGCGACTTTCGCGCTCCACTCATTACCTTGCGCCGCATCATCTTCATTCACATTACAAACATACAAGATAGATTTTGCGGTTAACATGCCCATGGTTTTGACCCAACGTTCTTCATCGGGGTTATCGGCCTTCACGGTTCGTGCAGGCAAGCCCCCATCCAGCGCGGCTTTCACCTTCAACATAAAATCATATTGATCTTTAAATTCTTTGTCGCCGCCTTTGGCTTTACGTTCAATATTTCCTATCTGCTTTTCAAGGCTTTCTAAATCCGCCAGCAATAATTCTGTTTCAATGGTCTCTGCATCACGGATCGGGTCAACCGATCCGTCAACATGGATAATGTCGCCATCTTCAAAACAGCGCAGCACATGGATGATGGCATCGGTTTCACGAATATTGGTGAGGAACTGATTGCCCAGCCCTTCGCCTTGGCTCGCACCCTTAACCAACCCTGCAATATCAACAAACTCGAGTTGAGCGGGAACAATTTTGGCGGAAGCGGCAATCTTCGCAATTTGATCAAGTCGTGGATCAGGCACCCCGACTTTACCGACATTGGGTTCAATCGTACAAAATGGAAAGTTCGCCGCCTGCGCCGCCGCTGTCGCGGTTAACGCATTAAACAACGTCGATTTTCCTACATTGGGCAAACCCACAATTCCACAATTAAAACTCATATTTTAAATCCTTCACTTACTTTGGTCATATATTCATCTTTGTTATCACTTAGCAAATAATCAACATTTTTGGAAACAACATATATCCAATCATCCAACCATTTTTGCTCTTCCTTGCTAAAATCATTCAGCACATAGCCACTGACGCGGTTTTTATCCCCTGGATGACCGATGCCCATACGCACGCGCCAATAATCTTTATCACCTAAATGTGCATCGATTGATTTTAAACCGTTATGACCGCCTGTGCCACCACCTTGCTTCACCTTCACGCGTGAGGGTTCAATATCCAGTTCATCATGAAAGACAATAATTTTGTCTGGTTCAATCTTATAAAAATCCGCGCATTTTCGCACCGATACGCCAGAGTCATTCATGTAAGTTAGAGGTTTGAGCAGCATGACTTTTTGATTTGCCAGACGCCCTTCGGTGATTTCACCATTAAATTTCGATTTAAACGCAGGCAAAATATTATCGCTGGCGATTTGATCCATCACCATGAAACCAACATTATGTCGGTTATCTTTATATTTATCGTCGGGGTTTCCCAACCCTACCAAAAGCCACATATCAAAAATCTTCTTTTCTTAAAATCTATAGCCCATCAATAAATTAAAATCGCAACAGAATCAATTTCACTATTGATTTATTGCCCCTTGTTTTTTAAGGTCAATTATTAGCCAACTGAATGTGTTTACGGAAAAAAGAATAATGAAAATTATTGCTGGTAATTCAAACATTGCCCTCGCTGAATCTATTTCGGCATATCTCAACATCCCTTTAACAAAAGCAAGCATCAAGCGCTTCTCTGATATGGAGGTCTTTGTCGAAATTTTGGAAAATGTCCGTGGAGAGGATTGCTTCGTCATTCAGCCCACATCATACCCCGCCAATGATAATTTGATGGAG
The DNA here is from genome assembly GCA_964647515.1 of uncultured Micavibrio sp. GTDB lineage: Bacteria > Pseudomonadota > Alphaproteobacteria > Micavibrionales > Micavibrionaceae. Next base: position 12,913 of record CAZYHI010000009.1, on the reverse strand, counting down.
CTGCTTATCACAATTGACGCCCTCAAGCGTGGGTCAGCCAAGCGCATCACTGCGGTGCTTCCTTACTACGGTTATGCCCGTCAAGACCGTAAAACAGGCGGTAGAACGCCTATTACGGCAAAATTGGTCGCTAACCTTATCACTTCTGCTGGTGCAGATAGGGTTCTGACCATGGATCTACATGCGGGTCAAATCCAAGGGTTCTTTGATATTCCAACCGATAATCTCATCGCCAGTCCAACCATGGCCGAACATATGAAAGAACGTTTTGACAGCGACAATCTTGTCATGGTGTCCCCCGATGTTGGTGGTGTGGTTCGCGCCCGCGCCATCGCCAAGCGCATGAACGCCGATTTGGCCATCATTGATAAACGCCGTGAAAAGGCGGGTGTATCCGAAGTCATGAATGTCATTGGTGAAGTTAAAGGCAAAGAATGTGTCCTTATTGATGACATGGTCGATAGTGCAGGAACGCTCTGTAATGCCGCACAAGCCTTAAAAGATGGTGGTGCAAAATCGGTTCACGCCTATATTGTACATGGTATTTTCTCTGGTGGTGCCGTGGCCAAGGTCATGAACTCCCCCCTTGAAAATCTAGTCATCACAGATTCAATTGCCGCCACCGAAGCGGTTAAAAACTGTGATAATATTGAACAAATCTCTGTGTCACACGTCATTGGTGAAGCGATGCTGAGAATCTACGAAGAACGCTCCGTTTCCGCCCTTTTTAAATAACATACTGACATAACGTAAAATCAGCTATATTATGCCCATCTCTTATTAGAACAGGTATATAAAATGAATGGTAAAACATTAAAAAGTATTTTTACTAAAAAGGTTGGTACAGCCGTTGCTGGATTAGCGTTATTAGGAATCGTAGGCTGCGGCGCGGCACCCAAAATAGACACTCCTCAACCAACACTTGTCCGAATAGACAGCAAACATGCCTTATTATTCAGCTGCATCCCACCATTTTACCAATCTGTGCAGATCAGTCTCTACAAAAATAATGAACGAAAAGACACCAAGGTCATTAAGGATCCAAAGAAATATGATCGCGCCCTAAAAAAATTAGTTCGGGCAGCAACATGGAGCAACACAAAGTTTACCGCACCTTCATTCAATTCAATTTGCGATTAAAACACTAAATAACCCTTGAAATCCTTGATAAAATAGTGTTACTTACGCCATTGCTCTATGTTAGGGCATGACGCGCACCCCTGGAGGGCGTCTTAATTTTACAATAAGGAAACATAGCTATGGCTACTAAAACATACGCAATGTCTGCTACGAAACGTGAACGCGCCGGTAAGGGGGTCGCTCGAGCACTTCGTAGGGAAAATCAGACACCCGCCGTTATTTACGGTGACAAAAAAGACCCTGTGACAATCTCAATACCAACCAAAGAAGCAAATTTGGAGTATAACAAAGCCCACATGTTCACAAGTATTTGTGAAATGGAAGTTGACGGCACGAAAATGCAAGTCTTGGCGCGTGATGTTCAATTACATCCTGTCTCTGACAATGTGCTTCACGTTGACTTCTTACGTGTGACAGACAAAACAACCATTACAGTGGCTGTTCCTGTAAACTTCACAAACCAAGAAGAATGCGTGGGTATTAAAGAAAAAGGGATCTTAAACGTTATTCGTTTTGATGTTGACGTTATCTGTAAAGCAACCGCCATCCCTGATGAAATTGAAGTTGATATTACTGAATTCAATATCGGTGATTCAATCAAAATCAGCCATGCCAAAATGCCTGATGGGGCGAAGCCTGCGATTGATGATCGTGACTTTACACTGGCCTCCATTGCCGCACCACGCGCCATTGTTGAGGATGAGCCTGTTGAAGGCGAAGAAGGTGAAGAGGGAGCCGAGGGCGAAGAAGGTGCTGAAGCATCTGCCGATGGTGAAAAAGCCGAAGGTGGTGATGCTAAACCTGAAGAAGGTAAAGAATAAGTCTCTTCCCTCTACCTACCATAAAGAACAACAAAAGGACGCGCTCAATGAGATGCGTCCTTTTTTATTAACTTATAGCAATTTCCATTAACAATTACACATAGTTCCATCACCCCCGTGGCAATGCAAAGACACCAAGCTTTTCTCTATGAAAATCCTCCCTGTTACATTTTTTCAAACCACGAATGAACACAAATATGACAGCGAAACAACTACCGACCCAACATACGACGCAAGGTATTATCTTTATCCAGAACATGATGTTTTAACGCCCCTAAAACATGCAACGTAATCACACCAATCAGCGCCTTCCCTGCCCATTCATGAATAAAACTCCCCGTCTTTGACCACTCAGCATTAATCGGGATGGCTCGCGCTAAAGCAGGGTCATAATTTTTTGCCAGCACGTCTAAACCAAAGACAGCGACGCCATGCCCACCATAATAGCTCATAATTACACCAGAGATTGGTAGAGCCAGCGTCCCCAAAATCAAAACCCAATGACAAGTTTTTGCCAACGCATGTTCCCAGTTTTTGCCCGTGCTAATATTTGTCGGCCAACCTTCTTTGATGCGAAAGAACACACGCACCAAAATAACCCCCAACAAAATCACACCGATAGATTTATGAATGGGGTAAAGCGCATAGACTTTATTTTCCGCCATATAAAGCCCAACAGCAATGAGCCCAATAATCCCCAATCCAACGACCCAATGTAAAAACACAGTATGAAATTTAAACTTTTGATATTCTGATGGCATTACGCTCTCCTTACTTCACTTTCTAACACTTAAAACTAACTCAATAATTTCATTTTCTGACACATCAACAATGCCCATTTAGAGTAATCCATTAATTTTGGTTCACACAAAGCATCTTCAACCGTTTCAAATTCTCTCGCCTCTGCTTCATAACATCCTGTTATCTTACACTCTTTATCATGCCAAAAATAGACATGAACAAACTCTTTGTGTTCAGTCCAAGTCTCACTGATTGCGTCAATAAACGTCACTTCGTTTTCTAAAACATCAGCACCCAGCTCTTCTTTTATTTCACGGCATAACCCTTCAATAATAGATTCTCCTTCATCAACATGGCCACCAAATAGATTTAAACCGCCAGCATTGCTTGACCAATTTAACGGACGATATTGTAACAAAATTTTGTTATCATGCGTCAAAACCACACAATCAGCTAAACGTGCCTTGACGCTCATGGCTTCAGTACTTTCAATGTCTATAATCTTTATCGAAGGTATATCTATCATTCTTTAATCGCTATCACCGAAATTTGTCGACCATAATCTGGTTCGTTATTATGGGTTTTGCGTCGATAGCTAAAAAAATCTTGCTCTAATATATACGTATCATGCCCTGTGATGGTTACATTCTTGACGCCATGTTGCGCCAAACGATTGGCAACATAACCAGGCATATCAAACATCAAATGCCCGTCACGCTGTGCTTCGCGGAAGAAATGCTCATCCTCAGGTGCGCGCTCCAAGAATGGCGCTTCAAAACCTATAGATACCTCATAAGATTTAGGGCCTATACACGGGCCAATCGCGACTTGAATAGTATCAAGCTGCGCGCCCAGCTCCACCATCTTATCAACTGTCGCCTCGCCAATACCCTTAAGCGAGCCGCCCCACCCCGAATGCGCCGCGCCAATAACAGGCGCACCATCCGCTTTTAACCCCGCAAACAAAATCGGCGTGCAATCGGCGGAGAGTACGCCAATCGGTAAATTAAGCACATCAGTGACTATACTATCCGCTTTAGGACGCTTTACCCCTTTTTCTGGCATCTTACTAATAATCAGACAATCAGCACCATGAACTTGCCAGACCGTCGCAACATCATCTGCATCACTACCCAACGCTTTGACAGCAAGTTTACGATTTTCATAAATGTTTTCTAAGTTATCGCCAGACCCGGGACCACAATTCAAGCTCTCATAGACTCCCTGACTCACCCCGCCCGTTTTACCAAAAAAGCCATGACGGATCGTGTCATGAACCGCATCTATTTTTTTGTCTTTAATAATAATCATAATTGCCCTTTTCTCACTTTAAGAAAATCCTGCCAATTCTATATCGGGATTTGATGAAAAGGCAATGACCTTAAAAAGCTCTCCCATACTCTGTTTTCTATCCGATGATTTTTCACCTTTACCGATTAACCTTTTCATCGCTGCATCAATATCGCGCCGTTGCATTTCAGTACCATTTTTCATTAACTGCTCGAAACGTATCGAAATACCAAGGCGTTGCAACCACCCCCCTTGTGACACAGGTTCATGAACCGTCATGTTCTGTTCAAGCGCTGTTTGTGATATTTCAGAAAAATTAACATGTGTTGTAATATCTGCCTCACCAGGCGTATCGAATATATTACAATACGCCTGGTTCTTAATCGCTTGCATGGTGTCACCTGCCACATTATGGGTAAACCCATAATCTACAAATAAAGAAACACCCCCTTGTTTTAAAACGATTTTTACAAGATCATTCAAGAAGTTTTTCTGTTCAAGTGATACTTCAACATGACCCCCGAGCTTAGGAGGGATTAAAAACTGCGGAATAGCTGATTTTAAGGATTCTTTAGCTTCAATCTCACAAAAACGAAACGTGTCGTTTCTATCTAAATCTATTCTTCTTTCCATCCACCCTGCTTCACGATAGGTCAGCTGACACGCTGGTAAGGCATCAAGAAACTCATTACCAATCACAATGATTGGACAATCATCAGGCAAGGTCGACAGATCACTATGCCATGTTGGATCGTATTGCGCCAGCTGCTCAGCTTGTAGTTTTTGCAAGACAGGGCTCATCTCCATCAAATGCAATTGAACCGCTTCATGAAAGCTGGTGACATTTTTTGTTGCCCGTAACGCATCAGACATTAATGTCCCCCGACCGGGACCACATTCTAACAAAATAAACTTTGCTGGCGCGCCTAACTTCGTCCAAGTATCAGCGATCCACGCCCCAATCATCTCGCCAAACATCTGCGATATTTCTGGCGCGGTTGTGAAATCACCTTTTGCACCAAAAGGATCACGGGTCATATAATACCCATAGTCAGGATGCCCAAGGCACAACCTCATATATTCAGCCAAGCTCATCGGACCATCATCACGAATTTTTTGTTTGATTATTTTTTCTAAAGGGGTTGGCATATTGGTAAAGCCTCTCCCCTTAGACCTTGCGTGCCTTCACAGACGCATAGGCAATAACGCAGGCACCCAACAAGACCATAGGCAGGCTTAATATCTGCCCCATTGATATCTGATCAAAGACAAAACCAATATGCGCATCAGGCTGTCTGTATAGCTCAACAATCATACGGAACACGCCATAGCCGATTAAAAATGCACCGCTAACGACCCCCGGACGCGCCGAAAATTTAAATTTTTTGTATAATAACAATAAGATAACAAATAAAACTGCGCCTTCCAACATCGCTTCATAAAGCTGACTAGGGTGGCGCGGTTGTGGTCCCCCACGCGGAAAGACAAAAGACCATGATACATCCGTCGTACGGCCAAATAATTCACCATTAATAAAATTGGCAATACGACCAAAAAACAAACCGATCGGCACACAAGCACAAACAATGTCGGACAAGCGCAAGAGCTGTATCTTTTGCTGCCATGCAAAAAGGATCAGCGCCATAATAACCCCCATGGCACCCCCATGAAAAGCCATCCCCCCTTCCCATACCTTAAAGGCATCAAGGGGATTAACCGCATATAAGGAGGGCTGATAAAACAAGACATAGCCCAAACGCCCGCCCAAAATGACACCTAGCACCGCAAATGGTAGAAAATTGTCAATGTCTTCACGGGTTGGGCGGTTATTCACCGCCAACCCCGCCAGATGAAGGGCGTATTTCCACCCCAATAAAAACCCTGTCAAATAAGCGAGCGCATACCATCTTATTTCAAGTGGGCCTAAAGATAAGGCAACAGGATCAATATTAGGATAAGGAAGGCTCATTTTTTTACAAAACATTTCGTTGTTATTTGAATCATTTCCCTACCTTACGCCGCTCAGAACAAAAAACAAAACTTAAAAAACCGTCACCTTGATTACCGTAACGTAAATTATACGTGGATATGTTTGAAAAAAAATTTACAGCTTCTTGTCTGTGTTGAAACAGCAGTGCTAGCCTTCATTTAGCAATGACCAACCCAAAAAACCTTATTGATGATATTACACAACTGGCTGGCGGTGCCGCTGGACTTTTGGGAAGTGCCAAGCAACAAATAAGTGATGACGTCAAAGCCCGTGTTGAAGAAGTCGCGGAACGTATGGATCTGGTTCCGCGTGCAGATTTGGAAAAAGTTGAGGACTTACTCAAAAAAACAAGGGATGAGCAACAAGATATACTCGAAAATATAATGACTCGCCTCGAAAAACTGGAAAGCAAATAACATTAACCATGCTTAATACTGAAAACAAAATAACTGCCGAAGATGATGCGGGCAACCCCCTCGATGGTGTTGAAGAAATTATGATGAATAATGATTGGGAATATGACCGCATCAGCGCCCACGAGATGAGCGTTATACTCTCTGGTCAGCATGGTGACTATAAAATGATTTTTGTTTGGCAAGAAAATTACAGCGCGTTGCAGTTTTGTTGCGCCCCTGACATTGACATTGCACCCAATAAAATGAAACAAGCCACACAGATCATGAATAAAATTAATGCGTCTCTATGGCTGGGTCATTTTGATATCAGGCAACAATCCGTATCGGCCAACATAAACATGCCTAAAACAAATGCGCCCTGCTTTCGTTACACCAGTCTTTTTAATGGTGTGAATGATATTACGGCGATGGCACAAATGGAAGATGTGATTGATATTGCTATTCATGAATGCGAGCGTCATTTCACCGCGTTTAACCTATTAACGAATGTCAATTTTTCTAGTACAAAAGACATGTCGCTGGCTTTGATGGATGTTGCTGGCCTTGCTTAAGATAAAAATCTAAACAACATCAAAAAACTCAAAAGAGGTTCATTACAGAGCCATGACCCAACCCTTAAAAAAACTAAACATCATTGTGATTGGTTGCGGGAAGATGGGTGCATCTATGATTCACGGATGGCTCGCCGCGAACCTCATCAACCACGCACAAATCCTTGATCCGCATGATATTGATGACTCGTTATCGAGTCACCCTGACCTGTTTCACGTGAAACTTATGGAATCTCTTTTTAAGGAGGGGCAAGACCATAAAACAGACATCATTATCTTGGCAGTGAAACCACAAATCATGGATATGATTTGTCAGCAACTTCAACCTATATTACCCGATGGCATCCCTGTTATTTCTATCGCGGCAGGTAAGAGCATCGCCTCCTTTCAAAATGCCCTATCTGCGGTGACGCCAATCATTCGCACCATGCCAAACATACCTGCGGCGATTGGTAAAGGCATGACCGCCCTTTGTGCCTCAACCCATGTCACTGATGATCATAAAGTCATGGCAACAAGACTTATGGACGCTATTGGTCAAACAACATGGATTGACGATGAAGCGCAAATGGATGCCATTACCGCCGTATCAGGCAGTGGCCCTGCTTACGTCTTTTACTTGATTGAAGCCATGGCGAGTGCTGGCGAAAAGGCGGGATTATCAAAAAAGCAAGCGATGCAATGCGCACGACAAACCATCATCGGTGCCGCCGCACTGGCTGAACATGAAGATCAAACTGACGCGGCAACATTACGCCAGAATGTCACAAGCCCTGGTGGCACGACACAAGCCGCCTTGGATGTTTTAATGGATGGGTCGCTTCAAGACATCATCGATAAAGCCATCGCCGCCGCGCATAAACGCGGAAAAGAACTCGCTGAGTAAAGCATCTTCAATCAAGGGCTTTTCTACGCCAGCTGACGCGGTGGAGTTTTAGGCATAGAAACATCCGCCCCCCTCAAATATATCGGTTCAATCGGATCAGTTACGTGCCCCTGCTCCATCTGCGTTAAAGCCATTTGCGCCATAATGATAGCGTCTGGATGCATCCAGTTGTCGAGTATCTTCAAATCCTTGGAAACCTCAGACTGAAAACGTTTAAGGCAATCTCCGCCTATTTCAAAATCATCACAAGGGCGCGCATCCATAACATCAGATGCCAGAGCGGAAAACGGCTCTCCCAAGGGCGCACGCCCCTTGGCAGCACCATCAAAATACTGCGCGTAAAAATCCTGACGCTTTGTTTCAAGGACAACCAACAGCGGAACATCGCCATCATAATGATGCGCCATCACAGACAATGTATTGATACCGACCAAAGGTATATCAAGAGATTGACTTAACATCTTGGCCGTTGTTAAACCAATACGCAGCCCCGTAAAAGACCCTGGCCCCATCGTTGACGCAATCAAATTAAGGTCTTTGAACCCAATTTGCGCCTCTAACAATACTTCTTGCATCATTGGAATAAGAAGAGAAGCCTGCTCACGTTGAGTTTCAAGCTGTCGACTAACCACATGACCATTGGCGGCAATCACCCCCACAGATATCCCCCCCATGGCGGTATCAAAGGCTAAAACTGTCTTTTTTTCTACGTTGTCCATCACAGGCGTTACTTTAGCGCGTCCATCATAAATATCAATCAGATTGATACTGGTAATAATATTACAAAACCTTTATCAATAAGAGATGCGTTTTTTAATAGTTTTCCTTTTAGTTTTATTGCCTTTTTCGAGTATGGCCATGACCATAGAAGAAGATAAAAGTGCCGCACGCATTCTGGTCTACCACAATATTGGGTATGAAGATTCTCCGGCCAACAGCGTCACGCTAGAGCAATTTAAGTCGCATATTCGCACCCTTCATGCAGGGCAATATAATGTCGTTGCTCTACCTGATATTATCAAAGCTTATAAAAAGAAGGCCGCTTTGCCTCCTAAAAGCGTGGTCATTACCTTTGATAATCCTGACAAATCACTACTATTGCATGCTGTTCCCTTACTAAAAGCACACCAATTACCTTTCACCGTGTTTTTATCACCAGAGGACATAAATGATAGCAACCCGCATCATTTGACCCAAAAAGATATAAGATCACTAAAAAAAGTACCACTAATCAATTTTGGTTTACAAACCGATTATGATGCCACCGCTTCTATAAAAGACGCGCAGAGAAGCTTAAATAACGCCGTTGCCTTTTATCGTGATAATTTTAAAAAGCAACCTGATTATTTTGCCTTTTCCCATGGGCTTTATGATGAACCTTATTTGAAAGTCATTGAGAATTATAAATTCACCGCCTTATTGGGACAACATTCAGCCGTGGCCTACCACAACAAAGCAAAAACAATCTTACCGCGCTTTGTTATGACTGAAAATTATGCCGATAAAAATCGTTTCAACATGATCATCAACGCCCTTCCAATCCCTGCGGAGGATACTATTCCGTCAACATCAATTTTGAACAATAGTGCCCCATCCATTGGGTTCACGGTGTCAAATGAGCTGTCTTTGGATAAACTCTCTTGCTACGCCGCAGGGCAGCAAAAACCAATGATAGAAAACCTGAACAACCGTATCGAAATTCGATTAAAGCAAGAAATTGACGCGCCACGATTTAGGGTCAATTGCACCCTTCCTGTTAAAAATCCAGAGACCGAAGAAATCAAATGGCGCTGGTTAGGGTTCTTATTTGAGAGACCTTAAAAAAAGACTCTACAGCGTTATTCAACAAAATAAACCACCAAGACACCAACAACACCAAGTGTAATTTTTCCTCCGTGACATCTCTGTGCTCCTTGTGTTCTCTGTGGTTCAATTTTTTTAACACGAAGAACACGAATATTTAACGTCACACTATACTGTCATTCCGAACTTGTTTCGGAATCTATTTACGTTGTTGAAAAGATCCCGATCTACATCGGGATGACGAAAAGTGGAAAAAATTAAGACAAAGTCATTATAGCTAAAATCATATTTTCTGCTTTTCTTGCGTAGGCAGGAATCGTAAAAATCTATAAAGCCTCCGTGTCCTTTGTGTCTTTGTGTTCAAAAACTCTAATAATCCTCAACTTGGCGCACTTCAAGAACCTCGGGCACATAATGACGGAGCATGTTTTCAATACCGCCTTTGAGAGTCATGGTTGAACTCGGACAGCCCGCACAGGCGCCACGCATTTTAAGATAGACAATGCCTTGCTCAAACTTATCAAAGACGATATCGCCACCATCCATCGCCACCATAGGGCGTACACGCGTATCGAGCAGTTCTTTAATTTGAACAGTCAATTCATCATCTTCACCATCATCATTATGCCCCGTTTGCTTGTTCGGCTCCATACCCTCACGAAACAGCGGCATGCCTGTCATGTAATGATCCATCATCGCCGCCATGATAAGGGTTTTCATCGCTTCCCAGTCACCATCTTCGGACTTTGTGATGGAGATAAAATCTGAACCGTAAAAGACCCGCGCGACTTCTTTTAACCCAAAAATTCTCTGCGCCAGCATAGAGCAAGCGGCTTCTTCCAGCGTTGTAAATTCGGCGACACCTTCTTCCATCACGGTTTTTCCCGGCAGGAATTTTACGGTGTTAGGATTAGGGGTATTTTCCGTTTGTATGAACATTCTAGTTACTCTCCACTGTCATCCTTCGATCAACTTTTAATTGAAATCGAAGGATCTGTATACACGTAAAGAGATACTATGATCAAGTCGTAGCATGACAATTTTGTTGAACTGAAGTGGTTAATAAGCCGCAGTCCCTTCAGGGCCTGTTTGCGCCCAGAAGTTGAGGTCAGCATCTTTTAAGAAATCTGCATAATTGCCTGTTGCATGCTCATGAAAGGTCTTTTGGAAGTCAATTGACTTTATAATGCTTCTAAAGTTCGGCCCCCACGGCTCATACGCATGGTTAAGAGTCGAACATTCAACTGTGTAAACCTTGTTATAATAGAGTGACGCAAACATAATGCCGCGCCTTTGTTGCATCACGCTACCATCATGTTTGAAATAACTAGCAAAAACGTAACTAGCGCGCCAACGCCCCAAACCACCACCATCAAACACACGCTCAATGCTATAATCATCATAGTTGGCCATATATGACTTCCAAAAGGGTAAACTCACGGCTTCACGTTGTACGGCATCGCCATAATTGGCAGGAAAAATGGTATAGCGTTTATCGTCAGCGATTTGAACGGAACAAACAGGGTCTTCACCATCTGACGGCGCAACAATACGCAGCACCTCATTCGGGTAGCGATGTGATTGGCGTTTCCACGTATCAGGGAACGTCATGGTCAGGCCGCTTTTCGGCTCCTCCCATAAGAAATAATCCGCCTTGGCAGGTAAAGTTGAAAGAATAAGAACAGCAAATGTAAATAAAATACGAGTCATGAGAGATATTATATGCATATTTATACTAAATGTCATTACACACAATCTTGAAACTCGCCCTCAGGCAGATTATTGTAAACATAATACCCATTTTCGTCTAAAGCATTGAATATTTCAAGATATCCTGTTTCAAAAACGAGTAAAAAACGAGTCCATATCACTATTTTTTCATCTTCAACAGACATCTCACCACGACCTAACTTTACACCCTTAAGCCGTTGTCCGTATAAAATATCAATTTTCTTAATTTGAGTATTAACCCAACGAATTTTTGTTTTTGTGTCCAACCATTTTGGTAAAGAAAGATCAGGCTTTACAAACAAATTTTCAAATTTTGACCACGAAACAGAAGCGTTCATATTGTTACTAAAATACAATCGTATAGGAAGGTCATTCCATACGTCCCACCCTGAGTCTTCTTTTAAAGTAGTATCACTAATTTCAAAAAACAATTCTGCCGTTTCATGGCGTACTAATTTTTCGCCCACTATAGGCTGAAATATTTTTTTTATTTCAGTTATCTTTTCTTCAACTGTTTCAAAGTATTCCATTTTTTAACGCAGAAAACCCATCATTTTATAGACGTCATCTAATGTTGGGGCGGCGAGCTCACGGGCTTTATCCGCGCCAGCTTGGAGGATATTATCAATCTCAGCTTTGTCATTCATCAACTCGATCATGCGTGAGGTAATAGGTGATAATTTCGCCACCGCCAAATCAGATAACGCTGTTTTCAACGCACTAAATTGTTGCCCACCAAATTCATCCATGACGGCTTGTTGCTCCGTATCAGACAGCGCGGCATAAATACCGATAAGATTCATCGCCTCGGGTCGCCCCTCGCCTTCTTTTGTCGACGCAGGCACGTGCCCTTGATCGGTTTTGGCTTTTTTGAATTTCTTGGCGATAAGCTCCGCATCATCGGTCAGGTTAATCCGCGTCATATCGCTTTCGGCGGATTTACTCATCTTTTGCGTTCCATCACGAAGGCTCATCACCCGTGTCGCCGTGCCCATAATGTAGGGTTCTGGCAGAGGGAAATATTCTTCGCCGCCAGCGTATTTTTCATTATAAACACTTGCAATATCACGAGAGAGTTCCAAATGTTGTTTTTGGTCTTCACCCACGGGGACATGTGTCGCTTTATAAAGCAAAATATCGGCCGCCATCAAAACAGGATAAGCGAACAAACCTAGGCTGGCACGTTCGGCGTTTTTACCTGCTTTATCTTTAACCTGCGTCATCCGTTCCAACTTGCCCATTTGCGTAAAAGAGCCAAATAACCAATTGAGTTGAGCATGCTCTGGCACGTGGCTTTGCGCGAAAATGTAAGAACGTTTCGGGTCAACACCTGCCGCGATATACGCCGCCGCCGTTTCACGCGTCGCATTGGCCAGCGCATCAACATCATGACCATTGGTGATAGCATGCAAATCTACCGCGCCGTATAGGCACTGGTTCTGTCCGTCATCTTCATCTTGAAGTTTTACCCAATTACGCAACGCACCCAGATAATTCCCCAATTGGAGTCTGTTGGTCGGTTGCATACAGGATAAAATTCTTTT